>JBIOJB010000132.1:0-6198 GCA_044450465.1 Candidatus Dormibacterales bacterium | reverse complement strand
CGAGCCAACCCGCGGCCCAGGCCTCGACCGCCGTCAACACCGGTTCGAGCGCGCGACCCCGAGCGGTGAGGCGATAGCTCACCCGCACCGGCGGCCCGGGATCGACCAGGCGCTCGACGAGTCCCTCCGTCTCCAGCTCTCGCAGGCGCTCGGTGAGCACGCGATCGCTGATTCCTGGAATGCCGGTGAGCAGTTTGTTGAACCGTGCGGGCCCGGGTAGAAGCGCTTTCACGACCGCGCCCGTCCAGCGCTTTCCAATCAGCTCGATAGCGCGCTGAAAGGACGCACTGTAGTCGAGCCCCCCTCCGACCATGGGGAGAGATTCTATTCGCTATCCAGAAACTTCGATAGGGTCGCTCGAGTTTTTTCACTGGGATTTTTCAGTCGGACCCATGGGCATCACCGCGGAGCACGCTGCCCGCTCGGCTCAAGGGTCCGGGCGTACACTCCGGCCGTGGGTCTCGCCATCGAAGTGATGCACCTTCTGGTGGTCGTGGCCGGCGTGGGGCTGAGTGGTTGGGCTCCGGGCGCGCTCCGCACCGCACGACCTCGGGGCCGTTTCGTTGTATTCGGTGTGGGCTCGTCGGGTGCTGTGCTGGGGTGCACCGCGCTGGGCGGCTTGCCCAGGTTCGGCGCCACCTAAGGCGAACGTCGAGCATGGTGGTGGCCGGCAAGGTGGTCGTCGTGACGGGTGGGGCCCGTGGGATCGGCCGCGCACTTGCGCGCCGGTTCGCGAGCGCCGGGGCTCAGGCCGTGGTGATCGTCGACATCGATGCCGAAGGCGCGGCCAGCGTCGCGTCCGAGATCGGCGGAACGTCCTTCCGCTGCGACATGGCTCAAGAGATCCAGGTGGAGGCGGTGATCCGGCAGGTCGAGGCCTCGCACGGCCGGATTGACGTCTTCTGCTCCAACGCAGGGGTTGCAGCTGGCGGCGGCCCTGAAGCATCCGATGCAGATTGGCAGCGGCTGTGGCAGGTCAACGTGATGGCCCACGTCTATGTGGCGCGGCACGTTCTGCCGGGGATGCTGACCCGCAAGGAAGGCTACATCGTCGGCACCGTGTCGGCTGCCGGGCTTCTCAATCACGTGCTCGCCGCCCCCTACGGCGTCACGAAGGCTGCGGCCCTGTCGTTTTTCGAGTGGCTCACCATCGCGCATGGGAACGAAGGAATCCGGGTGTCGTGCCTGTGCCCGCAGGGCGTCAAGACAGATATGCTGGCCGCCGAGCAGCGCGAGGGCCTCGAGTTCCTGACTGCCGGCGCCCTGGAGCCTGAGGCGGTGGCCGAAGCCGTTCTGAAAGGTATCGGCGAGGAGCGATTCCTCATCTTGCCCCACCCCGAGGTCGAAGACTATTTCCGCCGAAAGGCGGACGACTACGATCGATGGCTCAAAGGGATGCGGCGGCTGCGGGCCGGCATTCTGGCCGCGGCCAGGTAGATGCGCTGGCTGTCAATCTCGGTCGGCGTCGTGCTGATAGCGGTTGCGTTCGCGGCGGCCACGCGAGTCGCCGACACGAGAGAAGGGCTCATCGCAGAGGTCGTCACGTTGTTCGCCGCCCTGGTCGGAATCAGTTTTGTCCTGTTCGGGATGTTTGCGGGCGTTCGGCTACGGCCCAGGTCGGCGCAGTCGCCACCCGCGAAGGGCCCCGCCGGCGGCGCTCGATCGGTCAGGGATCTGCTTCTGGGTGGCGCCGGCGTCGCGGTGACGCTGGTTTTGCTGGCCGGCTTGACCGCCAGCGCCGGAATCCAGTGGGCGGGTCTGGGCTCGCTGATGCTCTTGCCTCTGATCGCGGGCAGTCTGTACCTGTGCATAAGATTCCTTCGCGCACCGGTCCGGGACTGGAGGGTCTCGACCCAGAAGTCTCAACGCCCGAAGCAGCCCTAGGGCCGCCCCCCACCTGGAGGCGACGTGCGGCTCGCGGCCAGCATCTCTCCGACCAAATACAAGGAACCGCAAACCAGGACGTTGCCCGATCGACCGGCCAGTTCTCGACATCGGGCCAGCGCCGCGCCGGCGGCTGGAAGGGCCTCCGCTCCTGGACCGTAGAGGGTGGCGAGCTTGTCGGCCGGCACGGCGTGACCGCCCGCGCTGGCGGGCTCGGTGAAGACGACTGCGTCGGGCCTCAGCGTCCGGAGCGCGGCCAGGAGCTGATTTGGATCGCGCTCGGTGAGCATCCCGAACAATGTGACCAACCGCTCCGAGCCGATCAGGCCGCGAAGAGCCCCTCCCGCCTTGATCAGCGCCGCAGGGTTGTGTCCACCGTCGAGCACCACTCTGGGGTTGGTGTCTATGAGATCCAGCCGCCCCGGCCAGCGCGTGGACGCGAGCCCTGCGCGCACGGCCTGGTCTGTGACCTCGCCCAGCGCGTGTGCCGCGGCGACCGCGAGGGCGGCGTTGGCCGGCTGATATTCGCCAAGGAGACCGAGGCCCAGGTTTGTGTGCTCGAAACCTGGTCCCCTCACCGAGATCCTGTGGCCATCCCAGCCGAGCTGCTCGCTCTCGACCTCGATCTCGCGCCCGAGCCGCCACATTGGCGCCGCGACTCGGGCGGCTTGCTCTTCGACGATGGCAAGAGCCTCCCCCGTGCAGCCGGTGATCACGCGATTGCCGGCTTTGATGATGGCCGCCTTCTCGCGGGCGATCTGGGCGATCGTGTCGCCCAGGTACTTCTGGTGATCCAGGTCGACGTTGGTGATCACGGCGAGGCCAAGATCGAGCGCATTGGTTGCATCGAGGCGACCACCGAGCCCCACCTCGCAGACGAGGCGGTCGATTCGAGGCGACAGGTACGCGACCGCCATCGCGGTGAGCATCTCGAACTCGGTGGCCGGTCCCAGCTCAGCCCCAACGGCGTCGAAGGTCGGTATGAGACTCTCCAGCGTGGCCACGAAGTCCGCCTCGGTGATCGGCTGTCCATTGACCTCGATCCGTTCGGTGTAGGAGACGAGGTGCGGCTTGGGCATGAAGCCGACGGCGCGGCCGGCTGCTCGCAGGATCGATGAGAGGCAAGCGCCGGTCGAGCCCTTCCCGTTCGTGCCAGCGATGAGCGCTCCCACCAGGCCGGCTTCCGGGTTCCCTAACCGACCGAGGATGGCCGTGGTGCGCTCGGTGCCCAGCTTCATCCCGAAGCGGCCCTGCTTCGAGATGTAGGCCAGCGCCTCTTGGTAGGTCATGGAAGGCAGTAGCGGCTAACGGCGGGTGTCGAGGAGCTCCCTAGGGCCGGCGCCGGCTTTCGGCCTGGAGCGTGTTCTTGATCAGCATCGCGCGCGTCATCGGCCCCACTCCACCTGGGTTCGGCGTCAGCCAGCCTGCCACGTCTTCCACGCCGGCGCCGAGGTCGCCCACCTGGCGACCCTCGAACCAGTTGGTGCTCACGTCCACCACTGCGGCGCCCGGCTTGACCATGTCCTTCAGGATCAGGTTGGCACGCCCTGCTGCGGCGACCAGAATGTCGGCCGAGCGGGTGTGATACGCCAGGTCTTTGGTCCGCGAGTGACACAGCGTGATGGTCGCGTGGCGTTTCAAGAGGAGCAGGGCAGCCGGCTTTCCCACCAGGTTGCTTCGTCCGACGACAACGGCGTTCGCGCCTTCGATCTGCACGCCCGCGCGCACGAGCAGCTCGACGATGCCGGCCGGCGTGCACGGTTCGACGCCTCCCGGGAGCCCAAGGGCCAGCAGGCCCGCGTTGATCGGATGAAACCCGTCGACGTCTTTGACGGGGTCGAGCGCGACCACTACTCGCGACATGTCGATCTGTTTGGGCGTGGGCTGCTGAATGAGAATGCCGCTCACGGTCTCGTCGCGGTTCAGCCGGTCGACGAGCGCGAGAAGCTCCTCGGTTGTCGTGCTGGCGGGTGGACGGTGATCTTCGGAGTCGATGCCCACGTTTCGCGCGTTTCGCTGCTTGAGCTCCACGTACTGAGCCGAGGCCGGGTCGTCGCCGACCAGAACGGTCGCGAGCTTCGGTCTCGGCCGCCCGCTCGCGACCCGCTCGGTCACTACCTTGGCGACCTCGGCGTAGATCTCCTTTGCCGCCGCCTTGCCGTCGAGCATCCGAGCCGTCATCCGCTCAATTGTCGGGTTTCGGCGCCCTGGCTGACGGCGGCCCGCGGCGACTACGACAGGCCGAGTTCCTTGCGCGCGGCCTCACTCACGACGCGCATCACGTCGCGCAGGTCAAGACCGTCTCTCTCGAGATCCTCCGGCAGTCATCGAATTCAGGTGCCGCGTCGACCACGCGGCCGCCCAACTCTTTCACTTTGACCCTGGCCGTCCCAATCCCGGTCTGAATCTCCACGATCCTGCGCAGGGCGATCACGCGCTGCGTTGGAGTCAGCCGCAGGCCGAACGTGGTGCTGTGGCGAAGCACGTGCTCGCTCAGGCGTGCCACGAGCTCGGGAGCCGCCATCACCCGGAGCAGGTGTCCGGACCGGCCCTTCTTCATCTGCGCAGCCGTCACGCTCACGTCCAGAGCGCCGGCCGCCAAGAGGTCCTCACACAGAGCCGCGAGCAGGTTGGGGGCCATGTCGTCGAGGTTGGTCTCGATCACGGTGACGTCACCCGCGACGTGGACCTCCTCGCCCAGCCAGACCGCCAGCGCATTCCCGGGAGTCTCTCGCGAGCCAATGCCATAGCCGACCTGGCGGAGCGCGATGGCCGGCCTCGAGAAATCCGCGCACGTGGCGAGAAAAGCGGCCCCGGTGGGCGTCACGAGCTCGAGCTCCCCGTCCACCGGCCGGAGAACAGCTCCCATGCCCTCCAAAACGTGGAGGCTGGCCGGCGCCGGCACCGGCATGCCCTGCTTCCGTCCCTGGGGCGCCGGGAGCGCGGACGAGTGCACTCGCTCAACGCCCAAGTGGTGGAGCAACCAGAAAGCTCCCACGAGGTCTACGAGCGTGTCCGCGCCGCCAAGCTCGTGCAGATGAAGGTCGCCCTCCGGCTGCTGGTGGATCCGTGCCTCGGCACGGGCGAGGAGGTCCAGCGCCTCGAGCGACCTCCGCTTGACCTCGTCCGGAGCGGTCGAACCGGCCACGACCGCCCTCAAGGCCGGAACGGTTCGCTCGGTGTGTCCTGAGGTTTCGACCACGACACGCGTACCACCGACGTGTCCTCGCGTCTCATGACCCACGAGCACCTTGACCTCGGCTCCGAGGCCAAGCGCCTCGACCGCGGCGTCGATCACCGCCCGCTCGGCTCCGGCATCGACCAGCGCACCCAGCGTCATGTCGCCGGAGATCCCGGCGAAGCAGTCGAAATACGCGACGTTCATGCGCGCGTCCTATATATGTGAACGGCGGCGGCTCCCAGCGGCAGCATGCTCGCCGGCCGTTTGGCGATCCGCACAGCCACCGACTCAATCCGGGGAAGCTCGAGGACACGGTCCGCGATCGCGCCGGCCAGAGCTTCGATCAGGTTGCGCGACTCTCCCTCGATGATCTCTTTTGTGATCCCGTAGATCAGCTTGTAGTCAATTGTGTCCGCAAGCTCGTCGCTTTGCGAGGCCTGGCCGAGATCGCACTCAACCTCGACGTCCACCACGAAATCCTGAGCCACTTCTCGCTCGGCCGGGCGCACACCGTGACGCCCCCGGAACGTCATCGCCTGCAGCTGAATGCGATCCACCGTCCCATTGTGAGAAATAGACTGGTTCGACGTGATCGAGTCCAGAACAGCCGTCCGGCCTGCCACCGAAGGCGATCTCCCGACGATCAACGACATCTACAACGTTTACGTCGTCGAATCGCATTTCACATTCGACCTCGAACCAATGACGATGAGTGGGCGGCTCGAATGGTTCAGCCACTATGCCGAAACAGGCAGGCACCGGGTGATGGTGGCGGCCATCGATGACCGGGTGGTTGGCTATGCATGCAGCAGCCGCTTCCGCCCCAAGCCGGGATACCTGACCTCGGTCGAGACCAGCGTCTACCTGACGGCAGGGGCCACCCGTCTAGGTTTGGGGACGAGGCTTTACGAGGCTCTCTTCGACGCGATTCGGAGCGAGGTCATCCATCGGGCCTATGCAGGCATCGCCCTGCCCAATCCCGCCTCGGTCGCTCTTCACGAGCGGTTCGGGTTCAGGCAGGTGGCCCACTTCACCGAGCAGGGATGCAAGTTCGGTCGGTATTGGGACGTGGCTTGGTTCGAAAAGCCGATGGGCGGTGAACCGGCCAGCTGAGGTGCGGCTAGGCGCCCGTT
>JBIOJB010000131.1:0-6694 GCA_044450465.1 Candidatus Dormibacterales bacterium | reverse complement strand
CGTCAGAGTCTCGTGCACGAAGGGCCGATCCTCCTGGGCAATCCGCCGCATGCGCGATTCGATCGCAGGCAGGTCCGCTTCGGAGATAGGCGCCGAGAACGCGAAGTCGTAATAGAACCCGTCCTGGACGGGCGGTCCGATGCCGTATTTTGCGTCCGGGTACAGCTCGGTGACGGCCGCCGCCAGCAGGTGGGCTGCGGAATGCCGCAGCACGTGCAGCGGATCTTCGCTCGACTCGTGGTCTCCATACTCAGGCATGGGGTCGTCCAGTATATGGACGGTTGATCCAGGCCTCACCCCCCCATCCACGCTTTGCGCGACCTCCCCGGCGTGCGGGGGGGCAACCGTGAACCCTGCTGCAATCGTCGACGCGCTCGGCTACCCGTCAGCTGGGCTCGGCATCCTGATCGAGAGCGCCGGCATTCCCTTTCCGGGCGAAGCCCTGCTGCTGGCCGCAGCCGCCTGGGCCGCCGCGAGACATCACTCGATCGTGCTGGTCATCCTCTTCGGATTCCTTGGAGCCACCGCCGGTGCTGACCTGGGCTACTGGCTCGGCTATCGGGGCGGCCGCCCTTTCGTTGAGCGATTTGGGAGGCTCTTCAGGATCCGCCCGGATCACATCGCCCGTTCCGAGCTCTTTTTTGCCCAGTACGGAGACCGGGCGGTGCTGGCTGCGCGATTCGTGCTGGGCCTGCGCACGTGGGGCTCGCTCCTGGCCGGGATGGCCCGCATGCCGTTCTGGCGGTTCCAGCTGTTCAGCGCTCTCGGCGGGTTGGCATGGGCTACCGCCATCGGCGTTGCCGGCTACGTGCTCGGCAGCAACCTCCCGCTGCTGGAGGCGATCATCCGCGATATCGGCATCGGAGGCCTGGTCGTGGTGATCCTCATCGTGTTGACCTTGTTCTTGGCTCAGAGACGCGCCGCCCGGCCGCGATGATCGCGACGCCGCCCGCGAGCAGCACTCCGCCCATCCCTCCGATCACGTGGGCGGTGCCGATCGCGTCGGCCAGGGCGGCCGCGATCAGGACCGGTACCGCGGTGACTCCGTTGATCACCATGTAGAGCAGCGCGAAGATGCGTCCGCGAATCGCATCACTCGTCTCCTCCATGAGGTAGGTGATCGCCGGGATCATGATCGCGCCAAACTCGACTCCGAGCAGAAAGCTGAAAGACGCCCCCGTGATCCGGTTGTGCACCTGCAGATCCGGGAACTGCGCCATCGCCTCCGGTACGGCGGCAAGAGCGAGCAGCGTCACGCCGTTCGCCAGCAGCGAGCCTGCGAGCACGCGCGTGCGATCCAGGTGGCGCAGGAACTGGCCCAGCAGCACGGCGCTGAGCATCGCTCCGCCGGTCGCGGGCGCGAGGATCACATACGTGTCCTGCGTGGAGATCTCAAGCACCTTGCTGACATATGCGGGCGCCAGGGTGAAAAGCATGAACAGCACCAGCACGGCGATGCTCACCTGCCCAAACGCGAGCCGCAAGCCGAGCGAGTCGCGCATGGCGTCGAGCCCTTCCTTCAGGTCGACCACCATCATGTGAAAGCGGCTCCGACTCTCCGCCACCGGTGACTCGGTCTTGCGCTCCAGCCTTGGGATGTCGGCCAGAAATATGAGGCCGCCCGCGATCACCAGCAGGACGGCGGAGAACCAGTAAGGCGCGTAAAGGTCGATCCTCGCCACCACCGGCGCCAGCGCGCCGCCGACCACGAGGGTGAGCACCATGGTCAGCAGCGCCATGGAGTTGGCCGTGATCAGCGCCTGACGCGGAAGGATGGTGGGGATGACGGCCGCCTCGGCCGGCCCAAAGAGCTGACCCACAGCTGAGAAGACGAGGGTTATAAGCAGAAGATGAGCGAAGTTATCCCGTAGGGCTGGAACCAGGGCCGCGAGCGGAATGAGAGCCACCACCGCAGCCCGGCTGAAGTTGCACCACAGCATGATCTGCTTGCGATCCAACCGATCGGCGATGACTCCCGCCGGCGGCGCGAAGAGCACCGCGGGCACGGTGTACGTGAGCAGCATCACGGCTACGAGCGTGCTGCCCCCGGAGATGTGGTAGGCGAGGATCAGCAGCGAGAACAGCAGGAACTTGTCCGCCAGCTGCGCTGCGAGCTGCGCAAACCAGATGTTGCGGAACGCGGTATGGCGAAGGACGGCACGAAAGCCACCCGGCCCCTCGACGGGAAAACGAATCGGTTGCTCGATAGCGGCTAGAGATTAACCAGCGCCGACCCTCCGAAGCCCCCATAGACACGTTCCCACTCCTGCAGGGTGAGTGTCTGCGGCCTGCGGGTCGGGTCGATTCCGAGCTTGTCGAGGCGTTCCGCAGCTTCAGCCCGTTCGATGCCCGAAACCCGGGCGAGGGTCCCACCCAGCTGCTTCCTGCGGGATTGGAAGACTGCCTCGACGAGCCGGAAGAAGCGGTTCAGATCGTCGACGGTGACGGCTGGGCGCTCTCTGACCTCCAGCACGACCAGTGCGGAGTCGACCTTTGGCGGTGGCGTGAACGACCGCGCCGCGATGTTCAGCGCGATGCGCGGCGAGGTGAAAACCTGGACCGCGACGGTGGAAAGGCTGGCTCCGGTGGTGGCCGTCCAGCGCTCGGCGACCTCCTTCTGCACGACAAACGCCAGCCGGCGAGGGCGGTGCGGAAGGTCGAGCAGCTTGCGAACCAGAGCGCCGGTCAGGTGGTACGGGATGTTGCCTGCGACCACCTCGCCTCCAAGTGGGAAGGACGCGCGGAAATCGAATCGAAGCACGTCCTCATGCACCACGTGAACATTCGGATGCGGGGCCGTCGTCTCGCGCAGCACCTCGACGAGACGCTCGTCGAGCTCGATCGCGATCAGTTCGCGGCACACTGGCGCCAGCGCGATCGTGAGGGTGCCCACGCCCGCGCCGACCTCGACGACCACGTCCTCCGACGTGGCGCCGGTCGCTAGAGCGATGGAATCCCGCAGGGTCATATCGGTAAGGAAGTTCTGGCCGAGGCGATGCCGGAGATCGATCCGGTGGCGCCGCAGGATGGCCTCGAGCTGGCGCGAATCGGCAGGATCGATCACGTCATGCGTCGGAAGAGCCTGGCCCCGTTGGCGCTCTCGACCTCTGCGAGCTCGGCGATGGAGAGACCGCGCAGCTGGGCCACCAGCTCGGCGGTGTCGAGCAGATATGCGGGCCGGTTCGGCACTCCCATGCGCTTGTGCGCGTTACCGTGCGGGGAGTCCGTCTCGAGAAGTAGGCGATCCGCCGGACAGCGCGCGGCGACATCACGAAGCAGGTGGCGGCTGGGCCGGGTCACGAGGCCGGCAAAGGAGAGATAGAAGCCGAGGTCCAGGAAGCGCTGCGCCCAGTCCCAGTCCAGGGCGAAGTAGTGCATCACGCCGGTCAGGCCCGGATGGTTCCTGATCGCTAACTCGATCTGGGCGTCGGCACCGCGATTGTGGACGGAAACAGGTAGGTCCAGCTCCACCGCCATGTCCATCAGCGCGTCGAGCCGCTCCAGCTGGCCCATGCGGCCGGCCTCGTCGGCCTCTCCGAAATCGAGGCCGATCTCTCCGATGGCCACCACTCTTTCGTCCTTCGCCAGCTCGCGAATGGCCGGCTTGTCGAACGCGGCGGGCTCGAGTGGATAATGGCCGACTCCCGCCCACACTCCCTCATATGCGTGCGCAAGCTCCACCGCCTTCCGGCTGCGCTCGAGGTCGACCCCCATGGTGATCATGCGGGTGACGCCTGCCGAGACCGCCTCGGCCACGACGGCTGTGGGATCACCCAGCTCCTCCAGGTGGAGATGGGTGTCTACGAAGATTCTGGGATCGCCTCGGCGAGCGGATCGTCCAGCCGCTTGAACAGGGCCTCGGGCGTCGGCAGCTTGCGGCCGGGCGGCAGCTCCGACGGACGCCAGCGGTCGTCCATCGGGTAATCGCCGGTCAACACCGAATGTGTGGATCCGTCCTCGGTGACCTCGCGCACCTCAGGCTGTGGCGCGATGACATCCTCGTAGCCGAGCATCCGATGCAATCGCTGGGAGGAGAACGGCAGGAACGGGGTCAGCATCGTCTTCAAGTTGTCCACGCAGCGGAGCGCGGCGTACAGCACCGTCCCTGCCCTCTCTCGGTCGGTCTTGATCGTGTGCCACGGCTGCTCGGTGCCGAGGTAGACGTTCACTCGTGCGGCCAGCTGCATGGCAATCTTGAGACCGACCTGAAACCGCGCCTGCTCCAGCTGGGCGGCCTCGGCTTCGAGCCCTTTCTCCACCTCGTCGATGATCTCTCGGTCCTGCGGCAACAGTGGTCCGGGCGTTGGCACCGCGCCGAAGTTGCGGTGGGCATTGACGAGAGTGCGGTGCACGAGGTTGCCCCACGTCGCCACCAGCTCGTCGTTGTTGCGCCTGATGAACTCTGACCACGTGAAGTCGGTGTCCTGGTTCTCCGGCCCTGCGATCATGAGGTAGTAACGCAGCGCGTCTGGGTCGTATCGGTCCAGCACATCGCGCACATAGATCACGTGGCCGCGGCTGGTCGAGAGCCTCTTGCCCTCCATGTGCAGGTGCTCGCTGGCGACTATCTCGTCGGGCAGATTCATATCGCCGATGCCCATGAGGATCGACGGCCACATCACGGTGTGGAAGGTGATGTTGTCCTTGCCCATCGTGTAGTAGTGGCGGCTCTGCGGGTTCTGCCACCAGTCCTTCCAGGCGTCGGGCTCGCCGCGAGTGCGGGCCCACTCGATGGACGCCGACAGGTAGCCGATGACGGCGTCGAACCAGACGTAGATCTTCTTGTGGGGGTTGTCCTCCCAGCCCGGCAGCGGTACCGGCACGCCCCAGTCGAGGTCGCGCGTTATGGCGCGCGGCTTGAGATTGCTCACGTACTCGAGCGAGTACTTGCGGACGTTGGGTCGCCAATCCTCGTGGCTTTCGATCCAGGTGGTCAACTGCTCGCCGAAGGCCGGGAGGTCAAAGAAGAAATGCTCGGTCTCACGAAACTCGACGGGGGCGTCACTTCCACGTTGATGAGGATTGATCAGGTCGAGCGGGTCCAGCTGGTTGCCGCAGTTGTCGCACTGGTCGCCACGGGCGTCAGGGTTCCCGCAGATCGGGCACTTGCCTTCGATGTACCGGTCCGGGAGCGTGCGCCCGCTCGCAGGGTCGAAGGCGCCCATCTGCTGCTTCTTGACCAGGTAGCCCTTCTCGAACAGCTGCAGGAAAAGGTCCTGGGTGACGCGGTAGTGGTTCGCGGTCGTCGTCCGGGTGAACACGTCGTAGGTCATCCCCAGCCGCCGCAGGTCGTCGACGATGAGAGCGTTGTTGCGATCGGCGAACTCGCGAGGCGCGATGCTGAGCTTGTCTGCCTCGAACGTGATGGGCGTGCCGTGCTCGTCGGTGCCGCTCGCCATGAGGACTCGCGAGCCGCGCAGGCGCTCGAAACGCGCCAGCACGTCCGCGGGCACGGCGAAGCCCGCGACGTGACCGATGTGGCGAGGACCATTGGCATAAGGCCACGCGGGGGCGACGAGGACCGTCCTGGTCATGAACCGAAAGTATCCGTCACTCCTCGGGCTGACCTGCGTTGACAGGGTCGGAAACGCCTGAGATGACGAGCGTGAACTCGCCGCGCGCCCTTTCCCCGAGGGCGGCAAGCACCTGCGCCGCAGTGCCCCTGATTGTCTCCTCGTGCAGCTTGGTCAGCTCGCGAGCGACCGTGAGGTGGCGCCCGGGCAGGGCTTCCGCGATCAGTTGAAGCGACTTGCGGATGCGAAACGGCGATTCGAACACCACGCTTGGGCGTTCACTCCCTTCCACCGCCGAGCACAGCCGCCTCATGTCCCCCGGCTTGCGCGGCAGGTACCCGAGAAAGGTGAAGCCCTGACCTCCGTAGCCTGCAACCGACAGGGCCGCGGTCACGGAGCTCGGGCCCGGAATGGGTACCACCGTGTGTCCCGCCGCCCAGGCCGCGGTGACCAGCGCCTGGCCAGGGTCGGATAGCGTTGGCGTGCCGGCGTCGCTGACAAGAGCCACGTCGCCCACTTCCAGGGCGGCCAGCACGCGGGGCAGGCCCCGGCGCTCGACGGGCGCCCTGTAGCTGATGAGCGGCTTTCGGATCTGGTGGCGCGCCAGGAGCCTGGAGGTGATCCTCGTGTCCTCCGCCGCGATCGCGCTCACCTCGGACAGCACCCTGAGCGCGCGCGCGCTCACGTCCTCGAGGTTCCCGATCGGAGTGGCGACCACGAAGAGCCGGCTCACACCTCGTCCAGCCACTCGCCAACCCGATCCGCGATCTCGTTCGCGGGGCCGACAAAGCGGGAGGCCGGAGGCAGCACGTCGAGGAAGGTCTTGCCGTAGTCCCGACCGAGAATGCGGTTGTCCAGCACGACCACCGCCCCGCGGTCGGTTGAACGCCGTATCAACCTCCCAAACCCCTGCTTGAGCCGAAGCGCCGCCTGCGGCAGGGCCAGCTGAGTGAATGGGTCTCGCACAAGCTCTGCGCGTGCGGCGTAGACGGGCTCTGACGGCACGGGAAACGGGAGGCGGACCATGATCACGCAGCTCAGCTTGTCGCCGGGCACGTCGATGCCCTCCCAGAAGCTCGCGGTGCCGAGAAGGAGCGGACGCTGGGCTTCCTCGAAGGTCTTCAGAAGCTGACGGCGCTGGCCGTCCACTCCCTGGCCGAGGATGAGCACCTCGTCCAGGT
>JBIOJB010000130.1:0-6843 GCA_044450465.1 Candidatus Dormibacterales bacterium | reverse complement strand
CCAAAGACGGAAGGGAAGACGGCAAGCCGGCGCAAAGCGGCCTTCTCCTGGCCGCTCAACAAATCGTGGCTCCAGTCAATCGTGGCCCTCAGGGTCTGCTGCCTCGGCAGCGCGGCACGGCTGCCGCTCGTAAGCAACCCGAATCGGTCGGTCAATCTTTCGATCAGCTCCTCGAGCCCGATCGTGCGTAATCTGACGGCGGCCAGTTCGAGAGCAAGCGGCATGCCGTCAAGGTGGCGGCACAGCTCAAAAACCAGGGCGCGAGTGACGTCAGTGTCGTCGAGCTGAACGCCAGCGTCGGCTGACCGCGCCAGGAACAGTGCAACCGCTTCTGACGGCGCAGAGGTGGAACCTTCTTCGAGCAGCGTCAGCGGCGGCACCTGTAGCACGCGTTCGCCGGAGATGCCCAATGCCTGGCGGCTGGTGGCTAGGAGGCGAGCTCCTGCAGCTTCCTTCAGGACGACGTCGGCGAGGACGGCGATGGCGTCCAGAAGGTGCTCGCAGTTGTCCAGAACAAGCAGCGTTTCGCGAGAGGCGAGATGGGTGACCAGAAGCGATGTCGGCCACTCTCCGGATTTGTCCGCTAGGCCCAGGCTGGTGATCACCGCCTTTGGAACCAGATGCGGATCTTCTAGACCGGCGAGGTCGATGAACCAGACGCCGTCGCGACCGGTTCTGCCGAGATCCGCGGCGGCGCGTAAGGCGAGGCGCGTTTTACCGACGCCGCCAGGCCCCACCAGCGTCAGAAGGCGTGTGCCGGTCAATGCGGCCTTCACCTCGGCCAGCAATCGCCGCCGGCCGACGAAGCTTGTGGATTCTGCAGGGAGCTTGCCCGTGGTGGCTCGCTTGGAAACCGGCACAGCGCCAGTCTAGGTTGGGCCCAGGCCCCGCCCGGGCAGCGCTAGGTAGACGACGACATCCAGACAGCGATCTGGGCGCGCGAGTTGAGGCCGAGCTTGTTCATGATGTTGCTCACGTGAGCGGCCACCGTCCGGTCGGAGATGAACAGCCGGGCTCCGATCTGCTTGTTGCTCAGCCCCTCCGCGACCAGGCGCCCGACTTCGAGTTCCCGCTTTGCGAGCGGTCCGGCGACAGCGGAGTCCCGTGGCTGGGCCCCGGCGCCATCGGATTCGCCTAGAGCGAGCTGCAGAGCCGCTTCACGACTCAACTGTTTCCCCGTGTTGAACTCACCTTCGAAAACCGACGCTCCCAAGGCCGCGATCGTGAATTCTTTGGCCTCGGCCAACAATGGCACCGCCGGTCCCAGCATGTCTGCGCCCGTCTGCATCGCCAGGGCCTCAGCCGCTCCGAGGAGCCGCGCTGCGGCCCGCGCCTGACCAGAGTTGGCGGCGTGCCAGCCTAAACAGGCCAGCCCGTAATACTCGGCCAAACGATTGTCGAAAAGGCGAGCGACCTGCAGCGCTTCGACGAAGCCCGACTTTGCCGCCTTCAAATCGCCGGTCATCATTCCGACCATGCCGAAGTTACGAAGCATCGCCTCGATCTGGTACAGGTCCCCGGCTTCTCGGCTGAGGCGCACGCCCTCTGAAGACACCGCCCTGGCAGTGTCCATGTCTCCGCCTAACATCGCGTGAACGGCCCGAGACAGCACCAACTCGATCGTGGCGGGGTAGTCATGAAGAGCGGGCGTCATCGCTTCGGCCTCATCGAGAAATTGTCTCGCTGCCTCCGAATCGCCGGCGACGTTGTAGATGGTCGCGGCCAGCGACAAAGACTCGCACAAAAGCGCTCGCTGCCCGGACTCTCGAGCCGTCGTTATCGCCCGCTCGGTCCATGACTTCCCGGCCACCGCGTCGCCCTTGAGCAGGCCCAACCAACCCCGTAGGTAGTAGGCGCGAACCAGCGTGGTCGAAGCACCCTCGCTCGAAACCAGAAGCTGGTCAAACCAGCGAATGCCCTCCGTAATCCCGTGTGTGATCCAGTAGTAGCGCATGGACGTTGCGATATCCAGCCCACGTGCCAGGTCTCCACTCGCCACGCAGTCATAGAGAATCGCTCGGATGTTGTCGATTTCGAGCTCGGCCCACCCGAGCCATTCGGCAAGGCGGTACCTGGCTTGCTCCGCAAGTTGCAGACACGCTGTGCGGTAGTGCTCGAGGCAACGGTCCTTGAGGTCCTCGTCCTCGTTGGCATCCCGCAGCTTGGCGCTGGCGTATTCGCGCATCGTCTCGTGGAGTCGATAGCAAGCTACGCCTCCGATGTCTTGCTTGGTGACCAGCGATTTGTCGACCAGCGATGACAGGATGGCCAACGCATCGATCGCGCGGCCTTCATGGGAGGTGCAAACCGCTTCAACATCGGCCAAGGTGAACCGACCGGCGAAAACGCACAGTCGCCGCAGCAGGATTTGCTCCATATCCGTCAACAGGTCGAAGCTCCAGTCGATCGCCGTGCCGAGCGTTTGATGGCGTGGGAGCGCTGAGCGGCCGCCTCGGCTGAGCAGGGCGAACCGGTCGCTCAGCCGGTCGACGATCTGCTCCGGGCTTAGGGATCGGGTCCTGACCGCGGCAAGCTCGATTGCCAGCGGCAGACCGTCGAGCCGCCGGCAGATCGAGACAATGGTTGCCCGGTTCGACGTGCTGAGTTCAAAGGCGCCGGATGCCGCCGCCGCGCGCTCGATGAACAGCATTACGGCCTCGTTCTGTCGGAGCTTGCCGAGCGGTTCTTCGCCATCACCCAGAGGCAGCTCGAGCGGAGGGACGGGCACCACGTGCTCACCAGACACCTGTAACGGCTCCCGGCTGGTGGTGACCACCCGCACTCCGGGTGCCGTCCTCAGGACTTCGGTCACAAACTGGGCAGCCGCATCGAGAAGGTGCTCGCAGTTGTCGAGGACGAGCAGCAGCTGCCTGTCCCGTAGGTAAGCGCCCAGGATCTCGGTCGGATTCGCACCGGCCTGGTCCCTGAGGTCGAGGGCAGCGAGCACGGAGCTGGTGACGGAAGCCCCATCTCGCACCTCCGCGAGCTCCACCAACCACGCACCGTCGACGAACCCCCGTGCGAGGTCGGTCGCGATCCGAATACCGAGCCGCGTCTTGCCGACGCCGCCCGGACCGACCAGGCTGACCAGGCGGCCCGTGGTCAGCTTTCTTTTGACCTCGGCAAGCTCCCGTCGACGGCCGACGAAGGTCGTCGCGTCCGCCGGAAGGTTGCCCGCTCGGCGGCTAGCCCTCGCCATCCCGAATACGTGCAGCCCCACTGGCGCGCCTTTTCGCGCAAGGACTAGGTATCGAACTGTCAATCCTGACGATGGCGCATTTGGGCTGTCGCCTCACGCTCGCAGTATGGACGACGAGCTCACTACCCACCGGGTCGAGGTCACGTTCGTCGGCTCACCTCCGGCGCGACAAATGGCGCGTGCATCAGGAGTCACCGAGGTCGAAGTCGACGGCCACCAGCTGCGCTGCCTTGTCTGCGGCAGCTTCCAGCCATTTCTCGAAGCGCTGCACGGTTCCGAGGTCATAAGCCTGACCTCCACACAGTCATCGTGTCGATGACAACTACTAACAGGAGTTTCAGATCATGATCGCGACGAAACCGACGGCTTCGAAAGCCGCGACCAACGGGCATGCGCCCGTCAGCTCCGGGGTGAACCCCCGGAGAAAGACATCGCTCGCCGCCGGCGTGCTCTACGTGCTGACGTTTGTCTCGATGCCGACCCTCGTTCTCTACGGCCCGGTGAAGACTGCGAACTATATCCTCGGCGCCGGCCCGGACACCGGCGCACTCTTCGGCGTCATCCTCGAGATCATCGTGGCCCTCGCCGGCATCGGCACAGCTGTCGCGCTGTTCCCGGTGCTGAAGAGGCAGAACGAAGGCATCGCCCTGGCCCTTGTCGGCAACCGAGTCCTGGAGGCCGCCACCATCTTCGTCGGCGTCATGTGCCTACTGACGGTTGTGTCCCTGCGGCAGGCGGGAGCCGGCGCGGACGCGTTGGTCACCAGCCACACGCTGGTCGCCATGTACAACCGGATCTTCCTCATCGGACAGAGCTTCTTGCCGGCGGTGGACGACCTGCTGTTGGGCATCCTGCTGTACCAGTCCCGCCTGGTGCCGCGCGTCCTTCCTCTGCTCGGCTTGATCGGAGTGCCCCTGCTGGTCGCCGGCGACATCGCAGTGCTTTTCGGCCTCGTCGGGACGTCTCAGGCGGCGATCACCGCCCTCCCGATCGCCCTGTTCGAGTTCTCGCTGGGCGTCTGGCTCGTCGTCAGAGGCTTTCGGCCCTGTCCCATCCTCTCCGGCGATCCTCGCGACACCGTAGCGACCACATCGCTCGTCCCCGCGACCGTTACCCCGTAAGCCCAAAGCAAATGAAGGAGTCCAAGATGAGCTCAACACGCAACCGGATCGCGACAACCACATTCGCCGCACTGGCAACCCTCATGGCCGTAGCGGCCATGACCACCGACTCTGCCGCTGCTTCGCCCGTCCACGCCGCAGCCCTGGTGAATTGCGCCGCCAATGGCATCACCACGCCCTGCTTCGAGAAGATCTGGTCGGACGGAAACCAGGTCAAGATGACGTTTGTCGACATGAATCCTGCGCCGTCAAACGGTCCCGTCCGCAACTTCTACGTTCTGGCGCCGCAGACCCACACCCCCCAGGGCACTGTTCCGTTCCTGCACGACCACGTCATCGGCAACGTCTCGTCGCAGAACCATGGCAACGACAGTGGTGGCCTCGTCCGCTACCACGCGTACTTCGTGTTGTGCAGCGCTGAGGGGCTCTCCAGCGGCGGCTGCGTCGCCTCGATGACATCAATTCCAGGTATGGGAGCGATCCCCTTCGCCAAATCGGTAAACGGGCACAAGCTGACCTCCGCGGCACCCATCGAGTCGCCTGCAAATTCCGGACTTCTCACCATCGTCAACACGGGCGGAGAAATCCTCGCCACGATCGCAGACCAGTAAGAAAGAGCAATCGCTCTGACCCCGACGCGTATGAGAGACGGGAGCCGCGCTCCCGTCTTTCTTGTTCAACCCGCATAGTCATCGATGTGCAGTCAGGTGCCGCAACGGAGCGCCGAGTCGGGTGGGGCTTCATCTCTCTGTACACGCTGGCGTTCATGAGCACCAGCCTCCTCTTCCTCCCGCCACTGCTCGTGACCTTGCCTCTGAAGATCAACGCACTCGTGGGAATCAAGGCAGCACCGAACAGCCTTGCGCTTGTCGCCGGGATCGGCGCCCTTGTCTCCATGGTTGCCAATCCGTTCTTCGGCAGGATGAGCGACCGTACATCGTCTCGTCTCGGCATGCGGCGACCGTGGATGGTGATCGGCCTGGTGGGAGGTTCGTTCGGGATCCTGCTTCTCGCCTTGGCACCCAACATCCCGCTCGTGCTGCTCGGATGGTGCATGGCTCAGCTCTTCTTCAACGCGCTGCTCGCCGCCCAGGTCGCGGTGCTGCCCGATCAGGTCCAGCGTGCTCAACGCGGCCTGGTCTCCGGTGTGCTCGGCGTCTGCACACCCGGCGCTGCAGTGATCGGCACGTTCCTGGTGAGGCTGGTCAGCGGCAACCAGCTCGCAACCTTCCTGGTCCCCTGCGGGATTGGAGGGTTTTTCATCCTGCTCTTCGCGTTCGTGCTGAAGGATCGCCGCCTGGCCAAGGCCGACCGGCCAATCTGGTCGCTGGGGGAATTCGTCCGCACGTTCTATGTGGCGCCGCGCAAGAGCCCAGACTTCGCTTGGGCCTTCGTCAGCCGCTTCATGTTCATTCTGGCCTACGCCTTCCTGGCCACCTACCAGGCCTACTACCTCCTCGGCAAGATCGGCAGTGCCAAGGCTGATGTGCCGCAACAGATATTCCTCGGCACGCTCACCAATTCCGTCGTGGTTATCGCCGCATCACTCATCTGCGGCAAGCTGTCTGACCGGATGGGCCGGCGGAAGATATTCGTCTTCACGGCTTCGATCGTCTACGGCATCGCCATGTTCGCGATTGCTATCGCGAGTACCTTCAACGGGTTCCTCGTCGGCATGGCTATCGGCGGACTGGGTTTCGGAATGTACATAGCTGTCGACTTCGCGCTCGTCGTCGACGTGCTACCGGACCAGACCAAGGTCGCCAAGGATCTTGGCGTGCTCAACATCGCCAGCGCTCTTCCCTTTTCCGTTGCGCCGGCCATCGCGCCGGCCATCCTGGCGATCGGCAGGGGCAGCTACAGCGCGCTTTACGCGGTCGCCGGGGTCTGCGCCGTCATCGGGGCTGTGGCCATCCTGCGCGTGAGGGGGGTTCGATGACGCCTGCATCGACGAAGCGCCGGCCACTTTCCTGTGGCGCTTTCCCCATGCAACCAGCCACTCGTGATCGGCCTCCCGGCGGATTCGACGCGACCATGACGAGGCTCAGGATAAGTTCGGTCGCACCGATTTCGCCGGATCGAATTCGAGTCAACTGACTACGCTGACGCCATGTCCGACTGGACCAAGCGGCTGAAGCGAGATGTCGTCGGCATGCTCGTGGGCTCAAACGATCCGGCTATTTCGTACCTGGCTCGCCGTGACCTGCTCGGCGAACGGCTTCCTGGAACAGACCCGTTGTGGAATCTGCCCGACTGCAAAAGGGTGATTGCTCGCCAGCGTGCTGATGGTTCCTGGAGATATCCCGGCGGCAACAAGAAGATCCGTTCCCAAACCAATTACGACCAGCTCGAAACCTACCGGCAGTTGGGGATCCTGGTCTATCGGTTCGAGCTCAACCGCCAACACCCTGCAATCGATCGCGCCGCCCGGTTCCTGTTGTCCTTCCAAAGCGATGCCGGCGACTTCCGCGGCATCTACGGCAGTCAGTTCACCCCCAACTACTCCGCAGCCATCACAGAGCT
>JBIOJB010000129.1:0-6898 GCA_044450465.1 Candidatus Dormibacterales bacterium | reverse complement strand
CTGCTGCACGGTGTCATCGCCAGCGGAAAGACCGAGGTCTACCTGGCGGCGGTCGCGCGAACGCTCGCGGAAGGTCAGCGAGCTCTGCTGCTCGTGCCGGAGATATCGCTCACGCCGCAGCTCGTGCAGCGGGTGAGGGCGCGTTTGCGAGCGCCGATCGCCGTGCTGCACAGCCAGGTGACCGAGCTGGAGCGCGCCCAACAGTGGTGGCGGGTGCGGCGCGGAGAGGCCCAGGTCGTCCTCGGCAACCGCTCGGCCGTGTTCGCGCCGATCCCGCGGCTTGGCCTGATCTGCCTCGACGAGGAGGGCTCGTCGGCTTACAAGCAGGATCGCACGCCGCGCTACGAAGCGGGTTGGGTGGCTCGCCGCCTGGCCGATGTGACCGGCGCCCGCATGGTGGCTGGCTCGGCGACGCCAAGCGTCGTGTCCTACCACGACGCCATGCAGGGTCGGTACACCCTGGCGACGCTGACCCACCGCGTACGCGGGGTCGACGCCGAGGTGAGGTTGGTCGACATGCGGGACGAGGCCGCGGCTGGGAACCGCCAGCCGCTCTCGCGCAAGCTGGTCGAGACCACCAGCCGCGCCCTGGAGAACGACGAGCAGGTGATCCTCTATCTCAACCGGCGCGGCATGTCGACGTTCGTGCTCTGTCGAGACTGCGGTCGCTCGGTCCAGTGCCTCGGCTGCTCGGTGTCGCTGGTGCAACATGCCGAGATTGACGGCCTGGTGTGCCACTACTGCGGGTATTCGACGGCGATGCCTTCGACCTGCCCGCACTGCGGGAGCCGCAACATTCGGGGTCTCGGGATGGGCACGCAGCGTCTGGAGGGCATCGTCAAGAAGCTGTGGCCAGCGGCGCGAGTGCTCCGCCTCGACAGCGATTCGGCCCGGGGACCGGACTCCTACTTCGAGATCTGGGAGACGTTCAGCGAGCGCCGCGCCGACATCCTCGTCGGCACACAGCTCGTCACGCGCGGCCTCGACCTGCCCGCGGTGACGTGCGTTGGCGTGGTGGACGCCGACCTGCCCCTGCACTTTCCGGACTATCGCTCGGCCGAGAACACCTTCTCGTTGGTGACGCAGGTCGCCGGCCGTGCCGGCAGGGGCGGTCGGCCTTCGACCGTCGTGGTCCAGACGAGCAACCCCGATCACTACAGCCTTCGCTGCGCCGCTGCGGGTGATTACGAGGGCTTCTACGCGTCGGAGCTGCCGGCTCGGAAAGCCTTCTCCTTTCCGCCGTTCGCCGACCTGGCTGTGCTCACCCGCACCGACGCCGACGACGCCCGAGCCGCGACATCCTCACGCGAGGTGGCGGAAGCGATCGCGTCGGGGCTGATGAAGGACGCGATCGAAGGCATCAGGGTGATGGGGCCGTCGCCCGCGTTCATACACAGGCTGCGCGGCGAGTACCGTTGGCAGGTCACCCTCAAGGGCCTTGGCCTGGAGCGGGCGCGGCACCTGGCGCCCCGGGGCAAGGGCTGGAGCTACGACGTTGATCCCGTCACCTGATGACTGCGCCGGGGAGATAGAGACGGATGCGTGACGTTAAGACTCGCAAGGCAGACGTTCAAGCCGCCCTCGGCCGGCAGGCCGATATCTGGATAGCGAGCGCCGACGAATCCGGCCGGCCCCATCTGATCGCGGTATCGGCCTGGTGGGACGGAGCGGAGATCGTGATCGCAACCACCGCGGCCAGCCGAACCGCGCGCAACCTGGCCAGGAATCCGCTCGCCCGCCTCGCCCTCGGAACGCCGTCCGACGCCATCGTCATCGATGCGAGGGTGCTCGCCTCGACGCCGGCGGGCGATGCGCCGGAGCTGGCTGCGGGCTTTTCCAAGGCAGTGGGCTGGGACCCGCGCGAGGTCGGCGCCGGCTGGAACTTCTACCGCCTCCAACCCGCGCGCATCCAGGCCTACCGGGGATATGACGAGCTTGAAGACCGCGACGTGATGCGCGGTTCAAGGTGGCTCGACTGAGCGGGGAGCGGGCCCAAGTACGAGTCGAAGCGGGGTTGGCCGCGGGTTCCCGCGGGTAGAATCGAGACCGTGTCAGTTCGACCGATTCTTGGATTCGAGCATCCCGTGCTCCGTGAAAAGTCGAAGAAGGTCTCGCGGGTCGACGCGTCGACCCAGCGCCTGATCGACGATCTGGCCGAGACGATGCTGGCCGCCCCGGGCGCCGGCCTGGCGGCCAACCAGATTGGCGTAGCGCTTCGCGTCTGCGTGGTCAAGGGCGACGAGAACCAGATCTGGGGGCTCGTCAACCCGGAGATCGTCAAGGCGGACGGGGTGCAGGTCGGGTACGAGGGATGCCTGAGCTACCCGGGTTGGGTGGGCGAGGTCGCCCGCCACGAAACTGTGGTCGTCAAGGGTCGCAACCGCCACGGCAAAGAGGTCCGCATCAAGTCCACCGGATTCACAGCACGAGCTTTTCAGCACGAGCTCGACCACCTCGACGGCATTCTCTTCATCGACCGGCTGACCAGCCTCGACACCCTGCGACGCGTCGAGGAGATGGCGGACGAGGAGAAGGACGAGGCGGTCGCTGCCGCCCCTCGGGGATAGGCGCCTTCTACCGAATCGTCTTTGCCGGAACGGCCGCATTCGCGGTGCCCTCCCTGAGGGCGCTGGTGCGGGCGGGCCACGCGGTTCAGCTCGTGATCACGCAGCCTGACAAACCGGGTCACCGGATGAAGGTCACGGCGTCGCCGGTAAAGGTCGCCGCCGTCGAGCTGGGCCTCGGGGTCTACCAGCCCGCGCTCATTCGCGATCCCGAAGCGATCTCCCGGCTGAAGAGTCTGTCTCCAGATCTCCTGGTGGTGGTCGCCTACGGGCAGATTCTGCCCGCGTCCGTGCTGGCGATTCCGCGTCTGGGTGCGATCAACGTGCACGCGTCGTTGCTGCCGAGGCACCGCGGGGCGGCACCGATCGCGCGCGCGATCCTCGAGGGCGACTCCGCGACGGGCGTCACCATCATGCGTATCGACGAGCAGCTCGACCACGGACCCATCCTCGCCATGACAAGCACGCCGATCGGCGCGCAAGAAGACGCACCAGTGCTGACCGAGCGACTAGCAGTCATGGGAGGCGAGCTGCTGGCCCGGACCCTGGAGCGCCTGGACGAGATCCAGGCCGTCGTGCAGAAACACGAGGCGGCCACGCTCGCGCCGCGCCTGCAGAGGGAGGACGGGAGGCTCGAATGGGAGCTGGGCGCTCGTGAGATCGACCGGCGCGTCCGAGCATTGCAGCCGTGGCCCGGCGCTACGCTCCCGACCAACCGCGGGCGGGTGAAGGTCCTGAGCGGGCATGTCGAACAAGATCGGTACGTGCCCGACGTCGTTCAACTGCCCGGCAAGCGGCCGGCGCCGGCCAGACAGGTGCTGGGCGATGCCTGAGCGAGATGAGGAGCGGCAGCGCGACGTGGCCGTCAACCGGCGCGCGTATCACGACTACTTCGTCGACGAGAAGTACGAATGCGGCCTGATGCTGACCGGGACCGAGGTGAAATCGATGAGGGCAGGTCGCTGCAACCTTCGTGACGGCTTCGTGCGTCTCGACGGCCACGAGGCGTGGCTGGAGAACGTGCACGTCTCGCCGTACGCCCAGGGAAACCTGATGAACCACGACCCGCTGCGGCCGAGAAAGCTCCTGCTGCATCGCAAGGAGATCTCCACCCTCATCGGCAAGGTGCGGCAGAAGGGATACACGCTGATCCCGTTGAGGGTGTACTTCGCGCGCAACCACGCGAAGGTTGAGGTCGGTCTGTGTCGCGGTAAGAGGCAGTACGACAAGCGCGAGGCGATCGCCGAGCGCGACGCCAAGCGCGAGATCGCGCGCGCCATGCGCCGGGGCTAGGTTCCCGCGGGTAGGGGACCGATGGGCCCTTGGCCCTGGCGCTGCGGCGAAGCAGGCTGTGCCGGGAGGTCTTGTGAGCATGAGCAAGGTCGAGGCGGTTGACGTCGATGGGCTCTACGCGGCAAGTACGAAGCAACCAAGCATCCTGGATGTGCCTGAGCTGAAGTTCCTGATGGTGGATGGGGGAGGTGACCCCAATACTTCCCCGGAGTTCCAGGCAGCCCTCCAGGTGTTGTTCAGCCTGAGTTATGGGATCCACTTCGCGCTCAAGAAGGACGGCGTCGAATCTCGGCTGAGGCCGCTCGAAGCACTGTGGTGGGTGCCCGGCAAGACAGCGCTGCTCGAAACGGACAAGGCCGTGTGGCGGTGGACGGCGATGGTGCTCCAGCCGGATGAGATCACCCCGGCCGTGTTGGAACAGCTGCGCGCGGAGGTATTCCGGAAGAAGGCGCTCCCGCAGCTGGCCGAGGCCAGGTTGGAACCATTTCGCGAGGGCCTGTGCGCGCAGATCATGCACGTGGGGCCCTATGGCGCCGAGAAGCCGACCATCGATCGGCTGCATGCGTTCATCACAGGTGCGGGATACCGCCTACGCGGCAAGCACCACGAGATCTACCTGGGAGACCCGCGGCGAGCCCAACCGGAGAAGCTGAAGACGATCGTGCGCCAGCCCATCGAGCGCTGACGAACGGAGCTAGTCGAAGGTCCAGGAATACATGAGCGGCTTGCTCTCGAGAGATCCGCCTGCTTTGCTGTAGGTGGCTGCTGCGGGTCTGTTGTCATCGTCCAGTAGGACCCACATCCCGTAGCAGCCGCGCTCACGGGCCAGCGCCGAAAGGGCGAGCACAAGCCGGGTGCCGATGCCCTTTCTGCGATGGAGCTCGTCCACCGCCAGCTCGTAGAGGAGCATCTCGGTTCCCTTGTCCGGGTGGGTGATCTCAACGCCGGAGACGAATCCCGCGGGTTGCCCCGACAAGTAGGCGATGAGGAGGTGGTGCGAGGGGTCGGCGAGAAACCGGCTGACGGCATGGGGTCGGGAGGGGCCGTCGAAAAGATGCCCGGCCGCGGCGACACGGGCGTCGTCGCCGGCGCCCATGCGTTCGACCGTCACCGGCTCAGGCTGCGAGGTTGATTCCAATCGCCCGAAGCCGGCGGTTGAGGGATTCGAAGGCGAACGCGAGGATCTCGCTTTCCGTGTGGCCGAAGTCGGTGATGTACCGGGGATCGGGCGGGTCGAGGACCCCGGTGATCAGGGGAAGGCACTCGACGAGCGTCTTCTGGATCAGCGGCGCGAATCTCTGGGGATCCTGGCGGACGGCCTCCTGGAGAAACTTGATGCCGAAACTCACGTGGCGCGACTCGTCGCGAGCAACCGCCGTGAACCCGCGATAGAAGCCGCGATCGGTGCTGCCGACCTCGCGCATCGCCTCCAGCTCGAACCGCTGGCCGGTGAGGGCGATGGTCGCCTCGATGACGATGTGGTACAGGGTCACGCCCTCGACAAACGCGTCCATGTCCTTGGGGTTGCTTGCGAGTCGCTGAGCGGTCCCGGGCAGCCGGTTGTAGAAGATCTCGTTGTAGCCCTCGTTGGCCTCGGGGCGTACCTCGGCCAGCAGGCGGCCGAGATCGTCGGTGTCGGCGCCTACCACGTCGTGCCACCAGCGCTGGAAGAAGACGGTGTGCCGCGCTTCGTCGACGAGCTGGGTCGACAGGAAGATCTCGATCTCGGGCGACGGGGCGGCCCACACAAAGGGCGCCAGAGTGGAGGTGACGCGCTCTTCGCCGTTGAAGAAGAGGCGGTGCGACCAGAGCGTCGCCTTCCTTTCTATGTCGGTGGACCTGAGCCAGTCCTCGCGATCGAGCGAGAAGTCGAGGTCGCCGACCGACCACTGCTGGGACTCCCACCGCCGGTAGAGGTCCATATAGCTGGGCATCCGCTCGATGCCGCGGTCGATGAACGAGAGCACGTCGTCGATTCGGATGTCGCCCAGCTGCTTCAGGTCGGCCTGGGCGATCCGCTGGAGGTCGTCGTCGAGGCGCTCTCGCTCTTCCACGGCCATCTCTGGTTCCCGTCCATTACACCAGAGGGAGGTGTCGGGCGGGAGCCCGATGGGTAGAATCAAGAGGCAACCAGGTTCGGCTTCGTGGGGGCGTCCGGTCTCGACGGGGCAGTTGAGCTTCGGGATTGCGAGCCGAGGGCCGCGTGCGATACAGCGCAGCGTTTACAAACGCCAAGAACAACAACGCTTTCGCCCTCGCTGCGTAAAGCAGTAGAGACTTAAGCCCCGGAGCTTAGACCCCGGGCGCCGTCCCAGGTCAATCCGGCGGATCAGGGAACGGTGTCACATAGACCGGATCGCCGACGCAGGGGTGCCACGGCCCTGAGTTGGGACATGCACCGGGGCTGGCGAAAGCGGATCCCGTCAGGAGGAGCCGCCTAGCAAGAGCCAAAATCCTGGACACGCTCGTAGAGATCCCGGGGGATGCTGCTTCGGACGCGGGTTCAACTCCCGCCGCCTCCACCAAGCCGAACCTACGGCCGAACCAGAAACGGGGGCACTGAGGCGCACAGAAAGGCACCTGGGCGCACCAGTTTGTCGGTCAGATTTTCAGCCGACCCACACGCCGGCGGCGTCGATGTCGGCCGGGGCTTAGTCGAGCCCACGTCGGCCGTGCTGCAAGACACTTTCACGCTAGGTAAATCGGTCAGGTCTCAGGCGTCGACCGGATCGCGTGAACCTATAGAGTTTCGCGCGGGAAGCGCGCTATTCGGATAGGAGGGCGCTATGCACCAGTTCACCCGGCGAATCCGGCCAATTGATACTTCCCCTGACCCACTACCCAACGACCCGATAGAGCAGCTAATTCAGAACATGGCGGTAGATGAATGGGAGGTCGTAACAACGACACCGATCGAAGTTGGAGGTCAGCCGCATCTAGTGATCATCTTCCGCCGCGAAGTCAACTGAATCCTCTACGAACGGCCCCGCCGACCCGTTTCAGTGGCCGTAGCGCGTTACGTTTCGAGCCTCAGCCAAGGT
>JBIOJB010000128.1:0-6900 GCA_044450465.1 Candidatus Dormibacterales bacterium | reverse complement strand
GTAGGAGGAGAAGTCGGTGGTGGGGAACGGCGCCTTGACGCCGCCGAGGATCTTGCCGCCCGCCGCCTCGACCACTTTCGAGGTGTCCGCCTCCAGCGACTTGCCGAAGACGTAGTCGGCGGTGATGAAGAACCAGGTCTTGCCGCCCTGGTTCACCACCGCGCGGCCCGTGCCTGCCGCCATGGCGTAGGTGTTGTACGTGTAGTGGACGTTGTAGGCGGTGCACTTGTCGCCCGCGATCGGCGTCGAGCCGGGGCCGGAGAGCAGGGTGATCCGCTTCTTCTCGGCGGCCACCGGCATGACGGCCAGCGCGGTGGAGCTCGAGACCAGGTCGGCGATGGCGTCCACCTGCTGCTCGTCGAACCACTTGCGCGCGATGCTCGAGGCGATGTCGGCCTTGTTCTGGTGATCGGCGCTGATGATGACGATCGGCTTGCCGAGCACCTTGCCGCCGAAGTCCTCCGCCGCCATCTGGGCCGCGATGACCGAGCCGGGCCCGGCGAGGTCCGAGTACGCGCCGGTCATGTCGGTCAGCACCCCCACCTTCACCACGCCGTCCCTGATCTGTGCGGCGGCGGAGCCGGCGGCGCAGCAGGCCAGCGCGGCGGTCAGAGCGAGCTTCCAGGCTGTTCGTGCCATAGGTCCTCCCTTTCGTTGAGTGTTTCGACGGGCCTCGCGGCCTCACTGCCTCAGGCCCTCACGGCCTCACGGCTCCACTCCTTCACGGCTTCACTCCCTCACTCCCTCACGCCCTCAGACACCGAGGAATCTGTGGAGCGTCTCCTCGCTCCCCTGCAGCCCGTCTTGCGGGATCATGTCGACGATGCGGCCATGCTCGATCAGATAGTGGCGGTCGGCGAGCGGCGCGACGAAGCGGAAATTCTGCTCGACCAGGATCATCGTGAAACCCTGCTCCTTGAGCGACCGCACCACGCGCCCGAGCGTCTGCACGATCACCGGGGCGAGCCCTTCCGTGATCTCGTCGAGGAGCAGCAGGCGCGCACCGATGCGCAGGATCCGGGCCATGGCGAGCATCTGCTGCTCCCCGCCGGAGAGGCGCGTCCCCTGGCTCGCGCCCCGCTCCAGCAGGTTCGGGAACAACCCGTAGATCTCCTCCACGGTCATGCCGCCGGAACCGACCTTCGGGAGCAACGTCAGGTTCTCGTGCGCCGAGAGACTGGCGAAGATGCCCCGCTCTTCGGGACAGTAGCCGATGCCGAGGCGGACGACGCGGTGGGGCGCGAGGCCGATCGTCTCGCGGCCGTTCATCATGACCGATCCCGTGCGGCGCGGGACGAGACCGAGGACGGACTTGAGCGTCGTCGTGCGGCCCGAACCGTTGCGGCCGAGCAGCGTGACGACCTCTCCTTTTTCCACCTGCAGGTCGATCCCGTGAAGGACGTGCGACTCGCCGTAGAACGCGTGCAGGTCGGTGATCCGGAGCAGCTCGTGATGCGGCTCGAAGGCGCTCGTCACGCTTCGGCTCCGATGTAGGCCTCGAGCACGGCCGGGTCGCGCGATACGTCGGCGTACGGCCCCTCCGCCAGCACGCTGCCCCGCGCGAGGACGGTGATCGTGTCCGAGAGGTCGGCGACGACGGAGAGGTTGTGCTCCACCATGAGGACCGTCCGCCCCGCGGACAGCTTCCGGATGAGCGACACGACCCGGCCGACGTCCTCGCGACCCATCCCCTGCGTCGGCTCGTCGAGGAGCATCAGCTCAGGCTCGAGCGCGAGCGTGGTCGCGAGCTCGAGAGCCCGCTTGCGTCCGTACGAGAGCTCCACGGTGCGCGCATGGGCGTGACCCGCGAGGTCGACCGCGTCGAGCAGCTCCATCGCCCGCGCGTCGAGCACCTCGAGGCTCCGCTGGGACCGCCAGAAATGGAAGGAAGTCCCGAGCCGCCGCTGGAGGGCGACCCGCACGTTCTCGAGGACCGTGAGGTGCGGGAACACCGCCGAGATCTGAAACGAGCGGACGAGCCCCTTGCGTGCCACCTCCGCCGGACGGAGCCGGGTCACGTCCTCGCCCTCGTAGACGATGGCGCCGGAGGTCGCCGGAAGGAACCGGGTCAGCAGGTTGAAGACGGTCGTCTTGCCTGCGCCGTTCGGGCCGATCAGCGCATGAATCGTGCCGCGGCGAACGCGCAGGTCGATGCCGTCGACCGCGACGAACCCCTGAAACTCTTTTGTCAGCCCTCGCGTCTCGAGGATCGCTTCACCGGTCATGCCCATCCCATACGCGCTGCTCTGGCCCTGAAGCGGGACAAACGACAAGCGCTCTCCGATGCTATACCAGCCCGGACGACGATCGAGCAGATCAAGCGGAACGCCGTTGGCCGGCAGGGCGCGCTCGCAGCCCGGCTGTACGATATCCTTCTTCGGCTTCCTGGGCGAGGTCACATTCCTGTGTTCCCTCCATTTGGTCGTGAGATAAAGCCTTCAGCTCTGAAAGGAAACCGCGAATGAGTAAAGCGAGCATCATCGGTGCGTACAACACCGAGTTCGGCGCGTTCGTAAAGAAAGACAAAGCGACCGGTCTCATTACAGACACGAAGACCTATTACGATCTCCTGGTGGAAGCGGGGCGCGGCGCGATCGCCGATGCCGGTCTGGAGGCCAAGGACATCGACGCGGTTTATGTCGGCTCCTGCTCACCAGGTTCCTTCATCAACCAGGAACATGTCGCTCCGCTCGCCGCCGAAATCGATCCGGCCCTGCGCTTCAAGCCGATGACTCGCTGCGAGTGCGCCTGCGCCTCGGGTTCGGTGGCGCTTTATGAAGCCGTGTACGCCGTCGAAGCCCGCCGCGCCAGGAATGTCCTTGTCATCGGCGTGGAGAAGATGAACCTCCTGCCGACTCCGCAAATGACGCATGTGCTGGCCTGTTCATCGTACTGGCCGAGCGAAGGCTCGCGCGGGATGTCATTCCCGATGCTGTTCGCCGAATATGCCAAAGGCTACCAGGCGCACTACAAGATAACCACGGCCGACCTCGAGAAGATGCTGTGGACGGCCGGTGCACTGTGCTACAAGAACGGCGCGGAAAATCCGCTCGCGCATGTCCGAAATGGTCCCGCGTCGGTAGAGGCGATCATGAAGCTCAACGAACCGGACGCCAAAGGCAAGTGCAGGAACATGATGATCGCCGCGCCCCTCCGGCTGCACGACTGCTCTCTGGTCTCTGACGGCGCGGCCGCATTGGTCGTCAGCGAGACCGCGAACGTCAGCAACAAGTCGCGCGCCGTTGAAATCGCCGGCATTGGCCACTCGGTCGAACGTCTGCCGGAGAACGTACGCCCCAACATGCACGAGCTCATGGCTGGCAAGAATGCGGTCGCAAAGGCCTACAAGGAAGCCGGCATTACGGCCGCGGATGTCGACTTCGCCGAGGTGCACGACTGCTTCACCATCAACCAGATCATTTCGACCGAGACGCTGGGATTGTCCGCTGACGGTCGCGGTGGCTACGACTATCTGGACGGTCGTTTCACGCGAGATGACAGGGCCGCCATCAACCTCTCGGGCGGCTTGAAGTCCAAAGGGCACCCGGTTGGCGCGACCGGCGTCTCCATGCATGCCATGATCTACAAGCAGCTGATCGGCCAACCGATCGGCGTGAAAGCCCGGAAAGCCGATATCGGCGTGGCGTTCAACGTCGGTGGCTCCGCGGTTACGAACTGTGTCACGGTGATGCGGACACTGTAGGGGGGACCGCTTGGCAGATGAAAGGACGGCTATGCAAACGTTCGTCTACAACGACATCCGCTTCGAGGTCAGGCAGGACGGCGAACGCTGGAACATCACCTACACTCTGCCGAACGGCTCCAGCGGGGTAGCGGGTGCCGGTCTCTTTGCCGGCCTGTCGGAAGGCGAAGCGAGACCGCGGGCGCTGGCGCTGATGAAGACGATTTTCCCGGTCGGCGTGAAGTCCGTCGGTCCGGATGTCACTCATCCCAACAGGATCGGTGACCTGAAGATCATCGGTCCGAATGTCACTCATCCCAATTTCGTTTATTGGGACAAGGATAGCGTCTCACGCCCATAGAATGACGTGTGTGATCAGATCTCTGAAAGAACATCTGCCGAACGGTTTCATCGAGAGGAAGTTGGTATGGAAATAAGAGGCAGCGTGGCCGTTGTCACGGGCGGCGGCAACGGCATCGGCGAAGCCGTGGTGAAGCACTTCGCCAGGCATGGTGCCAAGGTTGCCGTCGTCGATGTCATGCAAAGGAATATCGACCGCGTCGTCGAGGACGTCAGGGGAATGGGCGGCGAATGTATCGGGATTCAGGCCGACGTAACCAGCGAGGCTGATACCGCCCGGTTTATCAGGGGGGCGGTGGAAGCCTTCGGCAAGCTCAATATTGCCGTGTCCTCGGCCGGCATCATTCGCGACGGTACGATGCTGAGCCTCGACAAGGAAACCGGCCGGGTGTCGAAGAAACTGGGTCTGGATAAATGGCAGGCGGTGCTCGATACGAACCTCACGGGCACCTTCCTCACGATGCGGGATGCGGCGGAAGCCATGGTGAACGGCGGGTGGGAGGGCCTGCTGGTGCCGATCTCGTCCGTGAACAAGGTCGGTCAGGTGGGTCAGATCAACTATTCTTCGGCGAAAGTCGCTGATGCCCTGATGCCGAAGATCATTGTCGGCGAGTTCCTGATGCGGGGCATCCGGAACATTCGTTGCGTTGCCATCGCGCCGGGCTACACCGCGACTCCCATGCTGACCGGGATGAATCAGGACGCCCTAAGAGCGATCCTCGAGGACGTCCACCTCGGTCGGCTGGTGGCGCCTGAGGAAATTGCCTCGATGATCGGCTACTGCGTCGAAAACGAGGCACTGAATGCGACGACCATCGAGATCACGGGCGGGCTGTGTTACCCCAGGGGTATTGCGAAGTAAGATGTGCGTGGCAATAAGTGTCCATTAATCAATCACTTCTGATGGCATCGGGAGCTGACGACACCTGAGGGAATAGAGCGCTTGACAGGGGGTCGCAACACTCCTAGCATCCGACAAAAGTGAAACCATACCGAGTGTTTGGTATCACGCCCGGAGCCGGGAGGCATCGAGCGTGGTCCAGGAACCCGCATCGAGGGGCCTGGGAGCCGGCATGAACCGCTTCGCGACGATCGCGTCGACGGGGTGTTACCTTCCCGGGATCCAGGTGCACAACGATGAGTTGCGCAAGCGATTCGCGCACCTCCCCGAGTTCGTGGACAAGATGGAGGCCTCCTCGGGAATTCGCTGCCGTTGGAACGCTCCCGAGGACTGGGCCACCTCGGACCTGGCTCTGCCGGCCGCCCAGCAGGCCCTCGAACGCGCAGGCGTGCGGCCCGAGCAGGTGGACCTGATCATCCTCGGCACCGATTCGCCCGACTACATCACGCCGGCGACCTCGGTCGTGCTGCAGTACAAGCTCGGCGCCGTGAACGCAGGCACCTTCGACGTGGGATGCGCCTGTGCGTCCTTTCCCACGGCCCTGGCCTCCGGGGCCGGTTGGATCGCCACGAACCCTTCGATTCGCACGGTGCTCGTGGTCGGCGTCTACCTCATGCACAAGCTGGCCGCCCCCGATGACCCGCTCCTCTTCTTCTATGGGGATGGAGCCGGCGCGGCGGTGCTGGTGGCCGGCGACCGTCCAGGCTTCCTCGGCGCTGCCGCCCAGGCTGGCGGCGCCTACCACAGACACTGGGGAATCTATTCGGGCGGAACCTACGAACCCGCGACCGTGGCCTCCGTGGAGGCCGGCAGGACCACGGTGAAGATGCTCGAGCGCTATCCGCCCGAGATCAACCACGAGGGGTGGCCGAGGCTGGTGCGCAAGCTGGCGGCCGGTAGCGATTTCGCGGTCTCGGAGATCGACTTCATCCTCTTCACCCAGGTCCGCAAGCCGTCGATTGACCTGGTGATGGCCGATCTCGGCCTGCCGATGGAGAAGACGCACACGATCATGGAGGAGTGGGGCTATACGGGCTCGGCGTGCATTCCGATGGCGCTGGACGACGCGCTCGCGAAGAAGAAGATCCGTTCCGGCGACCGGCTCGTGATGGTCGGTTCGGGTGTGGGATATAACCAGGCTGCCGCCGCGTTTATCATGCCGTGAAGAGTCCGAGCAGTCCTCCTGATCGAGCAGAGGCCCGATGTCACCGAGAGTTAGGGAGGTGTCCATCGACGAGAACCGTCATGCCGGTTGCGTGAATCAAGAACCCATTCAATTTTCGCAAACATGGAGGAGGTCATGAAGTTTCGCCTCGCAGTTCTAGCCCTCGTGGCCGCATTCGCCCTCGCGGCGAGCGTCCCTGCCTGGGCCCAGACGCCTGCGGCCACGCCCCCGTCCGCACCGGCGCCGTCGCTGGGCTTCTACGTCGGGTCCTTCACGAACGTCTCGATCACCGGCCTGCTTGCCGTCGGCCTGAAGGAGAGCCAGGTCACGAACACGTCGCGCCCGGGGCTTAACACCGAGACGCGTCTCGACGACAACACGTCGCGTCTCATCATTTCGAGCACCTCGGCGATGGGGAAGGGCTGGAACATCATCTTCCGCGTGGAGAGCCGGTTCCAGGCCGACGTCCGGCCCGTCGATCCCGCCATCAACAGCGCCGTGCTCGTCGGCACGCAGAGCATCCACAACGCCGACATCACGGGCTGGGCGGACGGCGACACGTGGGGCGGCATCTCCTCGCCCTATGGATCGATCATGTTCGGCAAGTCGACCGTCTACTACACCGACACGATCAACGTGAACTATCTCGGGCTGCCGGCTTCCCCCGGTGAGGGCTACCGGATCTGGGATGCCAACGGCCTCGGCACCTTCAACATGCTGGACCAGGTCACCGGGCTGACCAAGACGGGCGTCGGTGCCTCGAGTGTCTTCACGTTGGGCAACACCCGGTCC
>JBIOJB010000127.1:0-6969 GCA_044450465.1 Candidatus Dormibacterales bacterium | reverse complement strand
GACTGAACAAGCGCGAAGCGCGCGAGCTTGTCGACCTGTTCTTCGAGGAAGTGCGCGCGGCGCTGTCGAATGGCGAACAGGTGAAGCTCTCGGGCTTCGGCAACTTCGATCTGCGCGACAAGAACCAGCGGCCCGGGCGCAATCCGAAGACCGGCGAGGAGATTCCGATCAGCGCGCGGCGCGTCGTGACGTTCCGGCCAGGCCAGAAGCTCAAGGCACGCGTTGAGGCGTATGCTGGAACCAAGCAATAACGCCGAGCTGCCGGCGATTCCGGGCAAGCGCTACTTCACGATCGGCGAGGTCAGCGATCTGTGCGGCGTCAAGCCGCACGTCCTTCGCTACTGGGAGCAGGAGTTTCCGCAGCTGAAGCCGGTCAAGCGGCGCGGCAACCGCCGTTACTACCAGCGTCAGGACGTGCTGGTGATCCGGCAGATCCGGAGCCTCTTGTACGACCAGGGGTTCACGATCGGCGGCGCGCGCCAGAGGCTCGCGGGAGATGAGGCCCGCGAGGACGTGTCGCAGAGCCAACAGATCGTGCGCCAGGTCCGCGGCGAGCTCGAAGAACTGCTGAAGTCGCTGCGCCGCTGAGCGACCCGCAGCCGTAGCCCGGCGCCTGCGCTTCCTTTAGAATCCGCGCGCTTAAGTCTTCTGCCGCAGTCGCGGCGGCGGTCGTTCCGGTCGGGGCGTAGCGCAGTCTGGTAGCGCACTTGCATGGGGTGCAAGGGGTCGCGAGTTCAAATCTCGCCGCCCCGACCAATCAGTTACGAGCGGCCGAGTCGAGCGTCCTGCCGATTTCGGGCAGGAGCCTGCGCCGTTGCCCCCCCGTCTTGGTCAGCGCACCACGGCCCGTGGATGGGTGCCGCATCCCTCGGGCGGTAGCGCACTGGGCGAACATACGTCAAATACGGCACCCAGGCCGCAACACCCGGGGCGTCAACCGAGCGCGAGCGCAACTCCTGACCGGCCGGCTCCGGCAGCCCGACGCTGACTGAAATGTTGCTGTCAGCATCATATGGCGCTCGCCGATTGCACCTGTCATGAAAAAGACATTGTCAGGCGGGCGAAACTTTTTTAAATTCCAGACACGGGGCACAGAATGCGTACAATGCCGGGAAGCTTCAGCATCAAGAAGCGTCCACGGTGACCACCGATTCACGAGTTGCGCACGCGCGATAGCGCTTTGCGTACAGGGATAACGTCTGGGGGAGCAGGGGAAATGCCGCAACACATCGGAAATCGTCCGTCCGCGGACCGGCCGACGCGCCGGGATAGCCGAAAGCTGACCACTGGACCGCTCGTCGGCCTGCTGCTGCTCGCGCTCGGGCTGGCCGGATGCGGTGGCTCCTCCTATGGCGGCGGCGGGGGCTCCTCCTCGTCGAGCAGCTCCAGCAGCTCGAGCTCCAGCTCCAGCAGCAGCTCGAGCTCCAGTTCCAGCTCGAGCTCCAGCAGCAGCTCGAGTTCGAGCTCGAGCTCGAGCAGTAGCTCCAGCTCCAGCAGCTCGAGTTCCAGTTCGAGCAGCAGTTCGAGTTCGAGCAGCAGCTCGAGCTCCGGCGGCGGTTCCACGTCGAGTTCGTCGTCGTCGAGTTCATCGTCAGGTGGCTCGACGTCCTCCTCGTCCTCGTCCTCGTCCTCCTCGTCCTCGAGCAGTTCCAGCTCCTCGGGCGGCAGCAGCTCGAGCTCGTCCGGCGCCACCGGCGCCGGGTGGTGGATCGAGTACGACGCGAGGGCGACCTCGCAGGCAGGCCAGTCGGGAGTGTTCGTGATTCCGTCGGGTTCACTGACATCGTTTACACCCAACTTCGTGACCACCACGACCCCGAAAGTGATCAGTGAGGCGTTCGAGTTCACCGTCACCGGCCAGACAGTCAACACGTACCAGCCGTATGCATCGGTCTACGCGACGACCGGCGCCGACATGAACGTGCACCTCTACGGTCTGAACCTGACCGACGCCACGAAGCCCCCAGCGCCCCAGCAAATCGGAAATCTGTCGCTGGCTTCGACCGCCCTGATTTGCGATTACTCCTCGGCCGAGACCAACCTCCTCGCGCCAACGACGCTGTTTATCGTGTTACACCTCGCCGGCACGAATGGAACGTGTGGCACGACGACAGCTACTGGCGATCAGTGGGTCCTCGTGAATTACACTGATTCCCTCAGCACCGCACCGACGGTGCTTGGCATCACGACGACTGATTTCACCGCACTGTATGCCGCCAGCGGCATGATGAGCGGCATCGTCTCGCTCGATCCGGGCTCCTCCACCCTGTACTTCTATGCGAGCCAGGCTTTCACCAGCCCGAGGATGTTGGCGAGTGGTGTCACGATGATCGACCGCCTCGATGACATCGAGACCTTGAGGGCTCGAAACCAGTTCACCAGCAGCCAGCTGTGGCTCGGTGTGACGACCATGACCGGTGAATCGCTATACACGATCACGAACACTGGCACTGCAACCGTTGTGTACGTGGCCAAAGGCACATTGGGGTCGGGCGCCAACGGAGGCGTCGACGACAGCACCAATGCCTATTTCACAGACACGTTCACGGCGATGACGGGCCAGCAGACGTCCATCCTGGCGGCACCGTTAGGCGGCGGCGGGGCGAAGATTCTGTACACCACCGCCATCTCGGCGCCCCAGCCGAACCTGGTTGGGTCCAACGACACCGTGCTCGTGTACTACACGAACAACTTCTCGCCCGCGACCGGGATGTTCTGGACGTTGCCAAACAATACGGCCGGGTCCCCGCAACAGATTGGCACGGCTCTGACCGGGGCCATCGAAGACGCTCGCATGTATGCGCCCATTGGCGCCGGTCCAAGTAGGGATTCATTGTTCGTCACGGTCAGAGACGACACCAAGGCGCCGATCGTGAGCTATTCGTCCGAGGTGCTGAACCCCGGCAACGGTGGTGTGTTGCAGGCGCTGACGGCCGGCTCGGCCTTCCTCGACAAGGCAACTGCGCTGTCGGGCACGCAGTTTCAGGTCCAGGGCATCACCGATACGGGCGGGGGCTACGGTGGTGCCACGCTCTACAACGTCGACATCGGCACGTTGGCTGCACACGCCCTGACGACCACCGGCGGGGCGGCATTTAAGGTACCGGCCGGCGACCTGGTATCCATGTTCGGCGAGTCGAACACGATCGGGGCAGGGGTTTTCATCAACCTCATGGCCGGCGGCGACACGGGGGTTGCGTTCGATCTGTCGCAACTCCTGATCGTGCCGGTCTCCGTGTCGAACGCCAACGTAACGCCATTCTAGTTCGCCGTCGGGGGCAAGCGAGGCGCGCCGCGCGGACGGCGCGCCGCCGCGTGCGCGTCAAGTCATGAACGGTCGGCGCCATGTCCTCGAGGTGCTGCGCGATGAGCGGCATCTGCAGCGGCTCTTCGCTGCGCTGCTGCTCGGGCGGCTGCTGTATCCGTTCTTCAATTCGCCGCTCAATCACCTGTTCTCGGACCCCGCGCGCCATTGGGAGAACGCCCAGCGGTTCCTGCACCCGAGCATCATGGGAAGCAACGACCCGTTCGCCTACCAGCTATGGCTGTATCTGCTCCAACGCCTCGCGCACGACAGTGCACCCACCGTACAGCTCGGTTGCGGCCTGTTGTGTGCGGCGATGCCATACGGGTGGTACCGCGCGTTGCGTGAACTGCGGCCGCGAGCCGCGGCCCTCGGCGGCGCGCTGGTCATCGGGCTGATACCGGAGTCGATCAGCATCTACGCCTACTTCATGACCGAGACGCTGCTGTTGACGCTGCTGGGCTTCTGTTTCTGGCTGACGCTGCGGTCGTTGCGCAAGCACACGCTCGCCGCGTACGCATTGGCCTGCGCGTTATGGGTGTGCGCCGCCTTCACCCGGACCATCGCCGCGCCGATGGCGCTCGGTTGCGTGGCGCTGCTGTGGGCGACGCAACCGCCGCGATCCACCAAGGCGCTCGTCGCGCTCGCGCTCGCGTGCGCGCTCGCGATTCCCGCAGGCCTGCACGCGCGCGTGAACCTTGGGTTCTTCGCGCCCGTCGGCAATCTTTATTTCAACGAGATCTACCGTACCAGCGGCATGCGCGACATCGCCGTCAACTACGGGCCCCAAGGTCAGTTCCGGTTCGGTTCCCCGAGCTTCTATAACCCGACGTTCTACCCGTTCTCGGACTGGATGACCGACCGCACCGGTACGGTCGCATTCAACATCGATCTGGCGCATGGGCGGGCGGACTGGATCGCCGAGAGTGCGCGCGCGGCGGCTGAGCGCACCTTTTCGGTCTGGCGACAGCGGCGGGAAGATCTGCTCTACCTGCTGTTCGGCCAGAGCTGGCCGGACAGCGACCAGGCCACCTATAGCGGCTGGCTGACCCTGTGGACGCGCTGGCTGTGGGCACCACTGGTTGCGTTCGTCGCCTGGGCCGCGATCGCGCGCCGCTACCGCGGTCGCGAGTGGTTGCTGCCCGTGTGCGCACTTGGGACGCTGGTGCTGCTGACGCTGCAGACTGAAGGGGTGATGGAGGCGCGCTTTCGCAAGCCGGTCGACGCCATCCTCGTCGCCGCCGCGCTGCTGGTCGGCGGACGCCGGCAACCGGTCGGCGCCGCGACCGGAGCTTTGTCGTGAGCACGCGCGGTCCGACGGCAGTGCAGCGGCCGCGGTCGGCAACCAGCTTCCCACTGAGCGTTGCCTCGCTGGCAGTCGGATTGGCAGTGCTGTGGCTGATCGCGCCGTCGCGATTTCCGGGACTCGCCGGCGCCTTTGCCTATGCGCCAGTGCTTCCATGCCTCGCGATCGTCGCGGTGATTGCCGCTGCCGAATGGCTGTGGCCGAAGCTTCGCCCACCGTCGGCAACCGCGCTGGCGCGCACGCCGCTGCGTCCGCTCGACCTGCGGCGGGTCGGCGTCAGGCTGTACGGATTCGCGGTCACGCTCGCGCTGGTCGCCTTTGCCTACTGGCTGTTTCCCGAATACGGCGGCAGCTTCTACGAACCGTACTGGCGGTTCCTGCGCACGATCGCGCCGGTCGCGGCTTTGGTGCCGCTCTACATGCTGTGGGCGGACCGGCGGTCGAGCGAGACGCGCGACGAGTACTACGAGTTCGGCGCGCTCGCAGCCGGTCGGTGGCGCAGCGTCGACCGGGCCACCATCCGCCGCCACCTGCTCGGCTGGACCGTCAAGGCCTATTTTCTGCCGCTGATGACCGTGTACCTCGGCGATGAAATCGGCGCGCTGTACCGGGCGGCTGAGGAATTCTCGACCGGCACGGTGTCCCCGTACCCGGTCTTCTTCCATCTTTCCTATGCCGTCGACCTGCTGTACTGCGTCATCGGCTACACCACGACCATCCGGCTCTTCGACACGCACATCCGCAGCGTCGAACCGACCGTGGCCGGCTGGCTCGTGGCGCTCGTCTGCTATCAGCCGTTCTACTCGGTCATCGGCCGGTTCTATCTGCAGTATGAGGACAACACCGCTTGGGACAACTGGCTGCAGCCGTGGCCGGCGCTGCAGGGGGCCTGGGGAGCGACCATCATCGTGTTGGCGTTGACCTACGCGCTCGCGACGGTGGCATTCGGGCTGCGGTTCTCGAACCTGACCCACCGCGGCATCATCACCAGCGGGCCGTACCGCCTCACCAAGCACCCTGCCTACCTCGCGAAGAACCTGAGCTGGTGGCTTATTTCGGTACCCTTCATCAGCGAGCAGGGCGCGAGCGCCGCGCTGCGCCACTGCTGCTTGCTCGTGCTGCTCAATCTCGTCTACTACGCTCGCGCGCGCACCGAGGAGCGGCACCTGAGCCGCGACCCGGCCTACGTCGCGTACGCCCTGTGGATGAATGAGCACGGGCTGCTGCGGGTTTTGGGACGCCTGTCGCCGGTCTTTCACTACCGTGCCCCAGAGGGGAAGGCGTAGATGGCGGCGCCACAACTCAAGCCTTGACCGCGGCCGACGGCACTCTGGTGCCGGGGGTGCAGAAGGTTGGGTCGCGAGGCATCGGCAGGCGGCGCGGTCATTCTCCCGGCCCATGGCACGCTGACTGGCGCTGGATGTAACAATCGCGCACGCAACAGCGATGGTCGGAGTGGATTCTGACGTGACGTCCAGCTGTCTTCGGCGGTTTGCTCAAGTATCTGCGACTACGTCCTGCCGGGCGCCGTCAGGATCGAAAAGGCACCATCGGCGGCGAGCCACCGGGCGATAGGGATTGCACAGTTTGCGATCCGGCACTGCTGGCCTGACAAGTCTTGATGATGTTATACGACCCAAGGCAATGGTAAGGGGCGCGGCAACCAGAGTTGGAGCGGCGAGTGGCTACGGTTCGAGCGATTCACGGGCGGGCTGCACGCGTATCGGCCCAGCTGGTCGACGGGAATTGTCGTCGCGAGCGGCCAGGACTGCTGCGACAAGCCCTCGGCACGTGCAGTGACCTGCGGACGGAGTACAGGCACCTGCAGCTGGTCGAAACCATTCGGCAACCGGCGGCCGGCACATCGCCGACCCAGCGGGAATTCGCGTGAAATCAACCGGAACAGCGGCCGTATGGTTCAGTCGCTTGGGGTGGGGCGCGCTCGTGCTCCTCCTCGCCAGCCTCAGCGGAAGCTGCGCCACAACCAAGGTCGTCGGCGAGAACATTCACCGGGTCGTTAACGATCAGCCAGTCGACCGGCAGGGCCTCAGTCAAGCGGTCACATCGGACACCAAGAACATAGAAGCGGGCCTGCAACAGTTGCAGCGCAAATTTGCGGAGGTGCTTGCGCAGCTCAAGACAAATGTGCAGCAGCGCTGGGGCCAGAAAGATACCAAGGTCGCTGAGCGCACTGTCTACGTGAAATATACTCAAGGTTACAAGAGCCGGGTCATCACGGACTTCGACCACGGGTTCATAACGGTCGAAACCCTGGACGACAAGAATCCGCAGGCGAGCCTCAAGACCGCCATCGTTGCCGCGCTCCTGACCTCGAGCGATCCGGCGTCTGTGGACCTGT
>JBIOJB010000126.1:0-7548 GCA_044450465.1 Candidatus Dormibacterales bacterium | reverse complement strand
GTTCAAGCCGAGTCAAATGGCTGAGCTCCGAGGCACGACTGGCGGACCGGTGCTGACGCGTTGGTTCGGCAGCGAAGACCTGCACGAAATCGGCGTCTACGAAGGGCTGGGCGGGTACCAGGCGATGCGGAAGGCGCTGACCACGATGACCCACGACCAGATCGTCCAGGAGATCAAGGACTCGGGACTCAGGGGTCGCGGCGGCGCGGACTTCTCGACGGGGGTCAAGTGGTCGTTAATGCCGAAGGAGTCCGCGGTGCCGATGCACCTCGTGGTCAACGCCGACGAATCAGAGCCGGGGTCTGCGAAGGACCGCTACCTGATGGAGAACTCGCCCCACATGCTCCTGGAGGGCGTTGGCATAGCGGCTTACGCCATCCGGTCCCACCAGGCGTGGATCTACATCAGGGGCGAGTACGACCTGCCCTACGCCCGGCTGATGGCCGCCGTGGCCGACATGAAAGAGAAGGGCTACCTCGGGCCGAAGCCGTTCGGAGTCGACTGGGAGCTCGACATCAGGATCTTCCGCGGGCATGGAGCGTACATCTGCGGCGAGGAGGGCGCGTTGCTCGAATCGCTCGAGGGCAAGCGAGCCCAGCCGCGCGCCTGGAAGCCGCCTTATCCGGCGCAGAAGGGTGCGTGGGGCCGGCCCACCACTGTCAACAACGTGGAGACGATCAGCACCGTGCCTTTCATCATCGAGAAGGGCGCCTCCGAGTACGCGAAGCTGGGTACCGAGAAGGCCAAAGGGACTCGAATGTTCACGGTGAGCGGTCAGGTGCGCCGGCCCGGCAACTACGAGATGGAGATCGGGAAGACATACCGGGACCTGATCGAAGGCATGGCCGGTGGCGCGCTGCCTGGGCGCACCATCAAGTGCTGGTGGCCGGGCGGGTCGTCGTCACCGGTGATGCCCGGGGACCTCCTCGACACGACCACAGACCTCGATGGCATCAAGGACCTGGCCAACCTCAAAGGCCACGCCATCCCCCCGCTGAACATCGGCGGTCGCGGCTTCGCGACCATGGGCGGATCGGGAGGCGTGATCGTCATGGACGACACCTTCTGCGCCGTGAAGGCCGCTCACCGGCTCCTGCAGTTCTACGCGCACGAGTCGTGCGGGAAGTGCACGCCGTGCCGAGTCGGCGGGAACTGGGCTGTACGCGCGTACGACCACATCCTTTCGGGTGAGGGAGGGGCCGAGGACATCGCGATCCTTGAGCGTGTGCAGGCAGCCCTTCAAGCAGGCCGGTGCCTATGTGGCCTGGGCGACGCGGCGGGCTGGGTCATAGCCTCGAGCCTCACGCATTTCCGCAGCGAGTACGAGGAGCACGCTCTCCGCAACGAGTGCAGCGCGCCAAAGGCGGCGGTGCATGCCTGACGTCACGCTCACGGTTGACGGCCGCACGGTCACGGTGCCCGCCGGAACGCTGGTGGTCGAGGCGGCGAAACAGCTCGAGATCGAGATCCCAGTGTTCTGCTACCACCACAAGCTGGACTACGTCGGAGCCTGCCGGCTCTGCGTGGTGGACATCACGCCCGGGCCCCCGATCGCCCGCATCGCGTGTGGCACGCCGGTGTCTGAGGGCATGATCGTCAAGACACAGAGCCAGCTCGCGGTGTCGGCGCGCGCCGACATCCTAGAGTTCGAGCTGGTCAATCACCCCCTCGACTGCCCGGTGTGCGACAAGGGCGGTGAATGCCCGCTTCAGGACTTCACGTTCCGCCACGGCTATCCGACGAGCCGGATCGACGGCCCACGGCTCCACTTCAAGAAGCCCATCCCGCTATCGCCCAACATCGCCCTGGACCGCGAGCGGTGCGTGCTCTGCTACCGGTGCACGAGGTACTACGACGAGGTCGCCTGGGAGCAGGAGCTGACCGCCGACCAGAGGGGCGTCAACACTTTCATCACCAGCCAGTTCGACCAGCCCCTGCAGTCGATCTTCAGCGGGAACATCATCGACCTGTGCCCCGTCGGGGCATTGACGTCGCGCATATGGCGGTTCGAGTCCCGGCCCTGGGACATGACACACTCCGCGACCGTCTGCTCGAAATGCTCTGTCGGATGCAACGTCACCCAGTGGCAGAGGCGCGGCCAGCTCGTCCGGGTCACGTCGCGGGAGAACGACTCGATCGACGACGGCTGGATCTGCGACCGCGGACGCTTCGACTACACGGACGTCAACGACCCGGCCCGGCTTCGAACGCCGTCAGTCCACGGCGCCAGGTCAACGTGGGGCTCCGCCCTCACCGCGCTGGCGGCCGGCATCAAGGGCAAGGGCGCCAGGCTCGGCATCTCGCTGCCGCAGGATCTGACCAACGAGGAGGCCTTCCTCTTCCGCAAGTTGCTTGACGGGCCGCTCAAGGGCGCCAAGGTCAAGATGCATGGTCGAACGGCTCTTCCCGCTCCGGCCGGAACCACGCTGAGGATCGCCGAGATAGACGGCGCCCGAGTGATCGTCGTGGTCGCCTCCGACACCGAAGACGACGTGCCGGTCGTCAACCTGCGCATCAAAAAGGCGGTCGGCAAGTGCGGGGCGCGCCTGATCGTGGTACACCCGGACGGCATCGACCTCGATCGCAACCCGCACACCATCCACATCCGAAATGCCGCGGGTTCAGCCGCCGCCGAGGTGCGCAAGCTCGCGTCGCACGAGCTTCTGAAGAATGCCGGCGGCCCTGTTGCCATCCTCTATGGCGACGGGCACGGAACCGAGGACGCAGTCGACCTGGCAGCCGCCTGCGCCGAGCTGGCGGCGGCTGTCGGCGGAAAGGTCATGCCCCTTTATCGGGCGACCAACGAGCGCGGCGCGCTTGCCGTCGGTGTGGCGGGATGGGACGACCTGGCAGGCGTCGAAACGCTCCTGAGCTGGGGCCCTCCGCCGACGGCCGGCATCCCGGCCTCCGTCAGGTTCCTGGCCGCGTGGGACCACCTGCCACGCGATGTATACGAGAAGGCGGAAGTTCTGCTGCCGGCCGCCACCTTCGCGGAGAGGCAGGGAAGCTACGCCAACGTCGAGGGCACGGTCCAGTGTCTGCGGCCGCCGGTCGCGTTGCAGCCCCCGCTGAAAGACGGTTGGGAGGTGCTCTGCGAGCTTGCCCAGGCCCTCGGCTTGAGCGTGGACTACGCAGGCATCAGGCCGATCCAGCGCGAGCTTGCCGGCATCCCCGAGCTGGCCGGCCTGGCTGACGCCCCCGCCACCGAGGCCGCACCCCAGCCGGTGCTCACCGGCCCCGCACACCCATGAAAGAGTCGCCGGACCGCCCGTGATGCAGATTTACAACGACCCGATCGGCCACTGGGTGATCGTCACGCTCGCCATCGCCCTGCTGCTGTTCGTGGTGCTCACGGCGACGGCCTACACCGTGTGGTTCGAGCGGGTCGCCCTCGGCCGGATCCAGCGGAGGCCTGGTCCGAACCGTGTCGGACCGTTCGGGCTCATGCAGCTTGCCGCTGACGGCGTGAAGCTTGCCCTGAAAGAGAGCATCGTTCCGGCCGGCACCGACAAGCTGATCTACGTCGTTGCTCCGATGATCGCGGTCGGCGCCGCGTTCCTGGCGTGGGCGGTGATCCCCATTGGGCTCTGGTACAACGTCCAGTACTGGATCGCCGACGTCAACATCGGCATCCTCCTGGTTTTCGCCGTGAGCGCGATGAACGTTTACGCGCTCGTGCTCGGCGGCTACGCCTCGAACAACAAGTACTCATTGCTCGGCGGCCTGCGCTCGGCCGCCCAGCTCATCAGCTACGAAACGGCGCTTGGCCTCTCCCTCGTGCCGACGTTCATGATCGTCGGCTCGCTGAGGCTGCGTGACATCGTCGACTACACCGTCAGCTGGGGCCCCTATCACGGCCCGCTCCCCCTCATCATCCTCACGCCGATCGGCTTCGTGATCTACCTGATGGCGGCGGTCGCGGAGACGAACCGCGCGCCTTTCGACCTGCCGGAGGCCGAGCAGGAGCTGATCGGCGGCTTCCTCACAGAGTACTCAGGCCTCAAGTTCACGATGTTCTACCTCGCCGAGTACATGAACATGATCACGGTCTCGGCCCTGGCCACACTCCTCTTCTTCGGTGGCTGGTATCTGTGGGTCGTACCTCCTGTGCTGGCCTTTCTGCTGAAGGTCGTGCTCTTCCTCTTCCTATACATTTGGGTCCGCGGCACGTTCCCACGCCTGCGCTACGACATGCTCATGCGCCTTGGCTGGAAGGTCCTCCTGCCGCTCGCGATCGCAAACGTCATCGTCACCGGGGTGGTCCTGGTAACCGTGCAGGGGTAGTTATGGAGCAAGACGAGAAGAACCCACCGGAGCATCCAACCCCGCTGCGCGGGCCGGGCGACGGCGTACCGCCCAAAGTGGCGGGCAAGGCGCCCAGCGTGGCGTCGGACATCGTGGCCCTCGCGGCCGGGCTGAAGACAACTCTGACCGAGACATTCCGTCCCATGGTCACGACCATGTATCCGGAGGACAAGACTCCGCGCTCGGAGCGATATCGCGGCCGGCACTACCTCCGGCGGTACGACAACGGTCTGGAGCGATGTATAGGCTGCGAGCTCTGCGCGGCCGCGTGCCCGGTGGGCTGCATCCTGGTCATCGCGGCCGAGAACACCGAGGAGAAGCGCGTCTCACCGGGAGAGCGCTACGCCAAGACCTACGAGATCAACATGCTTCGCTGCATCTTCTGCGGCTACTGCGAGGAGGCCTGCCCGGTGCAGGCAATCGTTCTCGGCCCCGAGTACGAGCTGTCGGACACCAGCCGGGAGAAGTTCATCTACACCAAGGAAAGGCTGCTCGAGCCCCTTCCGCCCGACGTCCAAGCGCGGCTTGGTCCCCACCCCGACCGCAAACCGGTCGGACCTACCCGCTAGCGGGGGGTAGCCTTGGCGATCGCGATCTTCCTCATCGCCGCCGTGACGGCCCTAGCCGGCGGCGTCGGGGTGATCAGCGCACGACAGCCGATGCGGTCGGTGCTCAGCCTGGTCGTGACGATGCTGTCACTGTCGGTTCTCTTCCTGCTCCTCAACGCTCAGTTCGTTTTCGTCGTGCAGATCATCGTCTACGCCGGCGCGGTGATGGTCCTCTTTCTGTTCGTGATCGCCCTTCTCGGCCCCGCGCGCGCGTCGGGGCGCGGCCGGCTGCGCTTCCAGCCCTGGCTCGCCGGGATCTTTGCGCTCGCCTTTCTCGTCCTGATCTGGACAATGCTTCAGGGCATTCACTACCGCCAGCCCGAGTCGACCGACCTATCGGTCTTCGGCACCGTTCAATCGATCGCGGTCGGCCTCTTCACCAACTACCTGTACCCCTTCGAGCTGACTTCGATCCTGCTCCTGGTTGCCGCCATCGGTGCGATCTACCTGAGCCGGCGCTCCACGGACGAGCCATGAGCGGCATGAACATCGGTGGCTCGCAGCTCGACGCCTCCTGGTTCCTGCTGCTGGGCGCGGTCCTCTTCACGCTCGGTGCGGTCGGCGTGCTGATCCGCCGCAACCCCTTGGTCATCCTCATCTCGATCGAGCTCATGCTCAACGCCGTCAACCTGACCCTGATCACCTTCGCGCGGCAGCTGGAGAACATTGAGGGCCAGCTGTTCGCCTTGATGGCGATGACGGTTGCGGCGGCTGAGGCCGTGGTCGGGCTGGCCATCCTCGTCGACATCTTCCGCGTCCGCGACGTCGAGGACGTCGACGATCTGAGCGAGCTCAAGGGCTAGGTGGGCGGGGGATGAGCAACAGCCAGCTCGCGCTTCTGATCCTCCTCTTCCCCGCGGCCGGCGCGGTGGTGCTGGCCGGTCGAGGATGGCGGCTGCCGCGGGTCTTCACGCAGATCGTCGGACCCGGCGTGGTGTGGGCGGCGTTCGCGTGCACGCTGGCCCTGTATCTCGGAAGCGCAAACGGGGACTTCACCTACTGGACCTGGATCAAGAGCGGCTCGCTCGACGTGCCCTTCAACCTGTTGATCGACAACCTGTCGATCTTCATGTGCCTCGTCATCACCGGGGTGGGCGGGCTGATCGTCACCTACTCGGTCGGGTACATGTCGCATGAGGACGGCCCGAGCTACGCGCGCTTCTTCACCTACATGGACATCTTCATCTTCTCGATGCTGCTGCTCGTCCTGGCCGGGAACTTCGTTTTTCTGATCGTCGGCTGGGCGATGGTGGGACTCAGCTCCTACCTGCTGATCGGCTTCTGGTACCAGCGGCACTCGGCAGTGGTCGCAGCTCGCAAAGCGTTCGTCATGAATGTCATCGGCGACGTAGGCATGATCCTCGGCACCTTCGTCCTTTTCGTCAGCTATCACGCGGTTACGTTCTCGGGCGTCTTCGCTGGCATTACGGGAGCCAACGGTTGCGACATCAGCCACCTTTGCGTTTTTGTCCCGGCCAACCACGACTCATCAACGCTCGAGCTCGCCGGTTTTCTGCTGCTTGTCGGTGCGGTTGCCAAGTCCGCCCAACTTCCACTCCACACCTGGCTGCCGGACGCCATGGAAGGTCCGACTCCCGTGAGCGCCCTCATCCACGCGGCAACGATGGTCACCGCGGGCGTTTACCTCATCGGCCGCATGCACCCCATCTATGACGTCGCCGCCTACGCCCACGGCGCCGTGGCGATCATCGGCGCGGTCACCGCGTTGTTCGCGGCGACCATCGCCATCGTCCAGACCGACATCAAGCGGGTGCTCGCCTACTCCACCATGAGTCAGATCGGCTACATGTTCTTGGCGGTCGGCGTCGGCGCCTACTCCGCGGGCTTCTTCCATCTGCTGTCTCACGCCTTCTTCAAGGCCCTGCTCTTCATGGCGGCAGGCAACGTCATCCACTCAATGCACGACGAGCAGGACATGCGAAAGTACGGCGGGCTCTGGGGCCAGATGCGCCCGACCTCAATCGCGTTCCTGGTCGGCTCGCTCTCGCTGGTCGGCGTGATCCCGTTTGTCGGCTTCTTCTCGAAGGAGCAGATCCTCGGCGCCGCGTTCTCGAAACCTGACGACTCCCTCGCGCTGGTTGTCTGGGGCGTGGGCTTTGTCACAGCCCTGGTCACCGGTCTTTACACGGGCCGCATGTGGTGGCTCGCGTTCACGGGCCAGCCCTCGAAGCAGCGCCCGGTCGAGCACCCCCACGAGGCGCCGCCGGTGATGCTCCTGCCGGTGGCCGCTCTTGCGGTGCTCGCAACCGTTGGAGGCCTGATCCAGACGCGTGCCCTGGGCATCGGCCCCTCGCAGGTGTCGGACTTCCTCGCTTCGGCCGTCGGCCCTGTGCGCTGGGAGGGCAACGGTACCGAGGTCGTCGTGACCTTCGTGACGATGTTCCTCGCCGCCGCCCTGTTCCTCGCCGCGCGCCGCATGCAGCCCTGGAGCGCTGCTCTCCCCTGGGCCCAGCGGCTGCTCGAGCACAAGTACTACTTCGACGAGATCTACGCAGCCGTTTTCGTGCGATCACTCGACGCCATCGCGGGCTTCGGCCTGCGAGAAATCGAGAAACCCGTCATCGACGGCGTGGTCGTCGAGACAGGAGTGGTGGCCACCGCCGGGGCCGCCGAG
>JBIOJB010000125.1:0-7630 GCA_044450465.1 Candidatus Dormibacterales bacterium | reverse complement strand
GCCCCTCCCCCGCCGGCCAACCGCCTTCAGCGTACGGAGGGCGTCAACCCAGGGTGTTAAGAGGCCCGGGCGGCCAGGGTCTCGGAGATGCTCTCCAGCAGCCGCTGCGACGAGAGCGCAATCTCGTCCACCGCCCCTTCGAAAGCCTTCTGGTGGCGGCTCGACGGCTCGCGGAACCCGCTCACCTTGCGCACGAACTGGCGCGCCGCGGCGCGGATCTCCTCGTCGGTCGCGACCACGTCAGCCTGGCGCAGAGTTTTGATGCTTCGACACATGACCACAACGATAGCGACAGGCGGAGCACCACAACCTACAAGGCTCAACGCCCTCGATGCGGCGGCAGCTCCGGCAGGTCGTGCGGCGCCAGCCGGGTCGGATCCAGCCCGGCCCGCTTGATCATCGCGTCCGCCAGCCGGTCGTAGCGCCGCTCCGCGATGTCGCCCACCGGGTCCGCGCTCGCGGACATCAGCTGCCGGAAGCTCAAAGTTGACACGGCTCGATAGGCGAGCACAGCCCGCGCCTGCTCCGCCCGCCCGGTCATGGACGCGATCCTCACAAACGCAAGGGCTGCCCCGGTCTCCCGCATGTCACGCCACCGCCACCCGGCGTAAGGCAGCAGCACCAGGAGGATCGGCGGAACCGCAACCAAAAGCGCAAGCACGATGGCCGTCTGGAAGATCGCCTGGTGGATGTTCTGCCCGGCCGAAACGAGCGGATCCCCCGAGTACTTCTTCAGCGCGTCAGCCGTGTCGAGCAGGAACTGTGTCAAGAGCGGAATGCCGCCCGGCACCGCATGCCGGAAGGAGGCGATCCACCCGTTGAATGTCGCTCCGGTGTTGGTGATCCCGTCGGCGATCGCCTCCAGGCCCATGATCGTCTGGTAGATCAAAAAGCCGAGATACGCCCACACGATCGTCCAGGCAACTGTCACCGTGTCCGCCAGGACGCGCAGGAAGGCGGGCCATCGCCGATCCGGGTAGACCTTGATCATCACCCGGGACGATAAGTCAAAGGCGCCCGAACCGGTCCCTCCGTGGAGTATTACTATCGAGCGAACCATGGAGCAGGGACGCAACCTCGAGTTTCCGGCGCATCGCCTCATCGAGGCGCCGCACTGCTTCTGTACCTGCTAGGTCGCTAGCACCCGGGCGGCGCCCGGCCCATAGGCGACCTCTTCTCTCCCCCGTCCGAAGTGACGCGCCCATTGAAAGGAGAAGCAGATTGGCAACCACGTTACTCAGACCCGACCAGTCTTTCTATCCATCTCCGCGCCTGGCTTCCCAGGCACCCGTCGAAACCCTGGCCTACATGGTCACCTTCGACCCGATGGCCAAGACACCCGACGCCCTGGTCACACTCGACGTCGATCCCAAGTCGAAGAACTACGGCAAGCAGGCCGGCCGCGTCGAAGCGCCACACAAGGGCGATGAGTTCCACCACTTCGGCTGGAACGTGTGCAGCTCGGCTCTATGCCCATACGCACCGCACCCGCACCTGGAGCGCCGCTATCTCCTCGTGCCGGGCCTCCGCTCGTCACGCATCTACGTCTTCGACGTGAAGCCAAACCCCAAAGAGCCGAAGCTCGTTCACACCATCGAGGCGAAAGAGATCGCCGACCGCGCCGGCTACAGCCGGCCGCACACGATCCACTGCGGTCCCGACGGCATCTACGTGAGCGCGCTAGGCGCCCCGGACGGAAACGGGCCCGGCGGCATCTTCGTCATCGACCACGACACGTTCACGGTGAAAGGCCGCTGGGAGCTCGATCGCGGCCCGCAGCAGCTGGCTTACGACTTCTGGTGGCACCTCGGCTACGACACCGCGATCACCAGCGAGTGGGGCACACCGAACATGGTCGAAAACGGCGTCAACCCCGAGATCCTGCTGGCCGGAGGTTACGGCCACAAGCTGCACATCTGGGACCTGCCCAAGCGCCGGCACCGCCAGGAGATCGACCTGGGCGCCGAGTACCAGATGGTGCTCGAGCTGCGTCCGGCCCACGATCCCACGAAGGCGTATGGATTCGTGGGCGTGGTCACGAGCCTCAAGGACCTCAGCGCCTCGATCTGGGTCTGGCACCTCGACGGCGACAAGTACAAGGCCGAGAAGGTGATCGAGGTTCCTGCAGAACCGGCCGACGCGGACGACTTGCCTCCGCTCCTCAAGGGGTTCAAAGCAGTGCCTCCGCTTGTCACCGACATAAATCTCTCACTCGACGACAAGTGGCTCTATGTCTCCGCCTGGGGAACCGGCGAGTTCCTGCAGTTCGACGTGAGCGACCCGTTCAAGCCGAAGAAGACAGGCAGCGTCCATCTCGGCGGCATCGTTCGCAAAGCGAAGCACCCCAAGAGCGGACCGCTCAACGGCGGCCCCCAGATGGTCGAGGTGAGCCGCGATGGCAAGCGGATCTACCTGACCAACTCCCTCTACGCAAGCTGGGACGAGCAGTTCTATCCCGAAGGGATCAAGAGCTGGGCGACGCTCATCGACGCCACGCCTGGCGGCGGGCTCAGCCTCGACGGCGGGTTCTTCACCGAGTTCGAGCACCGAACCCACCAGATCCACCTCGAAGGCGGCGACGCCTCCTCCGACTCGTACTGCTATTCATGAGCAACAGCTGGTGGCCCTGGGCAGCGCTCGTGCTGCTCGGGGCCTACCACGGCGTGAACCCGGGGATGGGTTGGCTTTTTGCCGTCGCGCGCGGCATGCAGGAGCAAAGCCGGAAAGCCGTGCTCAGCTCTTTGCTTCCCATCGCCATCGGACACGAGGCCTCGATCGTCATCGTGGTGATCGCCGTCTCCCTAACAGAGCAGTTCCTGCCGCCGTTTCTCATCCGGCTGATCGCCGCCCTGGTGCTGGTCAGCTTCGGCGTCTTCAAGCTGGCGAAGCCGCGCACACACCTGGGCGGATTTGGAATGCGCATCGGGTTTGTCGGCCTCGCCGGCTGGTCGTTCCTGATGTCGACCGCGCACGGGGCCGGGTTGATGCTGGCGCCGGTGCTGCTCGGGCTGCCCGTCTACGCCGCTTTTCACAGCCTGCGCGAGCTCTCGCTCCAGGCGGTGGCCGCCGCGTCGCTGCACGTCGCGGCGATGCTGCTGGTGATGGGGATTGTCTCCGTCGCCGTCTATGAAAAGGTGGGCCTCGGAATCCTGCGCCGCGGCTGGTTCAACCTCGACCTCGGCTGGAGCCTCGTTCTCATCGCGAGCGGGTTCATCACGCTGTTCACCGCTCTCTAGGCGATCGCAAAGTCCACCTCGACGGTGACCGCGACGGTGAGCTGCCCAACCGGCAGCTGAGTTGCGGCAGGTGCCGCCGCACCCACGTCGAAGCGGGCGGAGGGCAAGCCCGAAGAGGTCAGGTCGCTGACTCGGATCACCGCTCCGAGCCTGACGCCGGCCGCCGAGGCCATCGCCTGGGCGCGCGAGCGCGCGTCCGCGATGGCAAGGTTCCGCGCCTGTGCCTGCGCTGCTTTCGGATCGGCCAGGCCGAAGCTCGCCCCGACGTTCGTCGCCCCGCCTTCCTGGACGATGGCATCGAGCGCCTTGCCCACGGAGCTGACGTCGTGCCAGGTGATCTGGAGCTGTTCGGAGGCTCGGTAGCCGTTGACGATCTGGCCGTTTGGCGCATAGGTCGGACCAACGGCGTAGCCCGAGGTGTTGAGGTCCTTGTCTGCGACTCCGAGCGCCTTGACCCGCGCGATCAGCTTGGCAGCCTTGGAGGCCAGGTCGCTTTGCGCGGCGGACGCAGTAGCCTGCTGCGACTCAACGCCGGCGTAAAGAAATGCGGTGTCGGGCGTCTTCGAAACGCTTGCATCGCCGCTTGTGAACACGCCCGATTCGATCGATGAGGTCGTGGACGATGCAGCAGGCGATGTGATGAACACCGGCGGACGGCCGGCGGCCACGACAACCACCAGGGCCGCGAGCAAAGCGCCGGCGACCAGGACGCAAGCAACTCGAACCGATGACGTCATGTTTGGCAATCTCCTTGTCACGCCAACGACGAGATTCGCTCGCAGGTAACGAGCCGGCTGCCCAAAAACTCACAGCGAAATCTGAGTCCAACCCAAGGCACGGGATCCACTCTGGATTCATGACTTCTTTCGTCGGCTGCTCGCGTGTGTGGGAGGTCCTCTCCACTTGATGCACGGCTATGGCTATGAAGGTCCGATGGGTTTCTTTCCGTTCGGCCTCCTCGGTGGACTCGCGGGATTGCTGTTCCTGGCAGGCCTCGTCCTCGCAGTCGTCTGGATGATCAGGGCGCTGGCGGGAACCACCTCAGGACGCCAGCGCTTCACCGGTGCGGCCGTCGCGACCCCTGAGGCTCCTCTCGACATCCTCTCGCGGCGCTTTGCCGCCGGGGAGATCACCGCCGAAGACTTCCAGAAGGCACGAGAGCTGCTGAGGGAGACTCCCAACACGTGAGACAGCGAACCCTCGGCATTATCGCTGGGGTACTGCTGGTCGCAGGCGCCGCCCTGGGCGCCGGCACAGCCATCGTCGCATTCGGCACCGCACCGACCGCACACCCGCCCACGACCCAGCCGCAGCAGCGCGGGCATGGCCGGATCGGCCCTGGATTCCTTCGACCGGGAAATGCGCCAGGCGCGCGACCTGGTGGAATCGAAGGCATGTAGCCTCGCCGGCTCAGTTGTCTCAAACTCGAGCGAATGGACCGCTACACCAGCCCTGAGCGGCTCGCCGAGCAGTACTCAGACTCGCAGCGGCTCCGGATCCGGCAGGAAACGCACCGAAGGTACACCGACAACCCAGTCAGCTTTCTCGAGTGGGTCACCAACCATCTCGACATCCGTCCCGGGATGACGGTCGTGGACGTGGGCGGCGGTCGGGGGATCTACCACGCGCTCTTCAAAAAGCGTGGCGCGAGCGTCATCGGCTTCGACCGTTCGATCGGAATGGCACGAGAAGCTGCTGCCGGCTGCCTCTCACTTGTCGGCGATGCGCAGGCCCTGCCGATCCGCGATGCGTGCTGCGAGCGCGCCGCGTGCAATCACGTCCTGTACCACGTCCCAGATCAGGGGCTGGCGATGCGAGAGCTCCGGCGGATTGTGCGGCCGGGCGGCCGCGTGGTGATCGCCACCAACGGCGCGCGCAACAATGAGCGCATGTACGAGGTCGCGCGGCTCGCGGCGTCGGACCTGGGACGAACCGACACGTTCCCGCGCACCTCGCCTTTCCGGCTCGAAGACGTCGAATGCGTTCGAGCCGTGTTTCCCGACGTTCGTGTCGAGATCTTCGACAGCGCCTTTCGGTTCCCCGAGGCCGAGCCCGCCCTTCGTTACTGGCGCTCTATGCGCGACGATCCCGAGCTCGAGGCCGCGATGCGACCGCGCATCGAAGAGATCATCCGAGCCGAACGCTGCTTAAGGGTTCCGCTGGTGGCCGGCTGCTTTGTCGCAAACACCTGACCCGGATCGCGACGCTCGTGTACGCGAGAACTTCATTGACGCCGGCGATCACCTCGTCAGCATTCCGGCGCAGCGCAAAAAGCGTCTGCCAATCTTGCGCTGGCTTGTCGAAGAGTTTCAGCCAGGGCGCCGCTACACAGAAGCTGAGGTCAATCGGACCATCTCTCGGCGACACCCAGATTTTGCAACGCTGCGTCGCTACCTCGTCGACGAGGAATTGATGCAACGGCAGCGCGGAATTTACTGGCGAACCGGAACTGGGCCCAACGTTGGGCACGATCCGCGGTCCTGGCCCGCGGGCGAAGGCTCTACAACCGAAGGGCTTTAAGCTCAACACGGCCTCCGATGAGTGTTTCGAGCACGACCGTTTCGACCTGGGCCCCCCTTCGCAACGGGGTCTTCCGCGCGTTCTGGCTCGCAGTCCTGGTCAGCAACGTCGCCACGTGGATGCAGACCGTGGGTGCCCAATGGCTGCTCGTCAACCAGCCTCACGCATCGATCCTGGTGGCCCTCGTTCAGACCGCCGATTACCTGCCCGACATGCTCTTCGGAATCGTCGGTGGCGTGCTCGCCGACACGTTCGACCGCCGCCGCCTGATGATGGCGGTCCAGGCGTTCCTGGTCGTGGCGGGCGTGGCGCTGGCCGCCCTGACCTTCGCGGGCCAGATGCCGGCGGCCCTCTTGCTCACGTTTACGTTTCTAATCGGGTGCAGCTCGGTGCTGATGGTGCCCGCCTATCAGTCGCTGGTTCCGGAACTCGTGCCCCGCAGCCAGCTGCAATCGGCTTCCGCTCTTTCCTCCATCAGCATCAACCTGGCCCGGGCTGCGGGGCCGGCGATTGCCGGCGTGGTGATCGCTCGCGCGGGCGTGGGTGCTGTGTTCGCCCTCAACGCGGTGATGTACCTCGTGTTCCTCGCAGTGCTCGTGACCTGGCGCCCCCCATCTGGCTCGACACCAAGAATTGCCGAAGGCTTCGTCTCGGCCGTGCGGGCGGGCGGTCGCTACATCCGCTACGCGCCGGTGGTGCGACGCATCCTGTGGCGCTCGGCACTATTTCTCGTGCCGGCCAGCGCGCTCTGGTCGCTGCTGCCGCTCGTCGCGATCCAACGCCTTGGTCTCGGAGCCGACGGGTACGGCCTGCTCCTCGGCGTGTTGGGAGCGGGCGCCATTGCCGGCGCTGTGGTCCTTCCCCGGGTCCGCGCCAGGTTTTCGATCAACGCCTTGCTTGCCGCGAGCGGGATCGTTTACGCGGCTGTTCTCGCGGTCGTCGTCCTCATTGCCAGCCCTGTTGCGATCCTTATCGCGCTCGTGCCGGCCGGCGTGGCCTGGATCGCGTTCCTTTCGACAATCAACGCGGAGCTTCAGCTCTTCCTTCCCGCGTGGGTGCGCGGCCGAGGTCTCTCCATCTATCAGATGGTGCTGTTCGGGGCGCAGGGATTCGGCGCCCTGGTGTGGGGATTCGTCGCCGCGCCGCTTGGAATCGTGCCGACCTTTCTCATCGCGGCGGCCGCGATGCTGGCGGGGGTCGCGACCATGCGGATCTGGCCGATCATCGACACGAGGGGGATGGATCGCACTTCCGTCGAGTACTGGCGTGAGCCAAGCCTGGCGGTCGCCACCGATCCGCAGGACGGTCCTGTGGTGGTCAACACCGTGTACACCGTCGAGCCGGACAGGGAACGGGCATTCCTGCGGGCGATGGCCAATGTCCGGCTCTCGCGATTGCGAACCGGCGCGACTCAATGGGGCCTGTTCCGGGACGGGGCGGAGCCTAGGCACTTCGTCGAGCTTTACGTGGTGCCGTCGTGGGAGGAACACCTGCGACAGCACAGCGAGCGTCTCACGCGAACCGATCAGCAGTACGAGGAACAGGCCGAAGCTTTCACCGCGGCGCCAGAGGAAACCTCGCACCTGATCGCGGTCGAGCTTCCCGACATAGACCTCTGACGCAGCGCATTTCGGACTTGGCGCAGACTTCCAGTGTTTCAGGAGCACGAGGCTTACATCAGGAGGAATGCGAATGTTCATGAGCATCCGGAGATATCGGGTCGATCCCGCCCAGCGCGATGAGGTGGTGACCATGGTCGACGAAGGCTGGGCCGACCACCTGCGCGACGAGCCGGGATTCCTGAGCTACCACGTGGTCGCGACCGCCGACAACGAGCTGCTCTCGATGACCGCATGCCAGGACGAGGAGACGCT
>JBIOJB010000124.1:0-7677 GCA_044450465.1 Candidatus Dormibacterales bacterium | reverse complement strand
GATCACCATCGTCGCGGCCGCTGGTGCGGGATGGCGGTCCGACACCACCACCTGGAGCGCATCGACGAACTTCGCGCAGCTCTCCCAGCGGTCGGCGGGATTCTTGGACAGGCCCCGCATGATGACGTTGTCGACATACGGACCAAGCGAGGGTCTTCTCGCGCTCGGTGGCTGCGGGTAGCGGTGCACCTGCGCGTAGAGCAGCTCGAGCAGGGCCTCACCTTGGAACGGGATGGCGCCCGTCAGCATCTCGTAAGCGATGGTCGCCAGCGCGTAACGATCGGCCGCCGGACCCACCTGACTTCCCATCACCTGCTCGGGGGCCATGTAAGCGGGGGTGCCCGTCGTCACACCGGACATCGATTTGAGCGACGAGCCCTGGAGCAGCTTGGCGAGCCCGAAGTCCGCCAGGACCGGCAGGTCGTCAGATGTCAACAGAACGTTCGCAGGCTTTACGTCGCGGTGAACCACCCCCATCGAATGGGCGTAGTCCAGCCCTGAAGCGATCCCACGCAGGTACATGATGGCTGCCGTCTCGTCGAGCAGGTCCTGGCTCAGGCGGTCCGCGAGGCTTCCGCCGGGAACGAACTCGACGATCATGTAGGGGGTTCCCTCGAACTCGCCGAAGTCGTAAACGTTGAGGATGTTCGGGTGGCGCATCTGCGCGATCGCCTGGGCCTCGTGGCGGAAGCGGGCGATGGCGTCGCGATCTGGAGCGATCGCCTGCATGACCTTCACCGCACCGGTGCGTTCCAGATGCGGGTGATAGGCCCGATACACCAGGCCCATCGCTCCCTGGCCTATGAAGCCCTGGACCTCGTAGGGGCCCAATCTGGTTCCGGGCACGATCGGCACGGCCCCTGATTATGCCTTTCGGTCCTTCGAAGTCAGCCTGGGTTAACCGATCACGATTCCGTTTCCGAAACCGCCCCCTGTGACGCTTTCCAGCCGCCGGCGCCGCCGTGCCTGACTGCGACCAGGCCGGCCAGGATCGACAGCGCGATCTCGGCCGGCGTCGTGGCGCCGAGTTCGAGCCCGACCGGGCTCTGGATTTGAGAGATCACGTCCTCGGCCACGCCTTTGGCGCGCAGGGCTTCGAGATGGTGGCCCGTATGCCGGCGGCTGCCAACCAGACCAATGAACCTGGGTCGCCGCGGCAGCAGCCACTCGAGCGCGGCGACGAGATCCTCTGCGTCGTGGTCGGTGTGCACCGCGTAGACCTCGTGTCCCGGGTCGGCGGGCAGCCGGGCCAGGGATGTGACCGCTGCTGGCCAATCACCGTCCTTCAGCCTGGCCGGTCGCGTCTCGACGAACATCGTGCGGAACCCGACCTCGGGCGCCCAGCGCAGTAGCGCTCTCGCGACAGGCGTAGCCGCGAACACGACCAGCGTCGGGGCGGATATGTACGGCTCGAGGTAGACCTCGATGGCGCCCAGCTCGTGATGGTAGCTGCGGATCTGTGGTCCGGTTCCGCTGAGCATGGTGGCGGCGTCGGACAGGGCGGCCGAATCGAACTCGCTGCAGCCAAGGGTTCCCGCGAGCAACGCGGTTTGCGACATCAAGAGCTTCGCGCCCGTCCGGGACGGCGGTTCGCCGTCGAGCTTGATCACCGTCGCCATGAACAGCTCTTCGCCGCGAGCGAGGCGTCGAGCGAGCTCCGCCTCAACGGAAGAGCTCGGTTGTTCGGTCCGTCCCGCGGTGTCAGGCATGGTGGTCACGCGACAGCTGGCTGCGAATGATGGCGCACGCGCGGTCGGACTCCTGGTCGGTGGTCGCATAGCCGGTCGTCAGCCTGAGGCTGCCCAGCGCCTGCTCCAGGCTGAGCCCCATGGCGAGAAGGACGTGCGAGGGATCCAGCGAGCCCGACGCACATGCGGAACCGCTTGACGCGGCGACTCCTGCGAGATCCAGCGTCATGACGAGATCCTCACCGCGCCGCTGGTCGAAAAAGCACGTCGCGAAGTTCGGAAGCCTGCGGTCGCTGCCGGTGATGGTGCCCCCGACCTCGGCGAGCGCATCCCTCAGGCGCCGGCTTCGAGCGGCGGCCTGCTGAGAACGCTCTTCGCGCTCCCGCTTGCAGACGGCGAGAGCGGTCGCGACGGCCACGGCGCTAGCCACGTCCTCCCGGCCCGCGCGCCGGCCCCACTCCTGCGGACCTCCGTAAAACAACGGGTCAAGCTTGACCCCGTCTTTCACGAGCAGCAGGCCACCCCTGCCCGCTCCCAGCTTGTAGCCGCTGATCGACACGAGGTCGGCCCCCGCCGGAATCGGGATCCATCGTGGTCCCGTGCACGCGTCGACGTGCACGAGCGCACCCAGGGCGTGCGCGCGCTCGATCACGTCCGCGACGGGCTGAACGGTGCCCACCTCGCCATTGGCGAGACCGATGGAGACGAGGGCGGCGTCTGATGGAATCGAGTCGGGGTCGGCGTGAGCGCCACCGTCGACGCCAGCAATCTCCACCGGGTGTCCCTCCACTTGAAGGCGGCGGACGACGGCGAGAACGGATTGATGCTCAGCCGCCCAGGTGGCGATGGTGCCGTGCTTGCGCAGCCGGTTCGCGACACCCGTGAGCGCGAGATTCACCGCCTCGGTGCCCGAAGACAGGAACGTCACCTCAGAGCGCTCGGCCCCGAGCGCATGGGCCGCGAGGTCGCGCGCTCGATCCAGTGCCGCGCGAGCCGCTCGGCCCTCGGCGTGCGGGCTCGACGGGTTGCCTGTCGGAGCTTGACCGACGGCCGCGGTCACCTCTGGAAGGATGGAGGCGGCGCCTGCGTCGTCGAGATAGATGCGGCTCAGCGTGAGCGCCCCGGGGAATCAGCCGCGACTGGCGTCCGGCTGCTGAATCAGCTCATTGAGGGTGCCCTGGAAGTTCTTCAGGTACAGGTGGAGGTCGAGGATCTCGTCCACGCTGATCGGTTCAGGCGCCGCCGCCGCCCCAACGATGTCTGAGCTCACGGGTTCAGCAGCCGGCTCGCCGTCGAGATGGGCTACTCCTTCTTCGATCTCCTCCACGCCGCCACCTGCGATCGCGAGCACGACGATGAACGTGACCTGGCACTGAGCGCACGTGACCTGCAGGTGAAACCGCTCCTCCTCGTGGCTGAGGACCTGTACGTCGCAGCCCTTCAAGCTCCGCCCGCAGACAGGGCAGTTGTAAAACCGAGCTCGATCGCGAATGAACTCGATGATGCTCAAATCGAGGCAATATTACGCCCGCAGTGGCGAATCAGCGCCTGCCTTCGATGCAAGTGCAGCCATCCCCGCCAACGGCGGCCGAATGCACCGTCGCAGGAGGCAGCACCATGCGGTCGCCCGCTTGCAGCACGACCTCTCGCCGGTCCGGCTCGATCGTGAACTTGATCGAGCCTTCGACGCAGTAGAGGACCTTCTCGTAGGCATGGCTGTGGGCTGCATACGTGTCACGCGGCGCGTTCGACCACGAGTAGCAGTCGCTCGCCTCCGAGCGCAGCCTGGCCATCAACTCCTTGTGACTGCTCATGCCCCAATTACCGTGGCGACCACCACTCGATTCTAAGATTGGAAGATGAAGCCGCGGTTCCTCGCCGACTGCAATGTCGGGCGCCTTGCGCGCTGGCTTCGCGCGCTGGGGTACGACGCCTCGTATCACGCGCAGATCGGTGATGCCGAGCTGGTTCGCGAGGCGGCTGCAGAGGAGCGTGTGCTGCTCACAAGGGATCGTGATCTCACCAAGCGCCGGGTGATCCAGACCGGCGCGGTGCGCGCGATCCTCATCCGGGACGACGACGTGACTAACCAGCTGCGCCAGGTGTTCTCCGAGCTCGGGCTGGAGCTGAAGGAGGCTCTCACCCGTTGCATCGAATGCAACTCCGAGCTTGAGTCGAGAATCCCGGCGGCCGTGGCGTCGCGCGTCCCGCCCTACGTGCGCAGGACACAGTCCCGCTATTCGGAATGTCCCGCATGCGGCCGCGTCTACTGGGCCGGCACGCACTGGCAGCGAATGCGAGAGGTGCTGCTGGGTCTGTGAAAGACGTGCTCCGGCGGCTTGTCGCGGGCGAGGTCACCGAGGACGAAGCGCTTGCTGAGATCCGGAGCCTTCAGCTGCGCGAGCTCGCGGGGCGGGCGCGCCTCGACCTCGGGCGGCATCTGCGGCGCGGGCTACCCGAGGTCGTTCTTGCCAGCGGCAAGGCGCCGGTTGACGCCGCCCGCCTGGTGGTTGCGCTCGCCGAGCGGCAGGGCCAGGGCCTGATCAGCAGGATGACTGGCGATCACGTGGCGGCTTTGACCTCGGCCGCCGGCACCGCCGGGATGAAAATCCATCTTTACTCGGCCTCCGCTCGCGTCGTGCGCTCCGGCTTCACACCGGAAGAGCTGCCTGGCAGCGTCGGCATCCTGACGGCCGGCACCTCGGACCTGCCCGCCGCCGACGAAGTGCGAATGATGGTCGAGGCCTGTGGTTTGAAGGTTCGGCTGGACGCCGACCTCGGGGTGGCCGGCCTGCACCGGTTCGTCGGTCCGCTCGCTTCGATGCTCGACTGGGGAGCCGACGTCATCGTCGTCGCTGCAGGCATGGACGGGGTGCTGCCGGGCCTGGTGGCAGGCCTGGTCGGGCTGCCGGTCATCGGCCTCCCGGTGTCGACGGGCTATGGACACGGCGGAGCCGGCGAGGCTGCGTTGGGCACCATGCTGCAGTCCTGCTCGACCGGCCTTCTGGTGGTGAACATCGACAACGGCATCGGCGCTGGGGCGGCGGCCGTCCTCATCGCTTCGCGTTCCGCTCAGGGCCGGCGCCGTGGCCGGAATGACGCGGCCACCGCACCCGCAAGCGCCGCCAGGAGTAGTGCGCCGACTGCGAGCGGGGCGATCGCTCGCCATACATCAGGGCCACCGGGAATCGCGAAAGTCAGAGCCAGCGCAACGACCGCCGCGAGCACTCCAACGAACAACCACGGGAAACCGCGGCGGCGCCGGCCGTAGAAGAGGAGCCAGAAGAAGCCAGGCCGGCGCTTCTGGTCGCTCACAGGACGGCGGCCAGCTCGCGCAGCGAAGAGATGACCGGGATGCCGTCCGGGACCGGCTCCTGGGCACCGGCCGTGACGATGACCGCTCGCATGCCGAGCGCGCGCGGGCCTTCGTAGTCTTCGCGGACTCTGTTGCCGACGAAAAGAGTCTTCTCAGGCGCGGTTCCAATCGCCTGGAGCGCCGCCCGATAGACCTCCGGCGCCGGCTTGCGCCGGCCGATCTCGCTCGAGAAGACGGCGCCGTCAAGCAGCTGGAAGATTCCGTTGCCCATCAGCTGGCGTCGCAGCAGCGGAGCGGGAAATGGGGCATTGGAGCACAGGCCCCGCTTGATCCCCAAGGAGCCCAGCCAGGACAGAGCCTCGAGCGCACCGGGCTCCACGCGGACCGCTCGCTCCCAGCATCGCTGCTCCTCATCGAGGATCTCGTACAGGAGAACATCGCTCAGCTTCCACCCAGCGCGGTGCCACGCGCCTCGGTAGACGTCCATGTACTCGACCTCGTCCTCGCTGAGGCTGTTCACGTAAGCCTCCAGTGGAATCAGGACGTCACGGAGGATAGTCTCGGCCTCTGGAGCGGGCATGCCGAGCTCGGCCTGAATCCGCGGCCTGAAAGCTCGGACGACTTCAAGCAACCCTTCGCTTGGATACTCGAAATCGACAAGCGTGCCCCCATAGTCGAAGAGCACGCCCTCGCACCGCCGTCTCCACGAAGCTTCAGTCTCGGTCCGAGGGCCGGCAGGTACGGATTCTGAACCCCAATGGGACATCCGCATATCCTGAACGCGTGCCGGCCCGGAAGTCCCTGACCCACGTCGACGCGCGTGGTGCGGCCCGCATGGTCGACGTGGCGGACAAGGCTGCGACCAGGCGTGACGCGCTCGCCGAGTGCATCGTCCGGATGTCTGCATCCACCATCGCGGCGGTGCGAGCGGGCACGGCCAAGGGCGACGCTCTTGCTGTCGCCCGGGTCGCGGGCATCATGGCCGCCAAGCGCACGTCAGAGCTGATTCCCCTCTGCCACCCGCTCGCACTCACAAGCGTTACCGTCGATTTCAAGTTCGTGAGGGGCGGCATTCGCATCCTTGCCGGGGCGAGGGTGATCGGTCCCACCGGTGTGGAAATGGAAGCCCTGACCGCGGCTTCTGTGGCCGGCCTCACCCTGATCGACATGACCAAGGGCGTCGAAAGAGGCGTCTATCTCGAGTCGGTGCGCCTGCTCGAGAAGTCCGGCGGCCGGTCCGGAACCTGGAAGCGCAAGGCATGACTCACCGAGCGCACGTGATCACGGTCAGCGACCGCGTATCCGCGGAGAAGATGGCCGACGAGAGCGGACCGGCCCTCGTCAGGATCCTCACCGCCGCGGGATTTGACGTGCTTGGGCCTACGGTAGTGCCGGACAACCAGGAGCGGATCACCGCCGCGATCCTGTCGGCCGCCGCTTCGGGGGCGGGACTCGTCGTGACGACTGGGGGTACTGGCATCGGCCCGCGGGACGTCACTCCGCAGGCAACCTCGGTGCTGCTCGATTACGAGGTGCCGGGTCTGGGCGAGTCGATGCGGCGAGCCGGAGCCGCCAGCACGCCGATGGCCGCCATCTCCCGCTCGCTCGCGGGTGTCAGGGGCCGGACCCTGATCATCAACGTGCCCGGGAGCGTGGCCGGAGCGACCGAATCGCTGGAGGCTGTCATGCCGGTGCTCCCGCACGCCGTGCGTCTCCTGCAGGGCGATACCGCCCACTGATGAACCAGCGGCCCGGCCGTTGAACCTCTCAGCGGACCTGGGCGAGGGTGGGCCCGCCGACCAGGAGATCCTGGGATTCATCGACAGCGCGAGCATCGCCTGCGGTGTGCACGCCGGCTCGGCGTCACTCACCATCTCGACCGCGATGCTGTGTCAGGCAAGCGGTGTGGAGGCCGGCGCTCATCCGGGCTACGACGATCGTGCCGGGTTCGGCCGCAACGATCAGCCCCTCTCGGCGCGGGAGATCGAGGCTCTCGTCGCCTTCCAGGTGGGCGCCCTCGCCGCCGTCGTTCCGATCGCATACGTGAAGCCTCACGGCGCTCTGTATCACCGGTGCCAGGTCGACGCCGAGGCGGCGGACGCCGTGGCGCGGGTCGCTCTCCGTCATCGTGCCGGCCTCCTGGGAGAGCCTGGCCGCGAGCTGCTCGCCGCGGCGCGAAGGGTGGGCGTCCCCGAGTACCGCGAGGGTTTTGCGGATCGCCTGCTTCTGCCGGACGGCCGGCTCGCGCCACGTGCCCAGGAGGGGGCGCTCCTCACCCCTCATGCGGCTGCGGCGCAGGCCCTGCGACTGGCGCAGTCGGGTCGTTTCGACAGCCTGTGCATCCATGGCGATGGTCCCGCCGCCGGCGCAGTGGCGGCTGCCGTCCGCAGCACCCTGACCGAAGCCGGCGTGTTGACCCGGCCGCTGGCCCCGGGCGCCGCCGGCATCTCGCCCGGGGGCGTAGCCGCCCGCGCGTCGCATAGTGTGGGGATGACCGCCGACATCAGGGAGCTGGGCACGCTGGATGAGGTCCGCGACCTGGCCGCCCTGTTGACCGCCGTCTGGGGTCGCGATGAACCGCCGATCAGCTCGGACTTCCTGAAGGCGCTGGCCCATTCGGGTGGCTACCTGGCCGGGGCGTACTCGGGAGGGCAGATGGCGGGAGGGCTCGTG
>JBIOJB010000123.1:0-7696 GCA_044450465.1 Candidatus Dormibacterales bacterium | reverse complement strand
TCTTGCGACGGCGCAGACGGCTGTAAAGCTCCTCGGGCGCGAACGCCGGGTCGATGGGCTCCGGCCCGAGACGCGGCATTACACGAGCCGCTATCAGCTCCTCCTCGCTGCCGAGCAGCACCCGCCCAAAGCGCCGGGGATCGCTGTAACGGAGCTGTCGGCCGTCGTCGAGCGTGAGCACCAGGTGTGTGTGCTTTTCAATCGGCGTGGTCTTTTCGACGATTCGGAGCCGGCCCGTCATCCCCAGGTGCACAACGAGCTGGATCTCGTCGCCACAGCGCAGGAGGATGTATTTGCCTCGCCGGCCCACGCTCTCGATCTTCATGCCGACGAGACCATCCACGAAGATCTCGGGGGCCGGATGCCGGACGATGCTCGGAAAAAGCAGCTCGCACGCAACGATCGTGCGCCCGGTTAGATGAGGGCGCAGGTCGGAGACGATTGTCTCGACCTCGGGCAGCTCAGGCACGGACCACAGCCAGCTTTTTCATGTCGGCCCAGTTGGGCCCCACCTTCATCTCGACCTCGATCCCCGTTTCGAGTTCGTAAGCCCCGGTCATGATCCTCGGAACCTTTTCTGCGAACTGATCGAGCTCGGATTCGGGCACCTCGAAGAGCAGCTCGTCGTGCACCTGAAGCAGCATCCGCCCTTCGATCGCGTCGGCTTCGATCTCCCTCTGCAGGCGCACCATGGCGATCTTGATGATGTCCGCGGCCAAAGACTGCATCGGGAAGTTGATGGCCATCCGCTCGGCGGCGCCGCGCAGCTGGAAGTTTGGTGAGCGCAGGTCGGGGATGGCGCGGCGCCGGCCGGTTGCGCTGACCACGAGACCCTCTTCGCGAGCTTTCTGGCGGACCTCGTCCAGATACGTCTTCAGCCGTGAGTAGGTCGACCAGTACTGCGCCAGGAACGCGCGCGCCACGTCACCCGGTATGCCGAGCTGCTGCGAGAGCCCGTACTCGCCCTGGCCGTAGATGGAGCCGAAGTTCGCGACCTTGGCCAGGCGCCGTTGATTGGAGTCGACGGCTTCCAGCGGAATCTTGAACACCGCGGCGGCGGTGGCGGTGTGGATGTCCTGCCCTGCGGCAAAAGCGGCCAGCAGCGTGGGGTCGCCGCTCAGGTGGGCGGCGATCCGCAGCTCGATCTGGGAGTAGTCGGCCGAGACCATGACGTGGTCCGTCCTCGCCGCCTTGAAGGCGCGCCGGATGCGCTGCCCGAGCTCGGTCCGGATCGGGATGTTCATCAGGTTTGGATTCGACGAGGCGAGCCGTCCTGTGGCCGTGCTCGCCTGACCGAACGAGGTGTGGACCCTGCCGGTGGACGGATCGACAAGCTGCGGTAGTGCGTCGACATAGGTCGATTTGAGCTTCGAGAGCTGGCGGTGCTCGAGGATCAACCCGACGATCGGGTGCTTGTCGCGCAGCGCTTCGAGGGTGTCGGCGTCGGTGGAGTATCCCGTCTTCGTCCTCTTCCCAACCGGCAGCCGGAGGTCCTCAAAGAGCACTTTGGCGAGCTGCTGGGGGGCGTTCAGGTTGAAGGCCTGGCCCGCCACCTGCTCCACCTCGGACTCGATCGCGGCGAGCTGTCGACCCAGCTCGTCCTGCATGTCCTTGAGGTACGGCACGTCGATCGCGACACCCTCGGACTCCATCCCCGCAAGGACCCCTGCCAGCGGCAGCTCAATCTCGTGAAAGAGGTAGTCGACTCCGAGGTTGCGCATCTCGGCCTCGAGCCTCGGCCTCAGGCTCAGGACTGCGGCCGCCCGTCGCGCCGCGAACTCGGCCGCCTCCTCGACTGCGACGTCCGGGGCCTTGCGGGCAGCTCGTCCCGTTCCAAACAGCTGCTCCGGGCTGGTGAGCGTCACCTCAAGGAACTCGCGGGCGAGGTCTTCAAGCCGGGGATCTCGCGATCCCGCTCCAAGCAGGTACGCGGCGAGGAAGGTGCTGAACGCCCACTCGCCTCGACCACCGCCTGCCGTGCGCAGGGCAAGCTCGGTTTCCTTGGTGTCGTGACCCGAGAGTGGTTTGCCGGCGAGCGCGCTGACCGCGGACCGCGTCGCCTCCGCACTCGACGTGTAGAAGGTGCCGTCTCTCGTCGCGACCCCAAGGCCGCACACTCGCGCCGATCGGCCCGAGCCGTCTAGAAACGGAAACACCGCAGCCTCGAGCGCGTTCACGAGAAGGGTGGCCGCCTCAGCCGGGTCGTCGACGAGGCCCAGCCCGCTTGGCTGCGGAGCCGGCTCGAAAGCGAGGCTCGGCTGGACCGGCACCTGGTCTGGAGGTGGAAACCTGCTCAGCAGCTGGCGGAACTCAAGGCGGTCGAACACGATGCGGGCCGCGTCGTAATCGTATCTCGTCCACCGTGCCTTCTCCAGCTCGAGCTCGACCGGGACGTCCCTGATGATCGTGACCATGCGCTTACCCAGACGAACCTGATCCGCGTGGTTCTTCAGAGATGTCTTCACGCGCCCTTCGGGCAGCTCGTCGATCTTCTCCAACAACGTCTCGACCGCCCCGTAGTCCTGCACCAGCTTTGCCGCGGTCTTATCGCCGACACCCGGGACCCCGGGAATGTTGTCCGAGGTGTCTCCGCGAAGAGCCTTGAAGTCGATCAGCTGAGGCGGTTCGAAGCCGTAGCGCTGTCGCACCTGCTCCGGTCCATAGGCAAACGTGTCCGTGATGCCGCGCCTGGGCACCAACGCCTCCACCGAGTCCGTGACCAGTTGAAGGCAGTCCAGGTCGCCGGAGACGATCGTCACCGAGAGCCCGCGCTCTTCCGCGAGCCGGGCCAGCGTGCCGATCACGTCATCCGCCTCGAATCCGGCGACTCCATAGATGGGAATGGAGAAGGCGCGCAGCACGTCTCGGACCATGTCCAGCTGCGGCCGCAGGTCTTCCGGCATCGCGCGCCGGCCGGCCTTGTACTCCTTGTACTCCTGTGAGCGAAAAGTCGGCCCGCCCATGTCGAAGGCGGCCATGGCGTACTCGGGCCTGGCGGCCAGGACGATTGCAAGCATGGAGGTGAACCCGTAGACGGCGTTGGTCACAAGCCCGTCCGATGTGCTCATCGGCGGGAGGGCGAAAAAGGCTCTGTAGATGAGGCTGTGGGCGTCGATCAGGATCAGCCTCCCCCGCTTCGATCTCGCCACGCTCGGATTCTACGGTCGGCCGGCACCCGGCCAGCCTTAGGCGAGTTGTATTCAAAAGAGCAGGAGCTTTGAACCCTGAAGGCTAGAATGACACCGAGGATGAAAAACCTCATCGAGGTGTCCGTGGACAGCATTCGGATCCACATGCCGTCCGCCCAGCACCTCGTGATTCTCAAGGAGAAAGAGGCGGACCGGTATCTGCCGATCTGGATCGGATCTTTCGAGGCGCAGGCGATCGCTTCCAAGATTTCGGGCAACCCACTTGGGCGGCCGCTCACACATGACCTTCTCGCGACCGCGTTTGGGGATCTTGGAGTCAGCGTCAAACGCATCGTCGTGACTCGCCTGGCCGACCAGGTGTTCTACGCCAGGCTGTACGTGAAGCAGAATGGCCGCGACCTCGATTTCGACGCGCGTCCATCGGACGCCATCGCGCTCGCCGTGCGCGTCGAGTGCCCCATCTTCGTCGCCGCTGACGTGATGGAAACCGCCGGCGTCATCCCTGACGGCGAAGATGGCACCGATGAGAAGACTAAGAGCGATGCGCCCATCGACGACGAGCGGCTGGCCGTATTCCGCGACTTCGTGAACAGCCTGGACCTCCCCGAGCTCCCAGACGAGCCTGGTGCGAAGGACGAGCCAGGTGCGCAGGACAAGCCCGGGGGCCGCCCCGGTCGGGGCTGAGTAGCTGCCACTCTCCAGCGAAGCCGACCTCGGTTTCCGCATTGTCGTGGCCTTGCTCCTCGGGCTGGTCCTCGGAGCCGAGCGCGAGTTTCACGGCCACCCGGCCGGTGTGCGGACCATGGCCCTCATTGCCGTCGGCGCGTGCATGTTCACCGCAGTCGGGCTGGACCCGGTGTTCGCAAGCCGCGTCGACCCGACCCGCATCGCGGCGCAGATCGTGACAGGAGTCGGTTTCCTGGGTGCGGGCGCAATCCTGAGACAGGGCCTCGACGTGAAAGGCCTCACGACCGCCGCCTCGATCTGGGTCGTAGCCTCACTCGGCATGGCGGTCGGGTTCGGCCTCTACATGGTCGCCGTGTTCACGACCTTTCTTGTGCTCGTCACCCTGATCGCGATCAGACCGCTGGAGGACAGGCTGTTTCGGAGGCGCAGAGGCCTACGCCCCGACGACCACCCGTCGGACAAGGAGGCGACCCGGTGACAAGGGGCGGAGTGGCGATCGTCACCGACTCGACCGCGGATCTTCCCCCGGCGCTCGCCGCCAATCGAGCCATCACCGTCGTGCCCTTGACTCTGCATTTCGAAGGTCAGTCTTTTCTCGACGGGGTGGACATCACGCCTTCCGAGTTCTACCGGCGCCTTCCCGCAGCCACGACGCATCCATCGACCTCGCAGCCTTCACCGGGACGGTTCGCCGAAGCCTACGCGGCGCTCCTGGCGGATCACACCGCGATCGTTTCCATCCACATCTCTGAGCGGCTCAGCGGCACGTATGCCTCGGCCGTCCAGGGCGCGGCCATGACCAACCCGTCCCGGATTCGGGTCATAGACTCGCGGGTCGCCTCGATGTCCCTGGGGCTGGTCACCCTCGCGGCTTCCACCCTGGCGGGGCAGGGTTCGGACGCCGCCTCTATCGAGGCCAAGGTTTTGGAGCTGCGAGACAAAGTCGAGACGTACTTTTCCGTGGCCACGCTCGAGTTCCTGCGGCGTGGCGGCCGCATCGGCCGGGCAAGTGCCTTGCTCGGCTCGGTCCTACAGGTGAAACCGGTGCTCTGCATACGCGACGGACAGGTGACACCACTCGAGCGCGTGAGGACGTTCGATCGTGCCATCGCGCGCATCATCGAGCTCACTCGCGCGGTCGATCGGGGTGACGGGGTCTGCGTGATCGTCGGTCATGCGGACGCGGAGGCGGACGCAGAGCGCGTTGGTCGCGAGCTCGAACCCATCGCGGAGACGCTGCTCATCCAGCCCCTGGGTCCGGTGGTCGGCGCGCACGCCGGGCCGGGAGTCGTCGGGGTCGGCTGCTACCCGGCGGGTGTCCAGCCGCTTGGGCTCAAGCCCGCAGCCAGCGCACGGACGAAGGCGTGACGAACTTCTTGACCCTGCCCTCAACCGCCAGCGCCTGCAGATGGGCGAGCCCTTCCTGGAGCGCAAGCCTCTTTTCATAGAGCTGCTCTCTCGGCCCCCAGAGCTCCAGCGCCACCTCCCAGCCCGACTTCTCTTCGCGGCCGACGATCTCGAGGATCTGGTCGAGACGGCGGTGGTGGTGAGCCGACAAGACCTCCGCGCGTCCCGACGCGTCCTCAAAGGGCCTGCCATGGGCTGGAAGCACGAGCCGCGGTTGGTACGAAGCCAGGCGTTGAAGTCCCTCGAGATATTCGTGCAGCGGGTCGGGCGTGCTCTGCGGGTGAAGGCCGATGTTCGGCGAAAGATCGGGAAGGATGTGGTCACCCGCGAACAGCAGGCCGTCCACCGGGTCGTACAGGCAGATGTGGCCCGGAGAGTGTCCGGGTGTCCACTCGACCCGCAGCCGGCGCCGGCCCATCACGATCGTCTCCGCGCCCTCGAGCTGCACGCTCGGCTCGGCGGTGGTGACGAATTGGCTGAGGGCGCGTTGTGAGTTGCTCAGCACCTCTGCCTCGTCGGGCGGAAGACCATTGACCAGGAGATATGTCCTCACCGCCATGACGAGGTGCTCGAGCTCGACGTAGCGCGGATGCACAAGGGGTACCTCGAGGCGGTGGATGTACAGGTCCGCCAGTCCGTCACCTGCGATGACGCCGGCCGCGCCGTAGTGGTCGGGATGGATGTGGGTCACCGCCAGACGCCGTATGCGCGCAGCCCCGATCTGATCCATCGCCGCCCGGATCGCGTCCAGCGAATCGCCGGAATTCATCCCGCAATCGAGCATGTCGGCCTCGGCGCCGTCGGCGAACAGGAACACGTTGACGAGTCCGTCCTCGAACGGTATCGGGAGGCGAAGCTCGAAAATGCCGGCTGCGACCTCGGCGAGGGAAAGCACCCCGGCATTCTCGCCGACCGGCGGTTGGGACCGGGCTAAGATGGCTTCAGAGCGAACCGCCAACCCGCGCGGCTGCCAGGCTGCGCGCTCTCAGGAGGGATAGATGTCGGAAGTCCAGATGACCCCGGACCAGATCGTGGAAGCGATGCCGCAATACCTCGTGGCCGAGAAGGCCGGCGCTACAAAGGCGACCATTGCATTCGACCTCAGCGGCGACCAGGGCGGCAAGTGGTGGGTCAAGATCCACGACGGCGTCGCCGAGTCGGGCAAAGGTGACGCCCCCGAGGTCGCCAACCTGACACTGACGGCGGATTCGGGCGACTGGGTCAAGATCATGACGGGTCAGCTGGACGGAACCGCTGCCTTCATGCAGGGCAAGCTGAAGATCAAGGGTGACATGGGACTGGCCATCAAGATGCAGTCCCTGTTCAAGCGCCCGAGCTGAATCCCGGGCCGCGCCCGAGCGCGGTCAGTGTCAGTAAGTGAACTTCCAGGTCGCGAGACGCGTCGACATGGCTGATTCGAGGTCGAGGTTGGTAGAGCCTGCGTGGAGTGCCATGATCACCACCTGGTGAGGCGTGAGGGCGAGTCGCCTCCCATCTGCCAGCTTGAGCGCCTCCAGTGCGTTGCCCCAGCGGATCGGCTCCGCGGCCGGCATGGCGCCGAGGTTGGCCTGACCCCAGGCCTCGAGGCTCGCCACACTGCCCCGCTGATAGGTCGAGATGATCATGAACGCGAACAGGCCCGCGCCCGGCGAGCAGACCGGCTGCGCGCCCGACGCTGGAGGCTGGCTCGTGCACGGAACATCGACGATGTCAAAGGTCAGGTCCCCACCGGGTGGGCTCTCGCTCGCTTGTGACCTCTCGGTGAACCTCCACGTCCCCGGGTAGCAGAATCCCCAGCCCGCCAGAGCGTCCTCGAAGCCATGGTCGCCGCTGCTGCAGTTGAGATCGCTTCCGATCTGGGTGACGCTCGGAACCGGATGGGCGCCGGAGCTCGGCTGGCAGCCGACCACGGCGGCGAGGACACCGACGGTAGCCAGGGCCCGCAGCCGCCTGGAAACCCGAGCCCGGATCACGCGGCTAATTGTGCGTGACGAGATCGTGAGCCAGCCTCTGTTAGCCGATTTGGAGGGCGTGCCTGAACGAGCTCGAACGTGGAAGGCTGCGGTTAAGCGCTTTTTCCCCGGCGCAGGCCCAAAACGCCGACAACCAGGCCGACCACGACCATGGCCGATCCGATCCAGAACCACTTCATGTCGCCCGTCATCGCGCTGCCCGGGATGTAGCCCAAACCCTGGCCCGCGAAAACTGCACCGGCCAGCAGAACCAGCACACCGATCACGACCATGCCGACTTTCACGGTGACTTGTTACTGAACCGGGTTACTCTGACCGCTCTTCTCGAGTTGCCCAGCGTGGTGCACCGGCCGGATTCATTCCGGCCTTACTAGTTAGACTGACGTTGCCCTAGGCCGGATTTACTCCGGCCTAAACCCAGCATGCCACCTTCCGAAACGACTCCGGCAATGTGTCGCTTGGAGGGGGCTCCACGGGGGA
>JBIOJB010000122.1:0-7885 GCA_044450465.1 Candidatus Dormibacterales bacterium | reverse complement strand
GGCCGAACGCGTACAAGTTGCCAAGAAATACCGCCGCCACCGGACTCTGGCCTGCGACATAGACGAGGACCCCCGGCAGCAAAACCGCTGCGATGATTGCCACGTGCGGCGTCCTGCGCCATGAATTCTTACGCTCAACCACGCGCGGTAGAAACCCCATCCGAGTGAGCGCCAGGAATACGTGATATCCGCCGATGATGGCTGTGTTGCTGGCGAAGATCAGGAGCAAGGAACCTGAAACCGCGACGTAGGTCGATAAGGCGCTGCCTGAGTACAGGCCGGCGAGGAGCGACAGCAGCTGATTCACATGCGCGGGGTTGTTGGGATCCGGAACCAATGTGGTCGACCAGAGGGTCAGGAGTGGACTTGTAAAAGTCATGGTGAGAATGACGAGGGCCATCGTCCGGTAGGCGGTGCGTGAGCGGGGTGCGCGCATGGCAGGAGCGATCTGAGCCACGCTTTCCAGACCGGAGAAAGCCAGGAAAGCCGCGCCGAAGCCTGTGAGGACCACGACGGGCGTCAGCCGCGGTGGGCCCTGACCGATGGCATTGAAGCTATCCACGACACCGGCGGGGCCAAGATGTATCGCGACCACGACAACGACCATGAGCTGCCCCACAGCCGCGATACTCGCGGCTATGAGGCTGACTCGCGCGCTCTCGCGGATACCAAAGACATTGAGCATTGCCAACGCGCCGAGGGCGATCAGCGTCGCCGGGACGGCGTTCCAAAATGCAACCGCCGGCAGCACCACCGCCAGGTATTGAATCCCTGAAAACGCGCTGATCGCTGCGGTCAGGTAATAGTCGACGATGATGAACAAACCTCCAAGCAAGCCGACAAAAGGATGAAGAGCCTGCGAGGAGATGGTCACAACTCCGCCGCCCTCGGGGTGTCGCCACGTCACCTCGGCGTACTTGAGAGAGAGGAGGGTGAACACCACCAGAGTCATCAACACGAACAGGGCTGACCGCTTGTTGTAGCCGCTGGCCGACATGATGCCCGGCACGTAATAGATCGAAGTGCCGATGTCCGCAAAGACCACCGCCCAGCAGAGGAACGCACCGAGATGCCCGCCGTGGAACTTGATCCGGCGGCGGGAGCGAATCGAAGCTTCGCTCAATCGCGGACCTCATTGCGCTGATAGATCAGAGAGCGCCGCAGGCCGTCGACATCAGAGCGCAGCTTGTTGATCGCGCGCTGCGTCTCCCGATCGTCCAGCTCCATGTAGGCGACGGCTGCCAGGTAGATCTCAGCCCGTTCGAGCTGACGGATGGCGGCGCGCAGCACCTGGCGGCGCTCGCCGGCGGTCCGGAGGTCGGGCATTTGCAGGATGGCGTTGCGCATGATTCCAAGGTAGGAGCGCCGCTGTTAGGTCTCCGCCAGGACTTTGGCCAGATTCGTATGGATCTCGTATGGGTTTCCTCGAGATGAACTACCCTCGACTCCGATGAATCCGGTGTCCGAGACCCGGCATGGCCGGCGACCCGGGGACCTTCGCATCCTGGTACGGCGCCCGGCCAAGCTGCCGCGGACGCTCGGCGCGCCCGCCCTCTTTGCCGCGTGCTACGGAAACGTCGGCTCGAGCATCTACTACGCGCTCGGCGTGACGGCTGCGTTTGCGCTCGGCCTGACCCCGCTGGCCCTGATCCTGGCCGGCTTCATCTTCGTCACCACGGCCCTCAACTATGCGGAGGGCACCGCGGCTCTGCCCCACGCCGGCGGAAGCTCGAGCTTCGCTCGCCGAGCCTTCAACGGTCCGATTGGATTCCTGGTGGGGTGGGTTCAGCTGCTCAACTACACGGCCACCGTTTCGATCTCGGCGTACTTTGCGATCAGCTATCTCGGGGTCTTCGGCAAGTACATCCCGATCTTCGACCTGCTCAAGACCAATGACGCCTGGCACGTGGGCGCCACGATCACGCTGATTTCCTGCCTGATCGTTTTGAACGTGATCGGTATCCAGGAGTCGAGCGTGCTCAACCTGGTACTGGCCATCGCCGACCTCGTGACGCAGCTCGTCCTGGTGGTGCTCGGTTTGGTCCTGCTGCTGAACCTCCAGACCGTGATACACAACGTCCACCTGGGCACAGCTCCGACCTGGGGCAACTTCCTCGCCAGCGTTTCGATCGCGATGGTGACCTACACGGGCATCGAGACCATCTCGAACATGTCGGAGGAGGCCAAGAATCCGGGCCGGAGCGTCCCTCGCGCCACGTTCGCCGTCATCGCCGCCGTCCTTTTCGTCTCAGCGTTTCTTCCGACCATCGGCATGAGCGTGTTCCCCGTTCACATGGACGCCCACGGAGCGTACATCACGGACCTGGCCGCGAAGTGGAAGGACGATCCGGTCGCCGGCATCGTCACGGGCTTTGTCCAGCCGCTCGCATTCGTGGCAGGCCTGTGGGTTGGGTTCCTGGCGTTCACCATCCTGGTCATCGCCACAAACGCCGGCTTGATCGGCATCTCGAGGTTGAGCTACTCGCTCGCCGGGGCGGATCTTCTGCCGCGGCGTTTCAACGAGCTGCACCCGAAGTTCAAGACCCCGTATATCTCGATCATCGTCTTCGGCCTCGCCGCTGCTTTGCTAGTCGTGCCGGGCATCTTCGTCGGCAGCAAGGAGATCGATCTGATGAGCGCCGTCTACTCGCTCGCAGCGACGTTCGCCTTCTGTTCGGCGCACCTGTCGGTCATGAGGCTGCGGTTCGTCGAGCCGGAGCTGAGCCGCCCCTACAGGATGCCGGGCAATATCAGGTTCGGGCGGGAGAGCATCCCGGTCATCTCGGTCGTTGGAGCGCTGGCCATCGGCACGGTGTTCACGCAGCTCATGTTCCAGAACATCTCCGGCTCCACGTACATCTACCTCGGCTGGCTCGCACTGGGCGCCGCCACGTTTGCCGGATATCGCCGCTACCGGCGACAGCCGCTGTGGGAACCCCTCGAGGGGCCGCCACCTCTGGAGCGCGAAGGCGTCCACGTTCCCCTCGAAGCCTTGCCCCGAAGCGCCCGCTACCGGTTGGGCCGGCGCGAGCGCATCTCCGCCGCCGCCGCTCCGCAGGTGGTGACCCGCCCGCACCAGCGGGCCCGCTGGCGGCTCGAGCTCGAGCTGTTCTTTGCCCGGCACGGATCCCTGCGCGGCGGAATTATCGTCGGGGCCTTCGCCATCATCAGCGGGCTCGCAGTCGCCTTCGACCTGTCGCCCTACGATCCTTTCGGTCCCGGCATCGGTTGGTCGCCGGGCCTCGTGGTGGTCTCTTTCATCGCGGCCTACCTGCTCTCCCGCAGCCAATCGGAGCAGTGAGGGGCGCGGCCCAGCGCGCCCTGACAGCAGCTCACTCGCCGAGCCGGTAGCCGACCCCTGGCTCGTTGATGATGTAGCGCGGATCAGCCGGATTGTCGCCCAGCTTCTTTCTGATCTGTGCGACCACGTAGCGCGTGTTGTAGCGGTCGCCCACCGCGTAGTCGCCCCATACCTGCCTCAGCAGCGTCGTGTGAGTGACCGGCTTGCCGGCGTGCAAGGCCAGGTACCGGAGTAGCTCGTACTCCGTCGGAGTCAGCCGAACCCGCTTCCCCGTCACCGACACCGTCCTTCGCGCCAGGTCGATCTCGAGGTCGCCACAGCGAACGATGGGTTCGCCCGACGGCACGTCCGCCTGCCGGCGCAGCACTGCGCGAATCCGCGCCACCAGCTCCTCCGTGCCGAACGGCTTGACCACGTAGTCGTCCGCCCCGGCGTCAAGGGCTCGGACCTTGTCCTTCTCGCTTGGCATGACGCTCACGACGATGACGCCGGCCCTGGTCGACGGCCGGAGCGCTTCGAGGGTCGCAAACCCGTCCATCCCGGGCAGCCCGAGATCGAGCAGGATCACGTCGGGCCGCCACGTGGCGGCCTCGCGCAGCGCCTCTTCCCCGCTGCCGACGGCGTGGACCTCGAACTCGTGATAGCGCAGCCCGGCCTTCAGGGCGCGCTGCATCTCGATCTCGTCGTCGACCACGAGCACGCGACCGCTCATGGTTGAGCTGCCACGCGCGCCAGAGGCAGGGTGAAAGAGAAACGCGGGCCTCGCCTCCGATTCTCGACGCGGATGGCTCCACCGTGCGCCTCCACCACCCGCTTGCAGATTGCGAGGCCAAGCCCACTCCCCCGGGCTCTTTTGGTCCAGAACGTCTCGAAGACCCGGTCCAGATCTGCAGGCGCTATGGCGGGCCCTTCGTTCTCGACCCAGGCCTCCAGCTCGCCCTCTCTGACGGCGGCGCCCACCTCGATGGCTCCCGCGGGCGGGGACCACTCGATTGCGTTCTCGAGCAGGTTCCTGATCAGCCGGCCGACCTGCAGCTCGTCGACGTCGACGGGAGGAAGATCGGAGCTGACGTTCACCTGCAGGTCGCGCTCCTTGAGCTCAGGGCGGATTTGCCTGATCGACGCACCCACCAGGTCGGCGAATCCATGCGGTTCCTTTTCGAGCTCGACCCCGGCTTCGAGACGCGAGAGGGCGAGCATGTCACCCACCATGTGGTCGAGCCTCGCGGCCTGGCGGTCCATGTCGACCGACAGCTCCCTCTGCTCGGTCTGAAGTCCGGCCTGAGGCGAGGAGAGCGCGGTCAAACCTGCTCGCAGTGAAGCGATCGGGCTCTTGAGCTCATGCGAAAGGGAGGACAGGATGGCTGCCTTCAACCTATCCGAGGCCTCAAAGCCGCGAGCGCGTTCGGCCTCCAGCGCGGCCCGCCTCCGATCCAAGAGCAGGTCGGCCAGACCGATCAGAGCCGCCAGCATGCGCAGCTCGGCAGGCTCCGGATTCGCGGGGCGGATACCCAGGACCGCCACCCCGCTGGCGAGGGGCAGATAACCGGTGGAATCCGAGTCAGGTCGCGACCTCACCACGCGCACCGCACCATCGGTGATCGTGATCCCGACCGGCCGCCTCTGCTCATAACACCAGGCCGCCTGGCGCATCTCCTCGTCGTTGAGAGGCAAACCCTCGATCGGAGTGATCTGGCCGAAGTCCATCGCCACCAGGGCGAACCGCTTCACGCTTTGCAGCCGGGTGGCTCGCTCGCTGACCATTCCCAACGCCGCAGTGACCTCGTGCGTGCGCAGTGCGGCGATCGCCAGCTCGTAGAGTGCGCGGGAATCGGACGCGACGGCTTCCGCCGTGGCCTGGGCCCGGCGCAGCGAGGCTGCGAGCTGGCTCGTCACAAGCGCCACGGCGAGCAGCACGGCGAGCTCCAGCAGCTCCGCCGGGCCGCGGACGCTGAACGTGCCAACGGGCGGCACAAAGAAGAAGTCGTACAGAAGGAAGGCGGCCACGCTCCCGGCCACCGCGGGACCACGACCCCACCTTGCCCCCAACCAGAGCACGAGCAGGAGGTAGAGGGCTGACAGGCCTGAAACCGTTCCCCTCGAGGTGACCAGGCCGATCGCCCCGGTGACCACAAGCGACCCGCCGAGCGCGACGCCATAGGGGATGAGGCGCTTCAACGTGAGAGGCGGCCGTCCATGCACGTCATCGTAGGTGGCGCGCCGGGGAAGCCCCACCACGGCGAAGATCCGGCCGGCCGCGAGGCGCGACCTCGCGCCCGTCAGCCCGCCCCGGCCAGCTCCAGCTCGCGATTCCGGTTTGCGTATCCGGGATGCGATGGTTTGGTCACGCGGTACCAGGCCAGCGTCTCCGCGAGAGCGTCTTCAAGCGCCGACGGTTCAAAGCCGAGCTCGGTTCGAGGCCGCTTCAGCACGTAGCCCGCGGACCGAACAGGATCTGGACCATAGGGGCTCGCGTCGCGCGGCAGCTGCGCAAAGGGAATCGGATGCAGCCTGGCAGGCACACCCAGGGCGCCGGCGATCCCCTCGATCAGGTTTCGCAGCGACACGTTCTCGAAAGCGGCGTTGTAGGCCTTGTGTGTGGTGTCGCGGCGCAGGTCGCAGGCCAGCGCGCAGGCAAAGCCGACGTCCTTGACCCACGCCAGGCCGGCCTGCCTTTCAAAAGACTCGGCGGGGACAAGGAGAGGGCCGCCGTCGAGCACCCTCTGGATGTAGGCCGCGATCCTCAGGGTGTGATCGCCTGGTCCGAGCACGGCTGGAGGGCGGATTACCGTCCACGGAAAGCTGGTCGATCGGGCCAGAACCGTCTCGCACCAGCGCTTGCCGTTCAGGTAGTCGAGAGCCGGCGGAGGCTCACCCTCGAGCGGGACGAAGTCCTCCTCCTGCGCAGGCTTCCCGTGGAGATCCGGGTAAACCCCCGTCGACACGAACACGTAGCGCGCGCCGGAAAACCGCTCTGCCACCGCCCGCACCTCGCTCGGCTGGTAGCAGGCGAGGTCGAGGAGAACGTCCGGACGGGTCTGTTCGAGCGCCTTCGCCAGCTGATCCGTGTCGGTCCTGTCAAAGGCCACGTAGCTGGTGAAGATTCCGTAGGGACGGGGTTTTCTGCCGGCCGCGATCGTCTCGACCCCGCGGCGCATGAGCTCCTTGCACGCCGCCGCGCCCACAAAGCCCGCGCCACCCAGCACGAGCGCGCGCGTCATGGGTCCTGCGCCGATCCCTTCAGGCGAGGTCACGCGCGGCGAACTCGACATCGACGCCTTCGATGTGGCTCAGCCGGTCCGCCAGCTCCTTCGCCATCGCCACCGACCGGTGCCGGCCACCCGTGCAGCCGAATGCGACCACCAGGTGGGAGCGGCCGTGAGCGCGGTAGTGAGGGATGGCGGTCACCAGCGTGCGCTCGAGATTGTCGAGCAGGTCCTGCGCGGCGGGTTGGTTGACCACGAAATCGCGTACGCGGGCATCGCGGCCGTCGAGCGGGCGAAGCTCGTCGACCCAGTAAGGGTTGTCGAGGAGCCTGGCGTCCACCACCCAGGATGCGCTGTCCGGTATCCCGTTCTTGTAGCCGAACGAAAGGCAGGTGATCAGGAGCCGATCCCTGGACCGCAGGCGTTGCGCCACCTCACGCAGCTGCGAGCGCTCCACGCGGTGGTGGGCGCGCTCATGGCTGCCGCCCGAACGGCCGTCGGCCGCACCGACGTGCACCAGCACGTACCGAATCCCCTGCGCGTCGGCGTCTTTCAGCAGGCCGGCGGCGTCGCCGCGCGCAGGAAGTACCGCGTCCGCCGCATCCCAGGCCGAGAGCCACCGCGCGAGCTGAAAGCCTGCGTCGAGAAAGGCGCCCACCGCCTCGTCGAGCTCCCTTTCCCCCGAGCCGCCCACGATGACCAGCGTCAAGACGTGCGCCCTCCCAGAGTCACAGGGTCTCCTTCAGACGCCGCGCCAATCGTTCCGGCACACCCAGCCTCACTATCTCATCCACCGGAGCTTCGCGAATCGACTGCACCGAGCCGAAGTGTCGCAGCAGAACGCGCTTGCGGGCAGGCCCAATGCCCTCGATCGAATCCAGCGGCGAGGTGAGCGCCTTGCGTGATCGCACCTTGCGGTGGTGGGTTATCGCAAAGCGGTGAGCCTCGTCCCGTATGCGCTGCACAAGGAACATCCCGGGCGAGCTCTTCTCCTGCACGATCGGGTCCGATCGGCCTGGGGCGAACAGCTCCTCGCGTTCCTTAGCCAGCGCGAAGGTTGGGATATCCGCGTAGCCCGCCGCCTCCAGCTCCTCCAGAGCCGCGCTCAGCTGCCCGCGCCCACCGTCGATCAGGATCATGTCCGGCCGGCTGGTGAACGACCGATCGCTCACAGCCTCGGCATCCTCGCGGCGCTGAGCCGACTCAAGCCGTTCCAGCCGCCTCCGCAGCACCTCTTGAAGCATCGCGAAATCGTTAGGTCCGGGCGTGACCTTGATGCGGAAATGTCGATAGTGCTCATTGCGCGGACGTCCGTCTTCGAAGACGACCATGGCGCCCACCGCAGAGTCGCCCTGGATGTTGGAGATGTCGTAGCACT
>JBIOJB010000121.1:0-7993 GCA_044450465.1 Candidatus Dormibacterales bacterium | reverse complement strand
TGGGTCGCGGCGCTCACCGCGATCATGGACTTCTCCGCGATCTATCAGGCGAGCAAAGATCACGGCAAGACGTGGCAGGCCAGGCGCGTCTACGCCATGGGTCGGCACGCGCTGGGCGACCTGAGCCAGGTGCTTCGCGCGGTTCCGGAGTTCGACGCCCCCGACCGCCTCTCGGAGGCCGAGCTCATCGCGCTGTACGAGGCGTTGCTGGCGGCCGGCAAAACCGTCGACCTCGACACGTTTCGAGAGAAGCTGAATGCCCTTCGCAAGGGCTACGAGCCTTACGCGATCGCGCTGAGCCATGAGCTGCTGATGGAGCTCCCACCCTGGATGCCGCTGACCGAGCGGCAGGACAACTGGGAAACAACAGCCTGGGAGGGATCGGCGCCGGGCGAATCCCTGCACTAGCGCGGGCGGAACCAGGGCTCCGCCGTTTTTCGGCGGAAATTTCGTCCCAAGCCGCACAGAAGGGGCGCGGAGCGCCGTTCACCTTCCCGCTCGCCGGGGAGGTGGCCGCTGCCCGAAGGGCACCGGCCGGAGGGGGGTGGCAGCTTCTACAAGACCTTCGACAAAAACGACCTGGTCCGCTCCTGTTGGGGATTCGCGAGCAGCTCTCTCGGTTTCCCAGATTCCACGATCACCCCGCCGTCCATGAACACCAGCGTGTCTCCCACCTCGCGGGCGAAACCCATCTCGTGCGTGACCACGATCATGGTCATGCCGTCGGCGGCGAGCCGGCGCATGACGTCGAGCACATCGCCCACCAGCTCGGGGTCGAGCGCCGACGTCGGCTCATCGAAAAGCATCAGCTTGGGATTCATCGCCAGCGCCCTCGCGATCGCCACGCGCTGCTGCTGGCCGCCCGACAGCTGGTTCGGATACGCGTTCGTCTTGTCCGCCAGACCCACGCGCTCCAGCAGCGCGCGCGCGTAGTCGACCGCCGAAGAACGGCTGACTCCTTTTACGCGGATCGGCGCCTCGATGAGGTTCTCGAGAGCCGTCATATGAGGAAACAGGTTGAAGTGCTGAAACACCATTCCGATTTCCGAGCGCTTCTGGCAGACCTCGCGGTCCCCAAGCTCATAGAGCTTGTCACCACGCTGGCGGTAGCCCACCAGCTCGCCATCGACCGACAGCCACCCCGCGTCGATCTTCTCTAGGTGATTGATGCACCGGAGGAACGTGCTCTTGCCCGAGCCCGACGGTCCGATGACGCACATCACCTCTTTAGGTTGAACCTCGAGGTCGATCCCGCGCAGCACCTCGAGACGGCCGAAACTCTTGCGCACCGCCTCCGCCTTGACCATCGGCCCGGCGCTCACTCAGCGCTGCGCCGCACGCAACGTGAAAAACATGCGCCGGAACCTTTGCAGCGGCGTCGGAGGCAGCTCGCGCTGCGTCCCCCGGCCGAAGTACCGCTCCAGGTAGTACTGGCCGACGGTCAGGATCGACGTCATCACGAGGTACCAGATGCTGATGACCACCAGGAGCTCGATCACGTAGAAGTTAAAGCTCGCGATCTGCTGCGCTCGTGTGAACAGCTCGGGAACCGTGGCCACGAAGGCTAGCGACGTGGTCTTGAGCATCGAGATCGTCTCGTTGCCAGTGGGAGGCAGTATCACCTTCATCGCCTGCGGCAAGACGATGCGCTGCATCACCTGCAAACGATTCATGCCGAGGGCCTGGGCGGCCTCGGTCTGGCCGTGCTCGACCGAGATGATGCCCGCGCGCACGATCTCGGCCATGTAGGCGGCCTCGTTGAATCCGAGCCCGAAGACCGCGGCCATCAACGGGGTGATGAGAACGTTCGTGCTCACGCCAAACAGGAGAGGGCCGCCGGGGATACCCAACCCGATATGGGGCAGCACGAGCGCGAGGTTGAACCAGAAGAAGATCTGGACGAGGACTGGAGTCCCGCGAAAGAACCAGATGTAGAACCAGCTCAACCATGAGACGACCGGGTTGGGTGAAAGCCTCATGACCGCGAGGATCACACCCAGGATGATGCCGATGCCCATCGCCAGCACAGTGAGCTCAAGGGTCAGCAGGATCCCCTCGCGGATCAGCCGCTGAAAGAGGAACGTCCCGACGACCGCCCAATGCATGTTGGGTGCCGTGACGAGGGTGTAGACGGCGTCGGCGGCCACGGCGAGGACGAGCACCGCGGACAACCATCTCCACGGGTGCCGCACGGGAATCGCCTTGATCGCCTCCGGCCGCTGCCCGGCTTGTGCGCCCGGCGCTGCCGGGCTGCCGGAGGCGATGTCGGTCACCTCAACTTATGTTGGGCACTCAGTACGACGGCACGCAAGTCGGCCCGATCGAGTTGTTGTTGTTGAGCGACACATCAGAGCTGGCGACCGCGCCGTCCGTGACGTTCCAGTTCTTGAGGATGTCGGTGTAGTAGCTGTTGTTGTCGATCAGGTATTTGACCGCGTCCGTGATCGGCTTCTCCAGCGGGCTGCCCTTGACCATCGCGATGCCGTACGGCGCCACGCTGCAGGGCTGGCCGCCGATCTTGAACTGGCCGTTGGACTGCTTGACCTGGTAGTCGGCGACCGGCTGGTCGAGCCAACCGAAATCGGCTCGGCCGCTGGCCAAGGCGGAGTTCGCCTCGGTCTGGGTGCCGAAGCTCAGCACCTTGATGTCCTTGCCGGATGGGCAGTTGTCCTTGTCACCCGCGATCGCGGTGCCACCGACCGACTGGCCCATGTAACCCCAGGCGTCGCTCTCCTCGGTCGTGCCCGACTCCACCGCGACACTGTGGCCGCACATGTCGGCCGCCGTGCTGATCGTGGCGCCGCCGACCTTCACCATCCACGCCTCACCGGCCTTGTAGTACGTGACGAAGTCGATGCCGCTGTTCTCACGCGCTTGCGTGGGGCTCCAGCTCGAGATGCTGAACGAATATCGCGGCTTGTCGCCGCCCGCCACCTCGCTCGGGGTGCTCGCCTTGAGCTGGGCGATGATGTCGTCGAAGGTGACGTTGTTGAACGTGCACACAAGACCCATCACTTTGCAGATGGCGTTACCGAGGTCGATGTCCCACCCACTGATCGCGCCCGTGTTCGGGTCGACGAACTCGTTGGGCGCGTAGGTCGCGTCGGTCGCGATCTGGATCGGGCCGCTCACCGTCGAGGGGACCTCGCTCGCGATGCTGGCGACCTTGCTGGGGCCGCTCGAGGTGGTGGTGGTGGTCGGACTCGACCCGCCGCACGCGGCTATCACGAAGGCGATCGCGATCGCCAAAGACGCTGTTCGCTCTTTCATCACAATCCTCTCCCTGGCAGCGTTGGCCGTGTTCCCGCCCTGAATTGTAAATGCTCAATTTGCCCGCGCCTCCCCGCTCGCCGCGGAGGTGGCCTCTGCTCGCGCAGCGAGCACGGGTCGGTGGGGGGTGCAAATTTTCCAGGTCGTACGCTAACGAAGTGCCCTGGCTCACCATCACAGATCCCTTTCCGCCCGGCTTCTTCCTCGGGCCGCTGCAGATTCGCTTCTATGGGATCTCCTACGCCATCGCGTTCCTCGTGGGGACGGCGGTGGCGACACGCCACCTGGCGCGGAAGGGGGTTGACCCCGAGCTCAGCGGCAGGATCGCGTTCTGGACGATCGTCTTCGGGCTGATCGGCGCCCGGCTCTACTACGACGTGCAGTCGGGCTGGTGGTTCTACCTGACGCACCCGCAGCACATCCTGGCGTTCTGGGAAGGAGGCATGGCGTTCTTCGGCGCGATCTTCGCCGCGCTGATCGTGCTGGTGGTGATGGCGCGCCGCCACCACATCAACTACTGGGACTTGCTGGACGCGGGCGTCCTTTTCGCCGCGGTCGGCCAGCCCATCGGCCGGCTGGGCAATTTCATGAACGGAGAGATCCTTGGCCCGCCGTCCAACTTACCCTGGGCGATCCGCTACACGAACCCGGCCTCGATGGCGCCGCACCTCGGGGTCGCCTACACGCCGGCCAACCTGTACGAGGCGGTTGGAATCCTGCTGATTCTGGGAGTCCTCCTCTACCTTCGGCGGCGCGGCGTCCCTTCGGGGGTCCTCGGGTTGACGTACCTGGTTCTCTACCCGGTCAGCCAGCTGATCCTTTTCCAGTGGCGTACCGACTATGAGACGCCGGTGATCGCGTTCGGCTTGAAGCAGGCACAGCTCACGTCGGTGGTGATGCTGCTCACCATCGTCCCGATCCTCTTCTTCGTGTGGCTTCGCTCACGGCCCAAAACCGAGGCCGGTGTGACACCCACGGGTATGATCCAGGCGTGAGCCGGTCGGTCAAAACGGGCGGCGTCCTGGTTGGATTCGGCGTCCTCCTGTCGCAGCTGGGACATCTGCTGGTTTATCAGCTGCAGTTCGGCTCGGGCGCCCAGGCTGTCCAGAGCTCTGGGGCACATGCCTACTTTCCGGCGTTCGCCAAGACCAGTGCTGGCCTTGCCGCGGCCGGTGTCCTCGTGAGTCTGTTGATCATCGGCGCCGCGCGACTCGCCACCGGCCGGCCCGTTCGCGCCTTGCGCGGCGGCCCGACCTATATGCGCCTCCTTGGTGCCCTGTTCACGATTCAGCTCGTCGCCTTCGCCATACAGGAGACGGCCGAGTCGATCGCGGCCGGCGCGGCGATTCCAACCGCGCCTCACCTGCTCCTTCTCGGAACGGTCGGGCAGCTGCCGGTCGCAGCCCTCGCTGCCCTCGCGCTCAAGTGGGTTCTGGTACGCATCGAGTCCGCCGTCCTCGATTTGCGGACAGCCGTGGCGTCGACCCGATTCGTAATCGCGACGCTTCCATCTGAACTGCTGCCTCGGGTCGTGAGCCTGGAGCCGGCACTCGTCGAAGCATGTCCCGCGGCATACATCAAAAGAGGTCCTCCTCCGAGCCTACGCAGCCAACTGTCGTAGTCATTTCAACGCGCGCACCCTCGTGCGCGCAAGAAACGGAGGAATCAAGTGTCACGTGTCTTGGCATCGGCGAACGCCCGCCTGGCAATCGTCGCCGCGGTCCTGGTCGTCTTCCTCGGGGTCGGCGCGTTCCTGGTGTTTGGCAACCAGGGGCCTGCTCCTCAGCAGCGGTTGTTTCAGGTCGCCGTGACCGGGACGACCATGTCACCGGGCAGTCTGTACGCCTACCAGGGAGACACCGTGACCCTCTCCATCACGGCGGACAAGTACGAGGAAATTCACCTCCACGGCTACGACAAGCACTTCTTTCCCAATCCCGGACAGCCGGCAACCTTCACGTTCCCGGCCGACAAGACGGGCAACTTCGTCATCGAGATCGAGGCGACGAGCCAATCACTGGGGCTGCTCGAGGTGCAGCCGCGCGCAGGCTTCCTGGGTTTGGGCAAGCCCGCTGACCAGAGTTCGACCACGATTCATGCCGCCGCGGCGGGAACCATCATCAAGCTCGGATCCACGCCCACCTACAACCTGGTGACCGAGATTGGCGGCCTCCAGCCGATGTACACACCTGCCCAGGCGGCGAGCCAGCACCCGAAAAGCGGCGAGGAGATGTTCGGCGGAACGATGGTGATGCCGGCGGACACCACCAACCCGTCACCTGAGTGGCGCCACCTCGAGGTGCATATCTTCGACAAGCGGACCGGGGACACGGTCAAAACCATCACCCCGGTCATCAACGTCACGAACCAAGCAACAGGCCATACGCAATCGGTGCCCATTGTCGTGATGCAGGGCATCGTGGAGGGCCCAAGCGACTATCACTACGGCAACAACGTCGATCTCCCCAAAGCGGAATACACGGTGGCCGTCGTCATCGGAAGTGAGACCGCGAACTTTGATTTCAGCATTTAGAAAGGAGAAGACAGATGTCGGCAGCACGGCGCGCGGGATCCCCGGTCATACCTGTCATCGGACTCATCGTGGGAATAGCTGGCGGACTGCTCGCCAACTACACGCTGGACCACTTGGCTGACACGAGCGATACATGGCATCAGATCCAACACGGAACGTTCTACCTAAGCGGGATCATCTTGGGGTACGCGCTGACGGCGCTGTACCTGCACTTCCGCAAGAGCGCGTAAGGGCCACCGATCGGCCGGGAGTCCTGTCGCTTGCCGGCAGGCTCTCGGTCGGGGCCCTCGGGCTATCCCTCGCGCTCCTCGTCAGCATCGCGTGGGGGACAGCCCTTTTTTACCTCGCAGCGCGGCTGGGTGTTGACACGAGAGTCAGGCTCGCGTGGATCGACGGCGCGCACGTGTACGTCGGCCTGGTCGGAGGTGTCTTCATCCTCGCCAAGGTTGCCAGGGTGAGGTTTCGATACAAGGTCGCTGGGGTGGCGGACGTGATTCCCTGGCAGCGCTGGATCTCGTGGTCCCTCCTGATCCTTTACTCGGCGATCTTCGTCAGTGGCGTGTTCGCCCTCCTGCCTTTGCACGGCAGGCTGTACGAGGACATCCTCAACCTCCACCTCTTGTCGTCCGTGTGGGCGCTCGCCCCGACCACCTGGCACGTGTGGCATTACCGCCGCAGAGCCGCCCCGTACCTGACGCGTCTACTTCCGCATGGACGTTCGTTGACATATTGGGCCGGCCTCGGGCTGGCGATCGTGCCGGCTGTGGTTGTCGTCGCCAATGCACGTGCGCTGAGCCAGCTTCCGCAGCTCATGGGCGGTGCGGCCTGGTCGCAGTCCGCGTTGAACGGCAGCTACCTGGACCGGATCACCGTCGGACCAGATGGCTCTCTGATCGCGACCGGCGACGCTCTCTATTCGAGCCGCGACGGAACCGTGTGGACGCAGATCGACATCCCGGGCGTCCCGTTGCCGCCGTCCGCCACTCCGACTCCGGTAGTCCACCAGCACGGCGCGCCGACCGGCAAGAATCTGGGACTCTCCCTTGCGGTTACCGGAAGTTCGATCTACGTAGGCACGAGCAGCGGCCTTTATCGCACCGTTACTCAGGCCGGCCCGCTTGATGAGATCGGTTTTGAGGGCAAGACCGTCACTGCGCTCGCGGTCGATCCGTCGAATCCAAGATCGATCTGGGCCGCTTCGTCGGGAGGCTTGATGCGAAGCGATGACGCGGGCGCGACCTGGACCGCGATGGAAGTGGGACTGTCGAAACCAGATTCGGTTTCCGCCCTTGCCTACAGTGGCGGCCGGATATACGCGGCGGACCCTACCGGGGTATTCCAGCTGAACGGTACGCAGGGTTGGCTACGTATCTCGAGCTTTTCCGGCGTGGTCGACCTGACTCCAAGCCCCGATGGACAGCAGCTCTTTGCCACCTCCGCCACCAGCGGCGTGCAGTTCCTGGAGGGCGGCGCCTGGCATCAAACAGATTCGCTCGCGTCCCCGCACCAGCACCATGCCGGCAACGAGACACATCCCGAGGTGCTCAGCCTGGCGCCGGTCGAGGGGCGGCTTTACGCGGTCGGGACCGCGTTCGGCGTCTCCGCGAGCGCTGACGCTGGCCAGACGTGGAGCCAGCTGGCGGGCGGCCTTGAAAACGTGACGCCGGCGCAGTTGGTTCAAAATCGGGGCAGTCTGCTGGCAGCCACCTCCGACGGTGTGTTTCGCTTTCCGCTCAACTCAAGCTCGCCCGCGTCATCCGCGTGGTGGCTGCTCGTAATTGCTGCGGTCGTAGCCTTTGGAACCGTAGGTGCCCTGATGGCTGGATTGGATCGCCGGCCTCGGCGAAGGCACCGAGTTGAAGGATTGAAAGAGCAATGAGTCGAATACGTATCGCCGCGGTAGTCGGCGTTCTCGTGGTGTTTGCCGTTGTTGGCGCCGTGATCATCCGCGCCAACCAGCATCAAGGTGGCCAGAACTTGACCTTCAATCTCACTGTCACCGGGGCCAAGACTATGTCGCCCAGCACACTATCAGCCCATGTGAACGATACCGTCACGATCAACATCACCAGTGACACCGATGGAGAGGTACACCTCCACGTCTATGACATCGCGTTTGACACCAAAGCCGGCCAGACGGTCAGCCATACGTTCAAAGCTGATAAGACGTGCGGCTGCGACATCGAGTGG
>JBIOJB010000120.1:0-8363 GCA_044450465.1 Candidatus Dormibacterales bacterium | reverse complement strand
CCTTGAGGCGCGCGAACGCGCTGTCGCCGAACGTGGCGGCTTCGACGATGCTCGCCGCCACTGAGGTTGCGACGGCCGCCTTGAATCCGGCCCCCGCGTCGGACCCAACTGGAATCACCGGGTTCAGCCCGGGCGCAAGGTCCATGTGACCTTCCACTGCGCTGGCTGCCAGCTGACGCTCCTGCAGGATCGCCACCCGAAGCCCTGCAACCGCGCCGGAGGTGGCGCCTTGTGCGGCGAGAAGCGGGCCGAGCAGCGCGGGTGTGCGCCGCACTCCGTTGGGCACCGCCTTCAATATCTGGGCCGCGGTTGCCTTGGACCAGATCGGCCGCAGCGGCTCGATCGAGAGCATCGAGGACAGCACGTCGTCGAGCAGAGCCGCCGCCGTCGGTGTGCCGGGTTCGATCGCGATGGTGGTGACCCCGTTGAGCGCGGCCCTGGTCTCGGCGACCGCCACCGGGTCGTCGAGGGCCCCATGGGGCGCGCCCCGGTAGGCCGGTGCGATGCCGGCGATCCGCCGCACGGAGTTGAGCGGACCGAGAGTGATTGTCGCGTAGAGGCCCGCGAACGACGGAGGCGGTAGAGGGTTGGTCGGCACGTCGTATGCCGCGGTCCCCACAGGCTGGTCGCGGCCGGTGAGGCTGACGGTGACCGTGCGCCGGCTGGGGCCTGTCATGCCGGCTTGGTAGCGGATGCGGTAGCCGTCGCCCACCCAGCTCGAGACCACCGGCGCGAGCGCGGCCGCGATCTTCGCCGGCGTGGACGGGTCGGCCGGATCGAAGCTTGCACCGCCCGACATCGACACGATCTGCGGGCCTGTGGCTTGTTCGATGTGGCCCACCGGCACGGTGAAGACCGGGACGCGAGACGCGACCACCCGGCGCTGAAAGTAAGGAAGGCGAACAGGATCCGTGTCCGCCGAGTTCATGTCGCTGACCAGCACGATCGCGTTGACACCCTGGTCGAGCGCGGGTCCGCCGACGGTGCCCCATGGGTCGTCCGCGCTCTCGTGGGCGGCAGCCATGGCCGCGGCCATGACAGCTGCGTCCGGCGATGCCCAGGCATGGGGATCCGGAGCGGCGCCGATCGCAATCACCTGCACGTCGAATGGTGTCTTCGCGGCCTGAGCGACGATGGCTGCCGCCAGCCCCGACTCGAACGCGGCCTTTGAGGCGTCGCTCGTGAAGAGATCCGGAGCGAACCCGACGTAGGCGTCGTAAACGATCAGCACGCGCGGGCGCGGCTGGACTCTGACGTTTGAGTACAGCGCCAATGCGCTGACTGCGGCTCCTTCCTCCTTCACCGTGAAGGAGCGGACGTCGAGCCCGTCGACCGGTGCTCCGGTCGAATCGTTGACCGCGACCTGCAGCTCGATCTCGGGGAATGCCGTGGCGTTCGCGGAGGCGCGAATCGAGCTCGCGCGAGCGATGGCTGCCGCCCGGTCCGCGTCGGATGGAGACTGCATCGTGCCGAACGGTCCCGTCACTGGACCTGCGCTATTTGAATAGCCGCTCGGAGGCCCGAGCACGTCACCCTGGACCGTGATCAGCGATCCGGTCGCGAGGAGGTTCGGGGAAGCCTCCGCCGGCGCCACGTCCGTCTGGACTCGGAGCACGGGGATTCGCACCGGCAGCGAGGAGAGACCGGACTGGAGGACCGCCTCCGGACCCTGCGGAGGCAGGAACGTCAGAAGCACCTGCCGGCCGACGACCTGATCCGCCGGCCAGCTGCCAGTGACGAGATCGACCGTCTGATCCCGCGGGGTGGCGGCGCCAATGGCCGGGTTGCACAGAGCCGAGATGGTGATGGTCACCATCCGGACCGGGTCGGCGTCCACCGCCGGCTCAAGCGCAGCTGGGGCCTGGTCGACGGCGGGAAGGCTGCCGAGCGCGTACGCATAGCGGGTCTTGCCACCGTCGCTGTAGGCGACCACCGGAACCGCCGACGGGAGAAGGTCGGTGCGCAGCTTGGCTTTCTGCACGGACTGGGGCAGCGCGGCGAGGACCGCCGCCACCGGATCCGGTCCCGCATCGAACGTCTCGGGCGACGCCGGCGCAGATGCGCCGGCCTGAGCCAACAGGCTTCTCGCGAGGTCAACCCGGCTCTGGTCAGGCGCGAAATCGACCGGACGGGCCTGATAGAGCTCGGCTAGGCCGATGGCCGTGGGACGGCCGGCTGACTGAACCTTCGCCTTGAAGCCCGCTCGCGTGAGCATGTCGGCGAGAACGTCGGCACGGTCCCGGAGTGTGCCCTGGCCACCACGCAGAGTTGCGGCGGAACCCCAGCGCAGTGACGTGCCCGGCTCGTCCCCGGGAAACCACGGCGGTACCACCGAGATGCGGTCCCGCACGAACTCCATGATCTTGGTGGCGTCGCGTCCGGCGACCAGGTCGGCCGCACGCTGCGCGAGGTGATCTGGGCTCGCCCTCACCGCGTCGCGCAGCAGCCTGAGGGCCTGCTCATTCGGGGAGCTGCCCGCCGGAATCGAGGGGCTCGCCTTCGAGCCGGCGAAGGGGTTCACGTTGCAGCTGTCGACCAGTAGAAGGAAGGCGGCGGCGTTGGCCGCGATCAGGAACTCGCGGCGTGACATGCCGAGCGGCTGCAGCGAGCGCTGCTTCATGCGAGGAAGGCTATGGCCGGCCAAAGGGCGTCGCATCGGGTGAATCCCTACGTTTCGAGCGACGACCCTATGCGCTGAGGACCCTCAGCCATCCGATCCCGAGCGCGATGCTGGCGACGAAGGCGGCGTATCGGAGCGGCCACTCCACCCAGCCCCCCTCGCGCTCTGCGATCTGTCGGGGCGCATAGATCAGCATCGCGAAGTAGATCGCCGAGAAGGCGGCCAGGAACAAGAGGAAAGGCTCGGCGCCGTGCAGATCCATCTGCACACTCCGCCGCAGGCCTGCGACCTGGGACGGCGCGACGACCGCATCGATCAGCGTCTCGTACAACCCGGCGGCGACGATTACGAAAGGACCGACCAGAGCTCGCCGGACCAGGACGCTGATGGGCGGGACGGCGAAGTGGACCGCGACCGCAGCACCGATGGCGACGAGCAACACGACGTAGACGGCGGCAGTCGGCGCGCCCAGCGCTGTGAACCCGCTGATCGTCACCAGCAGGAGCGCGCCCGTCAGCGGGCCGACCGTGCCTCGGTTCAAGGTTGGTGGCCGGCTCCCCGGGCTGTTCTTCGTCCGGGCCGCCAGGCAGACGACCACTGCCAGCACCGCTCCCAATCGGATCAGTCCCTCGAGCGGCTGTCCGGGATCGAATGGCCCCTTGTCGCCTCCGGCCCGGAAAAGCAATGGGCTCGCGATCGCGACCCAGCCGGCCATGAGGAGGTCCTCGACCTTGAGCAGCCGGCTCGGCGGCGGGCTTGGCGGCGAGGGTGAGGCCGCAGCCACCTTCTGGTCTAGCCGGCTTGCCGCTGCAGCGTCACTCCGGTGTTGCCTATGTTGACCGTGAGCTCATCGCCGCTCACCCACGCATCGGTCGGCATGGCACCGCCCCCCATCACGTCCGAGACGAGCTTCCCGGACGAATCGACCGACCAGTGCCCGCGTCGCGACCCACCCCCCATGGCCGGCATGTCAGCGATTAGCGAGCCGTCGGGGGCAAACGTGACGGACATCATGGGGTTGCCCCAGGTGCCGAGGATCGCCTCGGCCAGCGGCCGTGAGTCGCGGGCCGCCGCGGGCGGGGGCGCCGTGGCCTTCGACGCGGACGACTTGATCACATCGCCCATGGTGGCCATGTGCGCCCGAGCCTCGGCCGCCTGGTTGGGATCGTGTGAATGGAACGCCTCTTTCATGATCTCCCTTACCGCTTCGGGCGACCTCATCGTCTCCTGCGACAGGCCGGTGTCGGCAAGCCGCTCCATGTTCACCAGGTGATGGCTGTGTGGAAGGTAGTAGAGCCTCACCATTCCCGCCTCGGGCGCTGCCTGGTAGGCGGCAGAGCCGACGCTGACCCGCGTGCCGGCGACGGTGAAGTAGTAGGAGGTGCTGCTGGTACCCCTCGAATGGGCGGAGGCCGACGTCTTGGTGATCGCGCCCTCGACCGTCTCGACGCGGCCGCTACGAAGGTCCTGCGTAAGTGGATCAACGCCGAGGAATGAACGCACCACGAGGAAGCCGGCGATGATCAGGCAGCCGATCCCGATGAGCGGCTTGAGCGCCGCGTCCTTGGATGGACCGGTCGCAAACCAGACGATCAGGCCGAGGATGGTGATGACCAGCGCGAACTGAAGCTCCGTCTTGCGAAGTCCCCTGTCATTGCGGCGCCAGCCATCCCGCTGCGCCTGCGTGAGCTTGCCGGCGCGGTTCGCCTCTAGGGCGTCCTGTGCAGACGGGCTCGGATCATTCATCTCATCACCTCAGCTGAGTTTGCTCATCGACTCTTTCCTCTTCGTGATGGCGGCTTGACGCCTGGCCACGCGGTGCCGCTCGATTCGAGAATGCGCTCGAACGGAATCTTGGCCCGCATCGCGGCCTGGCGCACCGCGGCTGCGGAGCCCTCGAAGAAGCAGAGCACCACCTCATCCTCGGGGATCAGCATCGAGCCGAGGTATCGAACCGTCTCGCCATCGCCGTTCATCTCGTCCACGCAGGTTTCGACTCGCCGGTCTAGCGCTGACACGTCGCCATCTGTAACGCCGGTCCAGAAGCACTCGGCAACGAAGCCCGTCGACGTGTCCGACATGCTGACAAGGCTATGGCTGGAGCCGCAGCGGCGAATCGGGTGTTTCCCTACCTTTTGGCCGCGTGCTCTCGCTCGTGCATCGCACGGCCGAGCTCGGCCCGCGAGTGGATGCCCAGCTTGTCGTAGACCCGGGCCAGGTTCGCCTCAACGGTCTTCGCACTGACGAAGGCGCGGTCTGCCACCTCGCGGTTGGTGAGCCCGGTGGCGACGAGCTGGGCGATTCGTTCCTCGGTCGGCGTCAGGTCGGCGGAGGCACGGCGGACGGGTACGCGCGCAATCTCAGTTTGCGCCCTCTCCACCCAGGGCGTCACGCCCAGCCGCTCGAAGATCGCCAGCGCGTCCTCGAAGGCGGCCCTCGCCGCTCGGCGCTCATTGCGGCGGCGGTGCACCTGACCGAGCGCGAGCAGGGTTCGTGCTCGTTCGCAAGGCATGTCGAGATGCGCGTGATGCACGATCGCCCGCTCAATTGAGTCCAGAGCGCCGTCCTGATCACCGTGGGCCGACTGGAGCAGCCCGCGGCAGCGCGCGCTCACGGCCAGGATCCACGGCCTCGGAAGCGATTGGGCGCGTGCCTCCATGCTCGAAATCAATGCCTCGGCGCGGTCGAGGTCGCCCAGCGCGATAACCGCCTCGGCGTGGTCGGCGAGGAACCTGTCCGGCGCCTCCCGCGCGTGATTGGCCTCGTTGATGGCGTCGGTGCGGGCGAACTGGCGATCTGCCTCGGCATAGTCCGCCCTCGTGAAAGCGACGAAACCCAGCACCATCGCGGCGAGTGACGAGATAGTGTCGTCACGATGGGTCTCGAGCATCCGCAAGACCTCATCCGCGGCTGCCTTCGCCTCATCGAGCTCGCCGGCGCGGGCACAAACCTGACCCTTGGCGCACAGCGCAACCCCGACCCAGGTCTCCTGCTCCGTCTGTCGCGCGAGGTCGAGTGCTTCGGCAGCAAGCACGTGTGCGCGCTCCAGCTGACCGGTCATGGCGTGGATCACCGCCATGTGAGCGAGCATGCCGCAGCCGCTGGCCTCGTCGCCGCTTTCACCGCAGACGCGGACGAGCTCCTCGAACCTGCGAATCGCGGTGTCGAAGTCGTCGAAATCCCGCGCCCAGAAGGCCGGCACCGTGCTGACATCCCAGGCTGCCGCCTCACGCTGGAGGCGCATGCCACGCTCGATCGCGTCATGGTCCGCACCACGCCCTGAGTACAGCTTCAGGCGGGCCATGTTGTGCAGGACGAAGGAGTAGAGAACAGGGTCGTCTCGCTCCTCCATCAGCGCAAGCGCCGCCCGCGCGTGCTCGTACGCCAGATCGCAGTCCTCTGAGATCCACGAGACGCGTGAGTGGATCTTCGCCCGAAGGGCCGGGTTGGTCGCCTGATCAAGAGCTTGAGTGATCATGGCCAGGGCCTCGTCGCCCTCGAGCTGGTTCCACAGCACGCTGGCGAGCTCGAGCAGGACCTCGGCCCGCTCCTCGCCCGCCGGGAGGCTGCGGAGAGACCGCTCGAGTTCCTGCCGAGCGCCCGTGGCATCGCCAGCGAAATAACGGCGTGACGCCAGCTCGATCTCCCTTCTCACAATGGCCTTCCCGTCGCCGGGCGGCGTGAGCCGGAGAGCAAGCTCCTTGAGCTCAACCGCGACCTCGGCGGCGCCTCGCGCTCCCGCCGCCTCCGCCGCGCGGTCCAGCACCTCGGCACTCGCCGCGTCGGGACCGCTGGCAGCCAGCGCAAGGTGCCTGGCCCGTTCCTCGAGGTGCTCCTCCCGCGCCGCCAAGCCACGATGCAGGTTTCGCCGCCCCGTTTCGGGCAGAGACGAGTAAAGAGCGGAACCGAACAGGGGATGCGTGAAATCCACCCGACCTTCCGGAAGCACGCGAACGATGCCGGCCCGCTCCGCCGGGGCAAGGGCTTCGAGGTCGAGTTTGTCGGTCGTGGGCCGCGACATCGCGGCGATCTCAGCGAGCACGGCGCGGGTGGCGCGTGGAAGCCGGCCGAGCCGAAGCAGGGCGAGGTCGCGATGGTCTTTCGGCACGGGGAGCGGCCGCCCGGGCGGTGGTGGGCCAAGACGGTGGACCTCGCGCGCAATCTCCAGCGCGTAGAACGGATTGCCCCCGGCACCCTGGTGAATCCGCATCAGAACAGGGCGCGTGAACGCCTTGCCAAACGCTTCCAGAATCAATTGGTGGATCGCGGCGAGGCTCAGGGGACCCAGAGTCAAGTGCTCCACCCGCTCGCGACCGAGCATCGATTCGACCTGGGCGAAAGCGGCGGACCGCCTCGCGGCGCCACCTTCGATCCGGACGGCTGCCAGCAGCCGAACGTCACTCTCGTCCAGGCGGTGGAGAGCGAACCCGATCGCCCGCGCCGACGCGAGATCGAGCCACTGAGCGTCATCCACCGCGAGAAGCAGCGGGCCGCGATCTCCAAGATGGGCGAGCAGGGCGGTGAGGGCTGTGCCGACCGCGCGCGGCTCCAGGTCACCCTTGCCTACGTCATGACGCAAGGTTGCGACCTCGAGTGGCCTTCTCAGCGGCGGCGGCAGGCTGTTGAAAGCCTCGTCCGGCACCGAGCGAAGAAGGTCGGTGAGGCCGACGTTCGGCAGGCCGGCGTCGGAAGGACGCGGGCGGCACACCAAGACTTTCCAGTCCGCGAGCCGGGCCAGCCGCACCCCCTCGGCCCATACGGTCGTCTTGCCGATGCCGGGCTCGCCCTCGATGACGAGTGCGGTCTCGGCCGCGTTTGCTCCCGGCCGGCCCGAGATCCGGCTGTCAAGCCACGTCTTGAGCTTCTCGAGCTCGGCGATTCTGCCTATGACGTCCATGTAGTCTCCTTGCCGGCCGGCGCATGCGGCGCCCCGTTGAGGATACGTGCAGCAGGTTACCTGCCCGTACACGCTGAGCTCGAGCGCGTGATGGGTGAATGGGAGCGGGCCGCCAAAACGTAGGGAAACACCCGATTCGGAGTCAGCCCCAGCTACCTAGTGTCACGTGCGATGGCAGCGCACATGGCCAACGGCCCAAAACGCAACAAACGAGGAGGTTCCATGTCCAGGATCAGACTTGGCCTGATTGCCGTTCTGACGGTTGGTTCGCTAGGGGCCTGCGCGAGCTCGAGCGGCACTCCTGTCTCCAACCCCAGCCTCAATGCCAGCGCACTTCCATCCACCGGTCCATCTGCCAGTCCAACGGCGGCTGGGACGCCTGTGGCCGTCGACCCGTGCCAGGTCGTGACCGCGTCGGAGGCGTCATCTCTCGCGGGCGCCGCGTACACACAGGGCACAGAGGGCCTGACCGGCGACGGACTCGGGAAGACCTGCGACTACGGCGCACAAACGCTGAACGTCTTCCAGGTCCTGGTCAGCCAGGCCACGGATGCCGCCACCGCCCAGGCGGAGTGGGCGACAGAAGAGGCCCGGGTGCAGACTGCCTTGCAGAAGAGCGCGAGCCAGGTGCCTGGGCTCACTTACAACCTGACCGTCACCGATACCTCGGTGAGCGGGTACGACAAGGCTGCCGTCGCTAGCGCCAGCGCAACGTACTCAGGCCGCACTTTTAGCGTATCCGCGATTTACCTGCTCAAGGGTGCGACGTTCCTCAGCTACTCGGACCTCTTGGTCGGAGCGGCCGCGCCCACTTCGGCCGCGATGGAGTCCGAGGCCGCGACGGTG
>JBIOJB010000119.1:0-8377 GCA_044450465.1 Candidatus Dormibacterales bacterium | reverse complement strand
GGCCATGGGAGGGAACCCTTGGGTTCCATCCCATACGTCTATTTCTGGGCGGCGTAGATGTAGGTGAATCCGACCACCAGCAGCGCCACCATGACGAAGACGACAAGCTCGATCCGGATGGCCACACGCACCATCCTCCGTGCGCGTCTTGTCCGCGCACCGCATTTCTCACAGTAAGCGGCGTCCTCCACCAGCGCCGATCCACACCGATCGCACGCGGCCTGCACTTCGGCCATCGGGCTTCCAGTATGTAGTGTTTCATCCATGGACCCGGGGGACGACTGCTAGATGGAGCTCCAGGAGGAGATGTCGGCGGCGGACGTGGTTCTGCTTATGAGCGCGGTACCGGAGCACGTCAACGACCTGGCCTCCCCGCTCGACGAGTCGAGGCTCAGGTACCGCCACGGGCCCGCCTTTCCAACCCTGAGCAGCCTCATCGCCCACCTGGTCGACTCTGGGTCCAAGGTCGACGCGCTCCTGCGCCGCGCTCACCTTGACGGGCAGACCACAGCCAGCGTGCGAGCCGCCATTGACCCGCCCCATGACATGGAGCTGACGATGCCCTTGCGAGACGCGCTCGACGACTTCGCGCGCGTGCGCCGCCGCACCGTCGACCTCCTCCACGGGTGGGGCAAAAGCGAGTGGGAACGAGTCGTCACCGATGTTCACGATGGCGACACGACCCTTCTGGACGTCTGTGGTGTCGTGGCTCGCCATGAGATGAGTCACATCGCGCAGCTGCGCAACCTGATCGCGCTTCTGCCCGAGCCGCAGGAGCTGGGTCCCATCGGACCAGCAGGACCGAGCGGTGGCTGAGAACCCGGTGTCGGACGCACCCCCGACGCCAGGTCCGGCGGATCCTGCAGCTCCCACGGTGCAGGCCGGCCAGCGCCCGACCAAATCGGGCCGCCGGCGCAAACGCAAGTCGGGTGGCGCAGGTGGCGGGCGGCCCGCACAGTACTGGATGATCGTCACCTCCCCGGACAACTTCAGAAAGACCCGCGAGCTCGGGTTCTCGATCCAGGGGCTCAAGACGCGACACCGCCGCCGGGTCGAGACCATGAAGGTCGGTGATCGCGTCCTCTATTACGTGACGGGCCGCATGGCTTTCGCCGCCACGGTCACGGTCGCGTCACCCATGTACGAGGACCACACTCCGATTTGGCGTTCGGTGCGACGGGATGAGGACTATCCGTGGCGGGTCCACATCCGGCTCGACGTCGCGCTGGATGAGGTGGACTGGGTGCCCGCCAAGGAGCTCGCCTACCGGCTCGACTACGTGCGGAAATGGCCGCCAGAGCACTGGACGCTTGCCTTCCAGGGTCACATCCACGCCCTTCCGCGAACGGATTTCGTGATTCTCGAAGACGAGATCGTCCGCAGTGCCCGGAAGCGGAAGCAGCTCGCCGGCTAGGAAGGCCAACGCTTGATCACGGCGCTCAAGAAGCTGTACCACTTCCACTTCAGCGACGAGCGCCGGGAGCGGCTGTTTTTGGCCTCCCTCGGCTTTTTGCTCACCTTCGGCGTGGTTCGAGGAATCACCCACCTGATTCGCGCGGGAGTGGGCCCGTTCCACAACGTGACCAGCGGCGGCCTTCACATCCACCACCTGGTGTGGGGGATCCTTCTGCTGCTGGCGGTGGGGTATCTCTGGCTGATCGAGGCAGGGGTCGGGTCGAACTGGGTGGCGAGCCTGACCGCCGTGGCATATGGGGTTGGCGCTGCGCTCACCCTCGACGAGTTCGCGCTCTGGCTCAACCTGCAGGACGTTTACTGGTCGGGCGCCGGGCGCGAGAGCATCGACGCCGTGGTCATATTCGCCGCGCTGCTCTCGGTGGGCATCTGGGGCGGCCCCTTTTTCAAGGCCGTGGCCGGTCACTTCTGGCGTTCAGCCAGGCCCGCGTGAGGGTGTCACAAACTCAGCATCCGCGGTGCTTATCAAGAAGTGGGCACAGAATTGCCGGCGCTCTCCCTTGGGGCTGGCCGGACGGCGGGCGCCACGTCTGACGAGGGATCGTTCGAAGCCCTGTTCACGGCGGAGTACCGGCGCGTCGTCGGGATCGCCAATCGGGTCCTGGCCGACCCACAGGAAGCAGAGGACGTCGCCCAGGAGGTCTTCATCGACTTCCACCGACTTCACTCGGCGCGCGCCCAGTACGCGCCGGCGTGGCTGCACCGCGCGGCGGCCCACGCTGCGCTCAACCGCCTCAGGGGCGCCCGGAGGCGCCAGCGCAGAGAGATGACCGAGGCGCGCCTCGCGGTCGATCAGACGATCGATCCGCAGAAGCAGGTGGAGATCGACGAGGACCGGCGACGGGTCCGGCAGGCCCTGGCCCGCCTGGCGCCGAAGCCTGCTGCTGTCCTGGTCCTGCGCGCCAGCGGATTGAGCTACGCAGAGGTCGCGCAGGCGCTCGGCGTTGGAATCGGACAGATCGGAACCCTGTTGAGACGCGCGGAAAACGCTCTGCGCAAGGAGGTCACTCATGGCACATCTAACTGAAGGAACTCTTCGCCGGCTGGTCGACGACCCGGCAGGCGCGACCGCCGCCGAGGCTCGACATCTGGGAGGCTGCTCGGACTGCCAGGCTCGCCAGGCGGCACTGTCCGAGGACGGGCGCTTGGTGACGTCCATGCTGGCGGTGCCCGAGGCGAAGGTCGACGTCGCCGCCGCCCTGAGCGCCGTGCTTGCGGCTCCGGCCGCACGTCCGAGGTTCGGCATCCGGCTTCCGGTGGTGCGCCGCACCTCCCGGCCGATGATGCTCGGCTTCGCGGCCGCCGTGGCGGCCGTGGGTCTGCTCGCGACTGTGATCGCGGAGAACGGCACCGTCTTCGCTCCAAGCACTGTCACGGCGGTGCCGGTGACCGTCGCGGACATGCAGTCCCTGTCGCAGCTGAGCGCGTATGGCGACGTCACCTGGACGACGCAGCCCCAGCTTCAGGTGGTCGCGAGCGCGGCCGAGGCGGAGAGCGCCACCGGACTCAAAGCGCCGGTGGCAAGCAACCTGCCCGCCGGCGTCTCGACCACCATCACATACGGCGCGATGACCAGGGCCGTGGCGGTCTTCACCTTTGACGCGGCCAAAGCCGCTGCATCAGCAGCCTCGTCCGGCAAACCGCTGCCCGCCCTACCCGCGGGGATGGACGGCGTCCAGCTGACCGTGACGGTCGGTCCAGCCATCGGCGAGGTCTTCGGCAACCTGCAGGCACCCTCGAGCGCGAGCTCAAGCATCAGCGCATCTGATCTGCCGCAGCTGGTGATCATCGAGTCAAGCGAACCGACTGCCTCGTCGTCCTCCAGCCAGGTCACCGTGAAGCAGCTCGAGAGCTATCTTCTGTCCCTTCCCGGCGTCTCACCTGAGCTGAAAGCGGCGATCAAGGCGATTGGCGACCCGAGCACCACCCTGCCGATCCCCATACCGATTCAGTACGCGACGTCGACCACGGTCCAGGTGCAGGGCGTCAACGGCGTGGCGCTGGGAGACAACACCGGGCTCGGCTCGGGCGTGATCTGGGTCAAGCACGGAGTCGTATACGGAGTGGCCGGCACCGTCAAGCAATCCGACGCGGTCGAAATCGCCAATAACCTCCAGTAGTCGGACTGCGTTTAGCCTGGTTGAGTGGCTGACGCAGCGAAGCTGACCGAAACGGCCGCCTCGCCAGGGCTGGAGCCCTCCGGGGCGGCCGACGCCACCGCTGCGATACGCACGGTCGGCCTGACCAAATCGTTTGGCCGCACCGTCGCGCTCGCCGGCCTGACCATGACCGTGCCGCGCGGCGAGGTCTTCGGCTTCCTCGGTCCCAACGGAGCGGGTAAGACGACCTCGGTCAAGCTCCTGCTGGGGCTGCTGACGCCGACATCGGGCGAGGGCTGGCTCCTCGGCCGCCGGATCGGCGATCTCGCCACCCGCCGCAAGATCGGTTACCTGCCAGAGCTTTTCCGCTATCAGAGCTGGCTCTCGGCGCGGGAGGTGCTGGCCCTGCACTGCGAGCTCGCACCGCTCCCGCGCTCGAGCTGGAGTGATGAGATCAGCACCGCCCTCGAAACGGTGGGGCTGACGGACCGCTCATCGGACAGGGTCGGCACGTTCTCGAAGGGAATGCAGCAGCGCCTCGGCCTCGCAGCGGCGCTGCTCGGCGATCCTGAGCTCATCTTCCTCGACGAGCCGACGTCGGCCCTCGACCCCGTAGGCCGCCACGATGTGCGAGACGTGATTCGAGGACTCGCATCCCGCGGATCTGCAGTCTTCCTGAACTCGCACCTGCTGACCGAGGTGGAGCAGGTGTGCGACCGGGTGGCGGTGGTCGACCACGGGCGCGTCATAGCCTCGGGGACCCTGAACGAACTACTCGGCGGGAGCGCCGTCCGCGTGCGCGTGACCGGGCTTGACCAGGCGGCGAAGAACAAGCTCGGCGATTTCGGACCCGTCGACGACGAGGGGGACCAGCTGACCTTCACCACGCTAAATGCCGACCGCGTCCCGGAGCTGGTTTCAGGGATCGTGGCGTTGGGTGGCCGCGTGTACGAGGTCGCGCCGCGTCACCAGACGCTCGAGGATCGGTTCCTCCAGCTTCTCAGCACCGAAGAACAGGAACCAGGCGAGTGAGGGTCCACTGATGCGTCCGATTCTTGTTATCGCCCGGTTGACCATCCAGGAGGCCTCACGCCGGCGCCTTCTGCTCGCCCTGCTCGTGCTCACGCTCATCGTCGTCGGATTCTCGGCCTGGGGCTTTCACAAGATCACGACCGTGTCGCGCAGCAACGGCGCACCGCTCGCGCCGGCCGAGGTGGCCCTCATCACCTCCCAGCTTCTGATCGTGGTGACCTTCATGTTCAGCGGCGTGCTCGCGCTGAGCGCGGCGGTCGTCGCCGGCCCGCTGATCTCCAGCGAGGTCGAGAGCGGACTGCTCCTCTCGATGCTTGCGCGCCCCGTTCGCCGCAGCGAAGTCGTGATCGGCAAGTGGCTCGGCCTCGCGGTGCTGGTGGCGATCTACGCCGCAGGCTCCGCCGCATTCGAGCTGGCGGCTGTCGATTGGGCGACCGGCTACCTTCCACCCCATCCGTTCCAGCTGGTCGCGTACGTGGGTACTGAGGGGCTCGTCTTGTTGTCCTTGGGCCTCGTTCTATCGACCCGCCTCTCCGGGATCACCGGCGGCGTGATCGCACTGGTCGCCTGGCTCATGGCTTGGATAGGCGGGGTCGTTGGGGACATCGGCACGGGCCTTCAGAACCAGGCGGTGGAGAACGTCGGCGTGATCAGCCACCTGCTCCTGCCCAGCGACGGCCTCTGGCGGGGAGCGATCTACTCGATGGAGCCGGACGCGCTTCTCGCGACGCTTCGGGCGGCCGGGCCGGTGGGCCGCGCCAACCCCTTCGCCGCCGCTGACCCGCCGGCCGTTGGGTTTCTCGCGTGGGTCGTCGTCTGGTTCGCCCTGGTCCTCGGCCTCGCCATCTGGTCGTTCCGAACCCGCGAAATATAGGCGCCGGCGAGGACCCTAACGCTCCGAACATAAGCGCTGCGCTCCGGCCGGCTTTGCTCCGGCCTTTGATAAGAAGTCCAGCGTCGCCCTAGGCCGGATTTACTCCGGCCTTTGATAAGAAATCCAGCGTCGCCTTAGGCCGGATTTACTCCGGCCGAAGCCAGGGCACGCCACCTTCCAAACGACTGCACACAAGGTGTTACCAGGAGGGGGTCCCGCGGGGGAGGCCTGCCTCACCCGGATTCACCAAATAAGAAGCTGACATGGTGTTAGGCCGGATTTACTCCGGCCGAAACCTGGCACGTCACTTTCCAAACGACTGCAGACAAGGTGGTACCAGGAGGGGGTACCACGGGGGAGGCCTGCCTCCCCCCGTGCTTGTTTACGGATACAGGCCGCGCTCGCGGGTCGCGCCGGCGACTCGGGACACCGCCCGCACGTAGGCCGCCATCCTCATGTCGAGCTTCAGCTCGAGCTTGGTCTTGAGCACCTCGGCGAAGGCGTGCGTCAGGATCGCGGTCAGCTTCTGGTTCACTTCGTGCTCAGACCAGAAGAACGACTGAAGGTCCTGAACCCATTCGAAATACGACACGGTGACGCCGCCCGCGTTGGCCAGGATGTCGGGGACCAGGAAGATCCTGCGCTCGCGAAAGATGGCGTCCGCCTCGGGCGTCGTGGGTCCGTTAGCGCCCTCCACGATCAGCGTCGCTTTCACGTCTCGCGCGTTGCGCGAGGTCAGCTGGTTGCCGATCGCCGCGGGCACCAGCAGGTCGCAGTCGACTGTCAGAAGCTCTTGGTTGCCGATCTCCTGCGCGCCCGGGAAACCCCTCAGCGTCTTCTCGCGCGCCCGGTACTCGAGCACCCGCTTGATGGACAGGCCGAGAGGGTTGTAAATGCCGCCGTAGTCCTCGCTGACCGCGACCACCGTGCAGCCCGCTTCTTCGAGCAACTTCGCGCTGATGCTGCCCACATTGCCGAAGCCCTGCACAGCAACCCGGGTCTGGTGCGCTGCGCGCCCGAGATGATCCAGGGCGGCCATGGCGCTGATCGTGACGCCGCGTCCCGTGGCCTCCACCCGGCCAAGTGAGCCTCCGACCTCGATGGGCTTACCAGTGACGGAGGCCGGCACCGAGTATCCGAGGTGCATCGAAAGCGTGTCCATGATCCAGGCCATCGTCTGGCCATCCGTGTTGACGTCCGGCGCGGGAATGTCGCGGTCGTGCCCGATGAGGATCGCGATCTCGGTGGCGAAGCGACGCGTCATGTGCTCGAGCTCGTTGAGCGAGAGCTCGCGCGGGTTGACGATGATGCCGCCCTTGGCCCCACCGAACGGGATGTTCACCACGGCGCACTTCCAGGTCATCCACATGGCGAGTGCCTTGACCTCGTTCAGTGACACGTCGGGGTGGTAGCGAATGCCCCCTTTGGCGGGGCCGCGGTTGATGTTGTGCTGGACGCGGTAGCCGGTAAAGACCCGAAGGTGACCGCTGTCCATCTTCACGGGAAAGTTGCAGGTGAACTCTCGCTGAACCTCGCGGAGGACTTCCCTCAGCCACGGTTCCAGCTTGATGATCTCGGCGGCGGTGTCGAACTGCGCCTGCGCCGTCCGCCATTCGTCCGCCTCCACCGCCGGCTTGAGGTCCGTCGCGCTCATAGGGACCCCCGACCGGGGTCCCCGCGAAATCGAAGATTTCGTGGGGTGGGGATAATCACCAGATCTTTTGGGGTGTTCACATCAGCACAGATGATCGCGGATATTCCGCGGCCGGGTCGCAGATGACGTTGATGCACGCCGGGAGCCCCGAACGGAAGGCGCGGCCGAGCGCCGGCCCGATCTCATCCGGGCGATCGACCAACTCACCATGGCCCCCAAGAGCCTCGACCACCTGGTCGTAACGCGTTCTGGGCGCGAGGTCGGTCGCCACGCTGAGGCCAAGCATGCTCTCCATGGGATGCTTTTCGAGCGCCCAGATGCCGTTGTTCCCGACCAGGCAGACCACTGGGATGCGGTGGCGCACCAGGGTGTCGAACTCCATGGCGGAGAAACCAAACGCGCCGTCGCCCGAAAGCAGGACAACCTGACGGTCGGGCCGGGCGAGCTTGGCGGCCATGGCGTAAGCGGGGCCCGAGCCGAGACAGCCGAACGGTCCCGGGTCGAGCCACAGGCCTGGTTTCGGTCTTTCGATCAGGCGCCCCGCGAATGAGACGAAGTCGCCTCCATCCCCCACCACGATCGCGTCCGAGTCGATGAAGCGATCCACCTCCGCGATCAGTCGCGCAGGGTGCACGGGCGAGGATTCCGAGCCGGTCATCACCTGGTCGCGCTTCCGCGCGACCCCCTCCTTTTCGCGCAGCAGCTCGAGCCACTCTTCGCGCGCCGGTGCGCCCTCAACCTTCGCCGCCAGGCCGGCCAGGGCAGCCTTGAGGTCGCCGAAGATCGCGACCTCGGCGGGGCGGTGCTTGCGGTAGCCGTCGACGTCGAGATAGATGATCCGGGCATCTTCGGCAAAGACCGGCGGCTGTCCGAAGTTCAGCCTGAAATCGAGCTGCGCGCCGATGACGAGAATCAGGTCGGCCTGTCCGAGCGCCGCGCCGCGGGCACGTGGAAAGAAGAGCGGATGCCCCGGCGGGAGCATCCCCCGCGCCATGCCGTTCACCGTCAGCGGCAGTTGGGCAAGCTCGACCAGCGCTCGCAGCTCATCCTCGGCCCGAGCCCACCAGACGCCGCCGCCCGCCACCACCGACGGCCTCTTCGCCTCGCGGATCAGAGCTGCCGCCCGCGCGATGAGGTCCGGGTCGGGCGGCGGGCCAGGGTCGGGCATCAGCCGCTCAGTGGCTTCGGGGACGTCGGCCGCTCCAAAAAAGACATCCAGCGGCACGTCCATGAAGACGGGTCCGG
>JBIOJB010000118.1:0-8418 GCA_044450465.1 Candidatus Dormibacterales bacterium | reverse complement strand
GTCTTCCGGTTCAACCGCCGGCGCACGCCCATGGCTGCCTTTCAGACCCTGCTCGGCCTCGGCAGCCGCCTAGCTCCAACCACTTATGAAGAGGTCCGAGACCCAAACCTGGCCTTGCGGAGCTAACCGGATAGGCAGAAGAATCCACTATCAAGAGCATCGGCGGCTCTGGCAGTGCTACCAACACATAGTGCGACCAACATATAGCTGGACGCGCGCGAGCCGATTCCTCTAGGTCGTCGGCTCGGAAGGCCAACGGCGAAGTCCCGACCAGATCGCCTCAGCCGCTGCCTCGACAGTCAGCTGGTCAACATTGACCACGATCTGGCTGACGGCCCGAAAGAGAGGCGCCCGAACCACTCGCTGCTCGCTTAGGAATGCTTCTGGATCATTGCCATAGGCCGGTCGGTGAGCACTATCGAGGTCGTTTTAGACGACGTCTGAGATTGGGGTCCACGCTTGCGCGCTGCTCGAAGCAAGTGCCGCTTCAACGAAGGCGATACTCCGGGCACCATCCTTAAGTGTCGGATAGTCATAAACGCCAGAGGCGTTCGGGTCACCTGCGGCCACCGCCGCGTAGAACGGACGCAACAGGTCGCGCAACGCGTCTCCCCAGCCTTCGGGGTGACCCGCGGGTAGTGACGGGATACCAGAATTCGAGTGATTTGATCCCGGGTCCCGGACGAGCATGCGTGCCTCCAGTCGACCCCTGAGCCACAGCCGCTCGGGAAGCTCTTGATCCCAGGCTAGCGACCGATCCGAGCCGTCGATCTCGACCGTGAACGCATTCTTTCTACCGGTGCTGATCTGACTGAGCACGCAAGCGGCCCGTGCGCCACCAGCGAAGCGTAGGAGGATTGTGGCGGCGTCCTCGGAGTGAACATCCAACGGCTCACCCGGACCCGAGCTCGTCGCAAATGCCGCAAGGTGCTCAAGCGGTCGCATCCTGATTGGGATAAATGTTGCAAAGTCCGCAACCACCGAACTGACGCGCAAGCCACTAATGAACTCAACTGTGTCGAACCAATGCGTCCCGATGTCGGCCACCGCACGAGACGGCCCTCCGACCGCAGGGTCAATTCGCCAGTTGTAAGCAGACGGGTCGGCTAACCAGTCCTGGACGTACCCCCCGCGGACCAGCCGTGGCTGCCCAAGCTCGCCGGCCGCGACCAAGTCGCGAGCCTGCCGAACCATCGGGTAGCCGCGATAGGTGAGTACGGTCATGGCGTGCTTGTTCGACCGTGCAGCGAGTCGGACCAGATCGGACGCGCCAGCGAGATCGAGCGCGATCGGCTTCTCGAGCACAAGGTGTTTTCTGGCCTCAAGCACAGCTCTGGCGAGAGCGACATGACTCTCATTGGGAGTGCAAACATGAATCACGTCGATCTGAGGATCGCCGCAAACGGCTTCGAAGTCCGTTGTCCAATGGTTGACCCCAAGCTGGGCGGCACGCAGAGCCGTCCGAGTGGGGTCCGAGCCAACGATGACTTTCACGTCGGCATATCCGGTGCGGCGAACCGCATCGACATGATGTGGTCCAACGAAACCCGCCCCGACGACGGCCGCCCGGAGGAGTCCACGACCCGTGACGCCGGCCGATGCATCGACGCTTTCGCCGGACAGCCTCATCGGAACCCCAGTGGGGAGCGCCCGTCGCTGTACAAGTCACAGGGCATCTTGTCGATGGTAGTTGTGCGGCGAGAACGTGTGGGGTAAACCAAGAAATGAAATAAGGCGAATTACTTCTTCTTGGCGCTCTGCGGCGGAGGGGGAGGCTCGACGCTCACTGCAAGAGACTAAGCGCTTAAACCGGATACAGACAAGCGCCACCCTGATGTCTCAAGCCGGGGTTGGCGTCGCTGGCTTACTACAACTGGTTGTAGTAAGCCCGGCTGAATGCTCATGCGGCGGGCTCGATTTCAAATTCGAAATTGGCTCCGGACCAGGGATTCGAACCCTGAACCTTGCGGTTAACAGATCGCTGCGCCCCGTTCAGAAATGGCGACCTGAGTTCACTGAGTAGCACCGAGTGTCACCAATTAGCACGGTTTCGCACCGGCGCTGCTGTACGAATGGAGCAGAAGGTGACTCTCGCAAGACGGGTCTAGTTTCGGGGGCCAAATCCGAGCCAATACAGGGCCGCGGACTACACGAATTACTACATGAAACGGCTCGCTCGGATCGACGGCGTCGTGGCTCGGTCTTCCCTACCCCGGTGAAGAAGATGCGAGAGGGATACCTGCTCTGGAAAGGCGATCGGTTGAGCGGCGTGTGACCAGCTCCTGCGAAGTATTCGGTGATTTGCGGTCGCGCGCTCATTACTTCTTGGCCTCAATGGATTGGTCAGGTCCACCTTGCACCAAAGCCAACCGCTTGCGCCGTGGCCAGGTTCGGATCGCCGCAAAGATCAGGAACAGGCCGAATGATCCAGCCAGAATCCGAACCGGCAGCCAGAGCGCGAGCGCAGCGCCGACAAGAGCCGCGGGCACTCCCGCGACAGCGATCCAGCCCGCTGCATGCACGTCCACGTTGCCGTGGCGATAGTGCGTGATGGCGCCGACCGCTGCCGTCGGCAGAATCGCCAGCAAGGAGGTACCCTGGGCGACTCGTTGGGCCAACCCGAAAACCAAAACCAGAGTTGGAACTATGAAGACGCCGCCGCCGACTCCGGTAAGACCGCTCAACACGCCTATCACAAGGCCACTCGCCGTGATCAGGAGATAGTGTCCAAGGCCGAAGGCGCCAGTCTCCGAGCCGGCGATGGCGGAGCCACCGAACACCGCGTCGTGGAGCTCCTTCAAACCGACCACCACAAGCAGCACCGCAACAAGAATCTTGAGCGCGTTCTCGGGGACCGTGCGTGACGCATGAGCGCCCACGAAGGCTCCGACTGCGCTGCCGAGCACAAGGAAGAAGGCCACGGTCAGGTCGACCTGCGGCTCTACCTTGCCGAAGTAATAGATCACTGATCCGACCAGCGCGATGGGAAGGATCGCTGCCAATGAGGTGCCGCTCGACCGGCGCTGGTCGGTGCCCGACCACATGACCTGCAGTGGCACGAGGAGGAAGCCTCCTCCGACTCCCAAAAGGCCGCTCGCCAGGCCTGCGATTCCACCGATCGCTGCGTCGACCCGAGGGTTGGAGCGCCTCGGTCTACTGATGCTTGGCTCGCACGCCCGGGGTTGGCCGGCCGGCCACCGGTGGGGCGCATAGCTCCTTCGGCCGCGTCGGACCTGGTCCGGGTCGCAGGAGATCATCCAGGTTCAGTTGGGCTCGGATCTCGATCCGGTCTGACGAAGTCGGCTGCCACGGATAGTCGCGCGGTGCCTCGCTGGGACGCCAGCTCCCCATCGGCCTCGTGCAGCCGGGTTCCCCGCCAGCGCCCGGGCAGCCGTTGGTCATGAAGGCAAAGCCGTCTGCGATGGTCTCCTCGACCAGGCCAGAGGGCGCGCTGACGGTGACAAGCCCTCCCTGTTTGTCGTACCTGAATGCGCTTCGGTCCAGGCCCTGCTCCTCGAGCAGGAACTTCGCCAGCTGAATGCGGCGCCACCGTGTCAGGTCGGACTTCGGGTTGGTGCCCATGCGGGAGTCCGGCTCTGGGTTGAAGCAGAAGAGATAGGAGTGAATCTGGCGGTCGAGCAGGCGCTCGAAGATCGCCATGAGATCACGGTCGGACTCGCCGAGACCGACGAGCGTGTGGCAGTTCACGTGCCATGGTCCGTAGATGCAACGAGCTGCGTCGACGATCCGCCAGTACTGTTCCCAGCGCAAGCCGCCCTGAGGCACCTCCGTACGGATTGAGCGGAACAGATCCTCGGTCACCGCATCGAGCCCGATCCCGATGATGTCGGCGCCGGCCTCCTTGAGATTTTTCAGTCGATCCTCGTTGAGCGTGGGAGGCGCGACCAGAAGCGACAGTGGAGTGGCGACGCCGGCGCGAATGCGCTTGGTGATCTCAAGCGTGTCGCGATAAGAGTGGCCGTGGGTCACCATCGAAATGCACAACCGCGTGAGGCGGTCCTCATATCGGGCCAGACGGCGCACCAGCTCATCGGTTTCGACCAGGGGCCACTCGACTCGGATGAATGACTTGTCCTCGTACTGGCCGGGCCGAGTCCGCGCCAGCCCGCAGTAGCCGCAGTCGGACAGGCAACCCTCGTCGTAGCTGAGCAGAAGGTTCATGCCCCCGAAGTCGAAGTCGCGGGTGAACCGCCCCGACTTGAAACGAAGCGCGACCGCACTGGCGTAGCTGATGCGTACCCAATCGGGGCTGCGCCGCGGCTCGACTACCGGTTGAATGACGGGAAGGGGAGTTCTCATTGCTCTGGGAAGTAGCACGAGCCCTCGGCGCGGACAGGATGTGCTTCCCGCTCTCGCTCCAGTGCCCGTGTGGTTGCCTGCCAGATTGCTTCTGCCACCTCTGTGGCCGGAACGCCCAGATCGCTCGGGCCTAGCTCACGCTCGCAAACCGCCGTGATCTGCGCGGGCTCTGCAGGCGACCAACGCAGCGCCGCCTCCAAACGCGAGACGCCGGTGGGCAGTGTGTTGAAGTCGCCGGCGACCAGCAGACTCTTGATCGTGTCCCCGTGGACTCCGACATACACCCGCACGAACCCTTCTGGAGTCTTGAGGCCGGCCGTGCCGCGGGCGTCTGCCAGCGGACTGCGCTGATGGATCCATTCGTGGTCGGCGTACTTGTCGCGGATGAGGGCATCCCTGCGCTCCGCCTCCGTAACCTCAATCTCTCCCCCGAACAGCTCAAGTTCGAGCGCGCTCGCGAACCCGGCGCGCACTTCGTCACGGATGTCGAGCGCTGTGACGGTACAACCGAGCTCGCGAGACACCGTGGTCACCCGGTCCGCGACGCGCTCAACAGCCTTGTCCGAGAGTTTCGCACCGGGGATCTTCAACACTTCGAGCATTAGGGCGATATCGAGGTCGGCGAGCAGGCTGGTGTGAAACAGCAGCGCTCCACGATCGTCGACGTACAGGCCCAGCCCTGCGATCTTGCGGCCTCCAACCTGGAGATCGTTCTTCGACCTGAAGGCGGCGTCGATGCCGAGGCGGGCCAGGCCGGCGATGACACCGCCGGCATAGCGGCGCAGGAGGTCCTTTGGTGTGATGCCGGCCGGGGCACGGGTACAGACCGCAACCCCCAGCTGGCCCCCACCCATCAGGATGGCGCCGCCCCCGGTCGGCCGCCGGCCGTGCTGCACAGCGCGCGTGGCGCAGGCCTCGAGGTCGACCTCGTCCTCCAGGTTCTGGAAGCGACCAACAAGCGCGCAGTGGGACCGATACGTGTAGAGGCGGAGTGTGGCCTCCGAATCCGGCTGCTCGTCGCGTCCGTATCGAAGCATCAGAGCCTCGTCTGCCGCAAGGCCGGCAGCGGCACCAACACTGTCGTCGGTCAGATAGCGCCACCTGCTCATGCGTTGGCCCATGTCAACGAGCAGCAGTACTCGTACAGGGCTGGTTCCAGGCCGCGCTCACGCGCGTATTCGATGGCGCCGTCGGCCGGATACGCGATTCCGTTGAGTCCGTGGTCGATTGCGGCGCGGTCCATCTCCTGCTTCATCTTCCCCATTGGCCGCCCGCAACCCAGGTTCACCTTTGTGTCGGGCATCGCCTGACGTGCGGTTGCGAAGAACTCCACCACGTCTTCGATTGGCGGCGGCTTCAGGTGGGCCATGGGCGTTCCGACCAGAGGCGTTAGAACGACCAGGATGAGGGTCGAGACCGGATAGCGACGGATCATGTCGAGCGCCCTCCATTCGCCCACGAGCCGCGCGTAGTGAAGGCCGAGGACGATGTGCGGGATGATCCGAAGTCCGCGCTCCGCGAGCAGTGCCAGTGAGCGCTCGAAGTCGTCCGCGGTCAGCTCGAGGTGATAGACCTCGCGGATCGTCTCATCGGCACCGATGATGTCGAGCATCACGCCGTCGACGCCCGCCTCCACCAGCCCTTCCGCAAGCCGTGGGGAGACGACCCCGGAGTGGACGATGACGCGCATGCCAAGTTCATCGCGCACTCGCCGCATGGCGCTCACGTGAGGGAGGAGCGGCACCCCACCGGTGCGGTTGGACCCGCCTGAAACCAGGATCCCTTCCGTTCCGGACGCCTGGAGGCGCTGCGCGGTGGCGAAGAGATCGGTGTCCTTCTGCAGCGTGACCATGCCCTCGAGAACGTGGGTCTTGCAGTGGTCGCACTGAAGGGCGCAGGCGGTGCCGGTGACGCTGATGGGCAAGAACCGGTTGTGTTTCTGCAGCCGCCACTCCGCCGTCTGCCAGCGTTTCAGACCCGGCGCGTAGAACTCCATCGCGTTGCCGAAACGTTCCCTGCGTAGCTTCAGGCCCTTGGTTTCGGAGGCCACAACGCTCATTCGGCGACAGACCCCTGCCGCTTGAAGCGCTCGATCTCAGCCACAAACCACTTGCGAAGGTCTTCCTCGCCGGTCAGCAGCAGTGCCAACTCCGAGCTTTCGGTCATTTCGAGCTCGACCAGCCAGGATTCGTTCGGATCTTCGTTAAGCACACCTGGCCGGCCCAACACCTGCATGTTGCGCCCGCGGACGAAGCCGGAAACCGGCGCCTGGAGCGGCCCGACGAACTTCGCCGCCTCGACGTTGCCGAAAGGGCTCCCCCGGTTGACATGTACGCCCACCTCGCTCAGCGAGACCTCGACTATGTCGCCGCTGGTCTCCCGGCCAAGGGGATCGAATCCGACCCTCGCCAACGGAGTCCCCGGCCGAAGCTCGACCCAGAGATGTCGCTCGGCGTCGTAGTAGCGGTCGGCGCAGAGCCGGTAACCGTCGACCTCGAACCAGCTTTCAGGCACCGATGGCCTCCTCGACCTGACGCTGCACCTCGAACGAACCATCGTTGGCGACCACCAGCCATACGCCCGCGCGGACCTTGACGGTGCGCCCCGCTGGGGGCTGTGACTCGGGCCCGCGAAGCCAGCCATCGTGTGCGAAGCGCCGCTCCCAGACCTCTATCGCAAGAGCTTCGTCGGCTGTCAGCTCTTCTGGGACAGGCCGAGCCCCAAGAGCTTCCGCGAACGCTTCGACGAGAGCGGCGGTGGCCTCTTCCACCGTGACGGTTGCCCCCTCCGCCCTGAGAGAGGAAACGTACCGGCGCATGAGTCGAAGGAACTCGGCGCGGGCGCCATCAGGCAGCGCCAGCACGCGCGCCATCAGCTCATGGGGAAAGCGGAAGATGAAATTACCTACGACGGTGACCGCTTCGCCGATTCGGCCGGCCCCGGTTCCACTCAACTTGCGGTCCTCGACCACGATCTCGTTGACGCACTCGAGGTGCGCGTCGAGCCCGAGCGTGCGCAGCGCCTGCACCGCGGGCCCGAGCAACTGCTTGTAAAGGCGATCGACCGATGCTGGCGCGCCGCGGGCCGGCATCGTCACCTGGAAAAAGAGCTGATCCGAATCGCAATAGACGGGCCCGCCTCCGATCTGGCGTCGAAACACGGGCAGGCCCATCTCCGAGCACGCGACCAGGTCCAGCTCTGTGAGCCGGCGATGCAGACCGATGCAGACGTACGGCGCCGCCGGGCGGCAGAACGACAGCACCGGCCGGTCACCAGGTTGCATGGCGGAGGCGATGCCGTGCCACAGGCTCTGCGACCGAGCGGGCGGCACGCAGCCGGCGTCGATCACGCGCAGTTCAGGGAGTCGGCTCATCGGACTGTGATCACCCGCAGGTGACGATGGTCCTTGATCATTCCCAGGGAAACCACAAAGCGACCGAGGTCTGGGTCGCGCAGCGAAGAGAGAACCCACAGAACGTCCTCGCGCGTGGCCATGTCACGCATCAGATCTGGTAGCCCTGCTCCTCGAGCAGCTCCTCCATCACGTCGCCGAGGATCATGTGCAGTCCGGAGTCGATCGACTTGATCATGTCGAGCACGCCGCTCAGGTGCCAGATGACGTAGAGCTCGGTCAGGGTCTTGTCGTCCACGTCCCAGGCCGTGCTCGTGGTGTGGAGCGTCTCCGGTGGCAGAGCCTTGCGCCAGAGTTCAAGGTGGCCGGAAATCTCCTTGGTGTCAGGTCCCCAGTCCGGGAACGCCTCCGGCTGGATCATGTCCGGGGAGACCTGGGTTCCGGTGCCCATGATCTTGTAGATGATCCGGCCGTAGCCTTCGAGGGCTTCCTTCGCGGTGTGCAGGCCGTTCTTTACCGCGACCTCGCGCATGATCGTGATGATTCCGCCCGGGTTGTTGCCGCGCGGGCAGCGAAGGCAGGAGAAGCACTGCGAGCAGTCCCAGACGTCCTTGTTCATCTGCTCCCATACGAGGTCCACGTCCTGCCTGGCGACGGCCTGAGTGATCTTTCGAGGGCTGAAGTCATAGAAGCGTGCCGAGGGGCACGCCGCGACGCAGATGCCGCACTCGTAGCAGCCCTTCATG
>JBIOJB010000117.1:0-8699 GCA_044450465.1 Candidatus Dormibacterales bacterium | reverse complement strand
GTCGAACACCGACCAGCAGATGTCGTTCCGCAACCGCTGGTCGTCGAGTACGAGCTCGCGAATCGCCTCCGGCAGCTGGTCGCGCTGCCACCGGCACTCGAGTCGCCCTGCGCTCTCGCCCTCTCCTTCCGGCGCGGCGGCGCGTGCGGCCTTGATCGCGTAGGCGGCCGCACCGAGCTCGTGCGCGGCGACGTGTGCGACGACCGCCGCCTGGCCGGCAGCGTACGCCGCATGGCGTGCTGCCCCGCTCAAGTCTCGGGCTGCGGCCATTGCATGGCCGCCCGCAGTGCGAGCCCGGGACATCGTGATCTCGCCGCGCACCCAGGCGCGGGCCTGCTCAATCGCCTGACGCGGTCGCGGGTCATCAGGGCGAGCCGACTCGAACCGGTCGAGGACGTGCTCCGCGCACGATGCCGCCCACAGGGCGAGGAGCTGGTGATCCGAATCGGTGAGGGTCCCTCCGCGGCGGATCGTCACGAAACGAGGGTCGCGGTCTTTCGGGAGGATCACACCTTCTGCATCTCTTTGTCACAACTGTATGACGTGGTTTCAGTCTCCCAACTGGGCTTACGGCGCTTTGTGGCGGTAGACATCGCGTCGATGCCCGATGCGGGCAACCTCAACCCGCTTTGTTTCGTCGTTGATTCGGTAGAGCACGCGATAGTCGCCGCGACGCAGGCTCCACAAGCCGCGCAACTCCCCAACAAGCGACTTCCCGGCACGCGGCTCCGAAGCAAGTCCGACGAGAGCCGCCACCACCGCGGCATTCACCTCCTTGGGAAGCCTGCGCACAGACTTGCGTGCCTCCGCACTGACGACGACTTGATACAGCTCAGGCACGTCGTGCGAGGTCGGCCTTCATATCCTCCAAGGTCGCGATGCGCCCGGCGTCCAGATCGGCTAGACCCCGCTTCAAGGCAGCAAGTTCCTTGGAATCCCCCAAGACCGCGAGAGTCTCCTCCAGGGACTCCAGGTCCTCCGGACTCACCAGGACAGCAGCCGGCCGGCCATTGCGTGTGATCGTCACGCGGTCGTGCTGGCTCGCGACCTTCTCGACGACCTCCGACAAGCGGTTCTTGACGTCAGCGAGCGGCAGGGTTTCCATGGCTAGAATTATAGCCAAGTGGCCCGGCCGCCCAAGACTCTAACTCGCGGTTCCTGGTCCCAAACCGGACCCGTCTGCCTACCGTATTCGGTTCGATCTTAGCCTGACACGCAGCTGACCCTGTCGGTCCAGCCGGAAGTGCTCGTAGCCGACGACCAGCGGCGGCTGCCGGCGAACGGGAACAGCAAAGCCACCGTCGCTGACGACCCGAACCGAACGTTTCACGGCGCCCAAATTGGCCTCCCTTGTAACGGGTAGGCCAGTCCTCCGGTCTCTTAACTCGGCATGTTCCAGGGGTTTTCCACAGCCGTTCCAACCCCGCGCCCAATGCCTTCCCAAACGGTCGAAATGAGATCGAAATCGGCCGTTCTCAGCGTCTCAAAACGTGATGGTCGGGCGGGCGAGATTTGAACTCGCGGTCTCCTGGTCCCAAACCGGACCCGTCGGCCTACCGTATTCGGCTCGATCTTAGCGCGACCACCCCAACCGGACGCAAGTCTCTTAACTCATTCACCTACCACAAAGCCTCTACTCGGGACGCAGTGACTTCTCAGCCGTGTGTACCGAATCTAGTCGCTCGCTGACCCAGAAATCGCTCTGGGAGCTGTTCGCCTTAGCCTGGAACCAACAACTGGTGCGCCATCCAGCCCCTACCTTCCAGGTGCCACCAGAGGTTGCCGAACACCGCAACCGGGCCATCATCGATGGTGACCGGCGTCCCATTCGCAAGACAGCTGACCACCTGGCCGATCTCGGGGACTGTCCGCACGTTGGCGCATCCAGTCACTGCGACTTGCGCGTGGGCACCGAGCTGCGGCATGCGCCCACCAATCGGACCGCAGATGATCCCAATCAAGCCCCACGAGCCCCAGCGCCAATCCCGGCTGACATACGAGACGCACTGGGCGTTCGCGCCCTGCGTCGGATTCAGGTCGAACACCACGTAGGCCGCGTTATCGGCAAGCTGCGGCTGGCGGTGAATGGACATGCAAGGTGCGGGAGTTCCCGAGCACTGGGGAATTCCAAGGCGGGCAGCGCTCGCGGCCGACAACGTCGGCAGCGCCGCCTTCAATATCGCGTCCCTTTCGCCGGGTGGCGCATCGGTCGTCGTGGGTTGGATTAGGGTCCACGATCCATTGGCCCAAGCCCAAAGGTCGAAGAATTCCGACCCGGAGTTCTGGGTACTCCACCCGCCGCCATACAGAAGCAGCTGCTTATCGACCGGGTCAGAAACGGCGATTGCACCGGCGCGCGCCCAGGGCGACACCGCGGGATTGAGTTGCGTCCAGGCGTTGCCGTCCCAGCTCCACGTATCGCCGAAAAAGGAAAAGCTAGTGCTGGGGCCACCTCCAAACATCACCACCAGTCCGGTCGCTGGGTCAGTGGCCATCGCGGCCCCCCCACGAGCGGGCGGCCTCGTCGAAACTCCTGAATGGCGAGTCCAGGCAGCGCCATCGAACGTCCACGTGTCCGGATCGACCGAGCACTGACCAGGAGCAGTGCAAGTCGCTTGACCCCCGAACACCACCAGCGAGCCATGGGCTGCGTCATAAGCCATCTCGCCGTACCGGGGTCCAAGCACATCCAGGGATGTATGAAGTTGCATCCAGGTGCGGCCGTCCCATGCCCAGGTCTGTACGCCCGGGTTGTCGCCTATGGCCGGCGTGACCAGAGCCACCACCTTACCGAGCTTCGGATCGTACGCGAGCATAGGCCCAACAGCGGCTGGTGGAGCGACTGCCAGATTCTGTTGTGTCCAGGTGCTGCCATCCCAGGTCCAGGTGTCTTGCATCGCCGGCAAGCCTTGGCCTGGCACGGGCTCTACCGCGTTCTGGCCACCAAACAGAACCACTTGGTGATGCGCCTCGTCGTAAGCCATGCCGGCAGAAGTTCTCGGCGGCGGACTCACCGACGGCGCGTGCCGACTCCAGACACCATTTCGCCAGGTCCATGTCTCCGCGGTTACGGTGCCCGGGGGCGGTGGGCCGCCTGAGGCAGGGTAGGCGGCTTGGGAATCGACTGCGCCGAACAGAACTAGGTCACCATTGACGGCGTCGTATGCGAGGCCTGCGCGATCCAGCCGAGGTGCCACGGGCGCCCCTGCGCTGGCGTTGCCCGTAGGTGACGATGTGCGGGCCGAGCTCGCATGGCCAGCTGTCGTCTGACTCGTGCAGGCAGTGATTAGGACACACAGCACGACTGCTGCTCGCCGCATGAGATGGAAACGATCGGCTCAAGCCTCCGGTTACGAAACGGACCGCTCAGACACGGGATGGGCCTCGTCGCGAACATGGGTCAGACGCCGGGCTGCCGATCGAGCTGAAATTCTGCTGGCGCGCGGACGTGAAGGCGATCACATCCTCGAGCGATAGCCCGAGCACTTGGCAGAGCGCCCGCAGAGTGCCGAAAGTAGGCCGGCGTCGACCTGCGAAGAGGTCACAAAGCGTTCCCTCATCAACGTGGGCCTCGTGTGCCAGGTCGCGGCGCGTCCAGCCCCGCAGGATTCGTACTCGATCGATCGCGGTAGTGTCGACCGACCATTCCAGCGTCCACTGCAGAGTCACACCAGGCGCTCCCTCTTGGCCAAGACCAGCGCGCGAAAGTCTCGGCCTGTTGCATCCATGTACTCGCCCACGCGGCGCCGCGGCGCCGCCCACCAACATCGCAACGTCCAGGTCGCTGACGCCGGCCACCGCAGCGAGGGAGCTGGCGTAGCCCGCCAGGCCACGGACCAGGACTGACTCCTCGCGCTTTCTGATGCGCTGACGCACCAATGAGCTTTGCCGGGCTCCGAGCTCCGACAGCGACAGCTGCACCCACGCGCCGGCTACCGGCCACCTCGTTCGTCGCTCACCTGACCGGGGCGATCGCAGCGACAGCCACTGGGTCGCGTAGCTCCACAGGTCCTGGCGTTTCCGCACGACCTCTTCTGGTTCCTTGAGTGAGCATTCCGCAAGTACCTCGCGCCGCAGCTGGAACTCAATGCGCCATATTGGTAACGAGGGATCGAGGCGGTCACCCCAAACGGCACGCATCCAGTCTTTACCCGAGTGCGCAATTTCGGCCCCTTTGTCGTACAGCCTGGCGACGATCGCGTCGCGTCCGAATGTGAAACCGGTGAACTGACGACCGTCATGGTGAATCGCAACATGCGATGTGTTGCGCCGACTCCTGGTGACGAACCGCTCGTAGTCTTGTTGTCGCGGCACCCAACCCTGGAAGTCGGCGTAGATGTCCACCCGCGAACAGACCGCTTCGGCACCCTGTGGCTGCAACGCGAACTCCACGAACGACTTCAACTCAGCGATGGCGCAATTCGGACCAACCTCGTGAATGAACGAGCTCGCGAGCCGCGCGTAGACGGCTGGCAGACTCTTAGCCCGCCCCACGAAGACGTCGAAGTCTCTGCAGCGGAGCCAATAGCGATAGCTTCCCCACCCGGACGGCTGCACGATTGCCTTCCGAGCGCCATGGGCGAGCACTGACGGCTGGCCAGTCTCTTGCGCCGAAGCCTTCAAGACCTCTAATTCGTCGAGACGTTCGGCGCTTACGTCTCCTCTGAACGAGACGTAGAGCGAATCGACGCCTGAGGAGAGCACCCGGAGGGCTGTCGTTACGGCGTCACCACTGGCTTTTGGCGGTCCTCTGTGAGGGGACCCGGACCGCTAGCACCGAACTGCAGCCGGTTCTCCGACCAGCGCCGCCGCACGCGAGGTGATTGCCTCGCCGACGACTCGACCGTCGGCATACTTTGCGAGCATCCCGACCCATTCGCGCTGCGCGTCGCGCGCTCGGGAGCGCGCACGCGCTGCCGGCCGTCCATCGCCAAGTGCTTGACCGGCGTTCGCTGCGAGGCTTCGCCACGCATGGGCAACGCGGGCGACGTGCCGGCGCCGATCCCTGTATTGGCCGCGTACCTAGGTGACATCACGATCAATGACACCACGGACTTTGGGGACGTCTAAACCACGACTTGGGACGACTTGGGACGACTTCAGACGTCCCAGACGTCCCAGACGTCCCCACCAGCGGCTGACTCAGCATCCGGATTAGCGATCTCATCGTCGTCAAGCAAACCAACGACGACAGGATGTTTGAACCGCGTTCTGGGACGCTTCGAAACGTCCCAAACGTCCCTCGTCCAGAAATTCGTCTCGCCCGTCCAGGAACTTGTCGACGATGTTCTACTGGGGACGATGGGTGTCGCGCCGTTCGGCGAGCCAGTTCCGAACGAGTCTTCGCAGCGTCGACGCCGCGCTACCGCTATCGCGGCGGTCGCCATTGTCGTGGTCGCTGCCGCGGGCATCGTGTACCTGCGGTCGGGCACCACGTTCCGGACCGGGACGCCAGTTACGCCAACTCCGCCGGCCGGCCCCAACCCGGTGACCTACTCCTTCGTCACGCCGACCCTCGGCTGGGCGGCACTCAATGTCACCAACGCTCCTTCCCCGCCGGCCCAATTTGAAGTGTTCAACACCACCGACGGCGCGCAGCACTGGAGGCTGCAGTTCACCGGTCACGGCAGCACTCCTGGATTCGCGCAGCTCACCACTCACCTATTCGACAGATCGAACGGCTTCATGGATCTTGGCCTCCCCTCGGTCGGAGAGCAGTTGTACAGGACAAGCGACAGGGGTGACACCTGGACCCAAGTCCAACTTCCGTCGACGCCCTGCGTGGCGATCACATTTGTTGATGCACGCCGGGGATGGGCTCTGGTGCAAGACCCGGCCGAGCCCACGAGTGGGCAGCTCTTCGATCTCTACGAGACCAGCGACGGCGGCGCATCCTGGCAACGGCTACCGGATCCACCCCGCGACGCCTACTACATGGCCATTCGTGCGCCGGGTGAAGCGTGGATGGGTAGCCTGGGAGCTGGGCCTCCCCACCTGTACGCGTCCGCCGACGCTGGCCAGAACTGGCAGCGGCAGGATTTGCCTCCACCTCCGGGTCGGAGCTGGGACTCAAATGGCCACGGAACGACCGTCGAATTACTTCCTGAGCATGGAGTGGTCGCCACCACCGGTTTCACCACGACATCCCCAAACCCCAGTGAGCCCGCGCTCTTCACATCCTTCGATCTCGGGAGCAGCTGGCGTTACCTGGCGCCTCCACCCGGCGATGTTGCATACCAGGATGCTTCTCACTGGTGGGCCGTCAAGGACATCGCGCTCTTCAAATCAGCAGACGCGGGACAGACCTGGAAACAGATCACCAATTCACTCCCGAGATGGCAGTTGGTTCCGCATGTGCTCGACGCGAAGCACGCGTGGGCTGAGCTGAGCGTGGTCGGCGGATTCGGGCTGGGTCTTACCGATGACGGTGGGTTGCATTGGAGACGCGCTAACGTGCCCTCGGTCACCTGACATCGATTTTGTGGGGGGGCAAGCTGTGCCCGATTCGCGAAGTTAGCTCAAGGACGAGCGACGCCGCAGCCATCGCCACCAGGTCGCCGCAGCCACTAGCAGGGCCACAATCACGATCGCTACGACGAGAAGCTGCTGTCCGATTGGTGCAGAAGTGACTGGTTGGTGAGCAGGCTGTTGTGAAGGTCCCTGCTGTTGAGGCGGTCCCAATGAATCGACGCTCCAGGTCGCGGCACCATTCTGATTGTCGGCCACGACGTTGCCGATCGCTAGAACAAGCGGACCATGAGTGCCGGACACGGTGCCGGCAATTCGCCAGCACTGCGCGTGAGTCTCCATGAACAGGTAGTACGTACCCAGCGGCAGAGTTGGAACTCGAAAGGCGACGCCGCCTCGGTTGCCTCGCCACGCCAACCGTCCGACCATCTTGGCGCCGCTTCCTCCGCATCCCGCCGTGAACTCGCCTGCTGTCGGGGCCAGGTATATAAGCTGATTCCCTTCGGCAGAGAGATCGTCGTAGATCGCTTTCCCGTTGTTGTCGTCAGTCAGAAGGAGGACCCAATCTCCTGGCCGGGCGTGGTCAGAGGAAAGCGTCGCGTCCATGGCTGCGTATGCCGTCACGGTGCCCATCAGCACAGCTACCGCAGCGATCGCCAATGCAATGGTTGACCGCCTAAAGGACATCGCTACTGCCACTCCATAGCCGGATTGTTTGCGATCAGGTCCAACCAGTCGGCGCGTGGCCCTAAATCTCGCTCCGTAGCCAGACGAACATACCGTTGCAGCATGCCGTAGTCCGAGTGGCCCATCGCCGCTCGCAGGTGCTCGAAGTTCCACCCCATCTTCGCTGCGACGGTGGCAAAGGTGTGGCGGAACGCGTGGGCGTGCACGCGAAAGCCAACGCGCCGAGTGATGCGGTCCATCATCGACTTGATCCCTGGCCCCTGGTACGGCTTCGAATGCTCGTTGATCAGCAGCTGCGGATTATCCGACTCCCGGCGGTGGCGGGCTTCGTAGCGCTTGATCGCAGCAGCCAGCTTGGGAGTGATCGGCACCCGGCGTGACTTGCGGCCCTTGGCACCCGCGTTCCAGCGAACGCGGAGCTCCACGCGTCCGCTACTCAGCGAGTCGGTCATGACGTCCGACAGGCCGTCCGGACCCACGACCGCCAGCCCGCACAGCTCCTCTCGGCGAAGCCCTGAGCTGACCAGGATCCGGACCACCAGGTCCTCGGTCGGGACGGCGGGGTTGCACGCCGCCAGGATCTTGCGCAGCTGGGCGATGTGGTAGACCGTCGGCTCCTTGTCCGGCACGCGAGGCGCCGTGAGCTCGAGGATCCGCGGGTCGACCGCGTAACCTTCTCGGCGAGCCCAGCGGAGGAAGCAGAGGATGGCTCTGTGATACTCCAGGATCGTCTTCGGCGCCAGCGGCCGGCCGTACTTGCCGAGCCTTGCGGCGAGGTGTGCTCGAAAGGTGCGCACCCGCCCGACGTCGACCTCGTCGAAGCGCCGCACGCCCTCAGCCTCCAGCCAGCGCAGAAACGGCAGGACCGTCTCGTCGTAGTAGATCAGCGTCTTCGGCGAGAGCAGCTGGCCCTGCCGGTCCAGCCGGAAGTGCTCATAGCCGACGACCAGCGGTGGCTGCCGGCGAACCGGAACAGCAAAGCCACTGTCGTTGACGAGCCGTACCGAATGTTTCACCGCGCCCATCTTGGCCTCCCTTGTAACGGGTAGGCCAGTCCTGCGGTCTCTTAACTCGGCATGTTCCAGGAGTTTTCCACAGCCGTTCCAACCGCGCGCCCAAGGCCTTCCAAAGCGGTCGAAATGAGATCAAAATCGGCCGTTTTCAGCGCTCAGAAACGTGATGGTCGGGCGGGCGAGATTTGAACTCGCGGTCTCCTGGTCCCAAACCAGGCGCTTTACCGAGCTAAGCCACCGCCCGCCTATGCCTCTCTCCGGCGACGCTCATTCTAGTCAGCGTCCTCTCACCACCCGTTGCGATGGACCATGTCGTCGAACACGCGGCGCCGTTTTGCGAAGCGGGTCAAGTCGACCGTTTCGTCCGTCGCGGGATGGCCGAGTCCAACTGCCCCGATTGGCTTGTGGCCACCTGGCACGCCCAACTCACGCAGGGCCTCGTTCTCTCCGTAGAAGATGCCGAAGTAGAGCGCGCCGACGCCAAGGTCGGTCGCGGCGAGCAGGATGAGCATGACCGCCATCGCGGTGTCC
>JBIOJB010000116.1:0-8749 GCA_044450465.1 Candidatus Dormibacterales bacterium | reverse complement strand
GTAACGCCCATCCGACGTCGACCGATCCGTAGGAGATCGCGCTGACCCGCGCCGACCTCTCGAAACCGCCGAAGCTCAGCGTGAGCGATGTGTTGCGCAGCGGATAGGCGACGACGATTGCGGCGAATCTGTCGCGAGCCGAGGCCCTCGCATCCGCCGCATCTGGTGCTCGGGCAGCGGCGGCGACGGCCGCCTGTGTCGCAGCTTGGAGACCCGCCTTGGCGTCGGCGATTTGGACGAGAGCGGCACCGGCGAGTGCGAGCAGGATGAGCACGGGCATGCACACGGCAAGTTCCACGAACGCCTGACCCTTGCTCAACTGGTGAAGACCTCCTTCTGCAGGACGATGTCGGCGCCAAGAGGAAGGCCGTGGCCACCTGTGAGTGGTACGGGCGCAGGCGCGTCGCCGCCGACCACGACCTCAATCGCACTGCCCAGGTCTTTAGCGCATATCCAGACCGCTGGCGCGGGAGGCGGCTGTCCGGGGCACCATGCTCCGGCGCTGGCGCCTACAAGGCTGGGGTTGAGCGCACGCCTCGCCACCGCCACAGCTGTCTCTGGGAGAACGCCAGCAACGGACCCGGCTCGCGCCCCAGCCAGCGCGGCGGCGCGAGCCGCGTAGGCCTCCACGCCCCAGACGGCCAGCTCCACGGAACCCAGGACCACCAGCAGGGCAAGCGGCCACGCGAGAGCAAACTCGACAAGGGCCGCTCCGCGTCCTCGCGTCTGACGGCCGCAGCCGCTCAATGCAGACTGCGCTGAAGAACCGAGACGGCTGGAAACATGAGGATTCCGAGGAATGGAAGCAACACTCCAAACGCAGCCGGAAGCAATACGTGGTTGAGGGCCTTTCGACTTCGGGCGATCAGCTCTCGGCGCTGCGCCCGGCGCAGGTCGGTGGCGAGTGCTCGAACACCTTGACCGGTGCCCGTCCCGAACTCCCGACTCGCGGCCAGGACGGTGGCGAGGCTCGCCAGCGCGCTGATCTGAACGTTTTCCGCGTACTGAATCAACCGGGCTTCGAACGTGGCCGAGCCCGCGACCTGCGAAGCTATCAGCATTCGGCGCAGGTCTGAGGCGAGCTCACCCTCGACCTGAAGACAAACCGATCCCAGCGCAGCCAGCGCGCTGCCTCCCGCGCTGAGCTCGAGCATGAACAGCTCGAGAAGCGGCACCAGTTCGCCCGCGAGGCGTCGCCGCTTGCGCTCGACGGAGGACAAAAGCGAAATCGTCCAGGCCGCAATGGCGGTGGCGAAGCCGACCGGGCCCCAGGCCGGTCCCATCATGAAACCGACGACGGCCAAACAGCCGGCCGAGCTCAAGGCCACGAGGGCTGCCTGATTGGCTCCCAGGTTCCAGCCGGAGCGCTCGAGCTGGCTCGAGAGCCGCCGGCGCCAGCCTGCTTCGACAACCAACCCAAGTGCATTCCTCCAGCGTTTGACGACCCACCGGACCGACCCCGCCGGAAGCCGCCACCCGGAAGCCGCCAGCACAGCGAGGCCGCAGAGAAGTCCGGCTAGCAAGGCGAGCCTGGCCGCCATGTCAGGCATCGGCGAGTCTCACGCGCTGCAGTCCGGGCAGCTGCAGCAGCCGCCTCATCCAGACGTAGCCCAGTGCCATCACCCCGAGCATCGCGAGGAGGAAGAGCTCGCCGGCCGGTTCATGAAAGGCGTCTAGATAAGGCGAATGCAGTGCCGAGAGGATGACGAGGAACGCGAGAGGCAAGGTGACGATGATGGTCGAGGCCGAGCGGGCCTGCGCTTGCAGCGCCCGAGCTTCTCGCTCGACCTCCTGTGCCGCCGAGACCGAGGACTCGAGCTCCGTGAACAGTGGCACCAGCTCGCCGCCTCCGGGCCGCTGGATCAAGACCGCGGCGGCGAGCATGTCGAAGAGCGGCTCGCCAACTCGTTCCCGTGCCTCTCTCCAGGCCTGACGGCGGCCGAACGATTTCGCAGCGACCATCCTGAATTCAGACCGAAGTGGGATGGGGCCGCGCTCGGCAAGCAGGGCGAGCGCCTGGTTCACGCTCGTCGCGCCGGTTTCGAGAAGCTGGCGCAGCATCCGGACAGATTCGAGAACCGCGTCCTGCCGCTCGGCCTGGCGCGCTCGGGCCCGTGCGGCGACACAAGCTCGGGCAAGGGAGGCGCCCCCGACCACACCTGGGACCGCGAGCACGGCCAACCCGGTCAAGGCGATGGCACCGAGTGCGCCGAGGCACCCGGCGACAAGCTCGAGGGCAACCAGGCGTCCTCCGTCGAGCCAGCCGAAACCTGATGAGCGAGCCAGATCAGCCTGTTCAGCCCACCACCGACGCGCCGGCCGGCCAAACGAGCTCAACAGCGGCGCGGCTGGCGCGGTGCCGAGTGCCAGAAGAGCGAGCGCCATTCCAAGGCCGGCGCCGACCGCCATCGCCTCACGCATCGAAGCCCTCGAGCAACTGACCCGGGTCGCAGACCGACCCGAGCTTCGCCCAGATCCTTTCGGGCATCGCTGCAGGCGACCCGACCCGGTGCCAAAGGCCGTCATCGCCGAACGAAACGAGCTCTTGAATCCGCGGCCTGCCGTCGTCGAGACCGGCGACGCAGCCGACAGAAAGAAGCCGGCGCTCGCGGGTTCCTTCGCCCCTTCTGATCAGTCCCACGTGAATCACAAGGTCCACGGAGTGAACGACCTCCAAGAGCACGACCTCCGCCCTCGGCGCCTGTGAGTTGCGAAGGGCAAGCCGCGCCAGCCTGGGCAACGTCTCACGTGGGCTGTCCGCGTGGATGGTGCAGATCGAGCCGGGATGCCCCGTGTTCATGGCGTCAAGCAGATCCAGGGCCTCTGCTCCTCGAACCTCGCCGATGATGATTCGATCAGGCGACATGCGCAGGGCTTCGTGGACGAGCATCTGGATCGTGATGGCCCCCCTCCCTTCCGTATTCGGGGGCCGGCCCTCGAGTCCGACGCAGTCCTTCAACTCACGCCAGAGATGCAGCTCGGCCTGGTCTTCGATCGTTACGACGCGTTCTTCTTGATTGATCAGTCTTGCCAGGACCCGCATGAAGGTGGTCTTCCCGGCGCCGGCTCCGCCCGAGATCAGGATGTTGAGCCGGCCCGCGATCGCAGCCTGAAGCAGATCTCGCAGGGCGGGAGGCAAGAAGCCCGAAGCTTCGAGAGACGTCAGATCGGAGAAGCGCGCGGCTGGGTGACGCCGGATCGTCACCGTCATGGGCCAGGCTGGCGGCGAGAGGGCTGCGTGCAGCCGGCTGCCCTCCGGAAGCGTCATCGTCACCATGGGACTCGCCCTGTCCAGGCGCGCGGAGGGCGTCCCGTCCGTGTACCACTGGACGAGCTCGACCAGAGACGCCTCCTCCCCGAATGGAGGCGGGATTGACTCGCGCTTGCCGTTCCTGAAGACAAAACATGCTGCCGTCCCGTTGATCCGGACCTCCTCGACCTCAGGGTCCGCGAGGTGTTCGGCAAGCGGCCCCAGAGGTGTCACCGAGGCGAAGATCAGCCGCCAGAGCCGCTCCGACTCCGCTGTATCCAAGCCCTGCTGACCGACGAGGCGACCGACGAGCTCATAAACCCAATCCTGGTCCTCGACCCGAAGACGGGTCCGATCACGGCGCGCCAGCTCGCCCCCCAGCTCAGTCTCGACCTGACCTCGAAGCCTCTGCTCGAGATCAACCGCATTCGCAACCATGGCCAGGCTCATCAATGTGACGCCAGGTCGATAGCCTGCTGAGAGGAGGAAACCGGAAGCTCCGTGCCGTCGGCCGCCCCTGGCTCGGCCACGACCGCCGCGAGGTCCATTGCGGCCGCGGCGTACACGAACGCCGCCGCCTGCTGCGAGGGAACCGCCAGCACCAGACCACCGCCCGTCGCTGCCCGGACTTCCACCTTCGTGGCGAACGGCTCGACCGTCACGTGATCGGGTGCGCCATCGATGACGAGCAGGTCGACCCGGGAGCCGCCCACGACCGGCGGGGTGTCTTTGAGCGGCACGAAGACGAGACGGATATCTGTCGCTGCCGGCGACGCGGTCACGTCGCTCCGCTGGATCAGCTGACCGGCAACGAGGTTGTGTGTCGTGCGGAGGCGTAACAGCGACTGTTCCTCGCCGGCGGAGAACAGCAGCGGACCGTCGGCACCCATTCCCACCTTGATCAGCGCGATGGCCTGACCATCCAGCTGAGCTCCGGCAGGCAGGTCGCGTACGGTCGCCCATACATTCGAGGCGCCGCGCGAGGGGTCTGTCATGACCAAGAGCACCCCCGTCACGACAGCGCCCGCCGCCAATGCCGCCACCGCCGTCAGCCACCTTTTCATCGCGGCGCTGACCCTAGCGGCAGGTCCCCCGGCTCGCAATCCTGCTTGTTAACATTCGGTAGGCTGTAAACCTATACTTGACAAACCGTCGGGTCGCGATATGGTGCATGCAGAGATGGCTGCGGCGGTCGCGGAGGAGACGGAGGACAGGGCCGAGACTAGGCGCCGCGCCCTGCTTGCGGAATCAGACGTTCTGCTCGACGACGTGGAGACGCTGCGACTCGAAGACAGATGCGAGGCACCCGAGCGGTTGAGAGAAGCGGTCCGTGCGCTGCAGATCAGGTTGGGCCGGCGCAATCCCGCATTGCCTCCGTCGACCATCGACGCCGTGCACGAGCTCGTCTTCGCGGTTCAGCAGCGATTGATGGCCGCGAACCCCAACCATCCTCGCCCAAACCGCCACGCCGGGCGCCCCAGCGGCCAACCGATGCTGACCGTGGTGCGCGGCGACAAGAGGTGGAAACTGCTGACGCTGCCGTCGCCGACGGGATGCTCGGACGAACGGGAGTGGCTGGCGCTGGTAGAGAGCACCGTCGAACGGGCGGCAGACCGCTGGGCCTACGCACAGCAGCATGCGGTGCGCGCGGCTCGGGAGCACTTCAAGGCCGAGCTCGCACTTGCCGTCGCCCGCACTGCCTGGGCCAACTACTGGGAGCTGCTGCAGGAGGCGGAGCGCATCAAACGGCGGTGGCGGCCCGCTGGAGGTATTCGCGCAGCTCCTCACTTCTGATTGGAGCAGGCGACGTCCGCACCCGTGCTGCAACGAGCCGGAGGAAGTGGGCCAGCCCCGAGTCGTCGAGCAGGGTCGCCGCTTCGACGATCTCGGCGGCTGACGTCCAATCCGCCGGCCGGACCACTCGGGCCAGATCGTCCGCAAAGCCTTCAGGCAGCTCACCCATCGTGTGGAGACAATAGACTCCGAAAGCCATGCAGCCTGTCGTGATCGGTGACGTAATCTGGGAGCCGAGCGCTGAGGTCATCGCCAAGAGCCGCCTCATGCGCTTCATGAACGCGCACGGCATCACGAAGTTCTCCGATCTCCTAAAGCGTGCCGATGAGGACCTCGAGTGGTTCTGGGACGCGGCGATCAAGGACATCGACGTCGCCTTCTACCGCCCGTACGACCAGGTCGTCGACCTCTCGAGGGGAAAGCCCTGGCCCCGGTGGTGGGTCGGGGGGCGCATGAACATCGTCCACAGCTGCCTGGACCGGTACCGCGACACCGAGACCAACGACAAGCCGGCGATCATCTGGGAGGGCGAACCAGGTGAGGTGCGCCGGCTGACGTACGGCGAGCTAGACCGCCAGGTATGCGGTCTCGCCGCCGCGCTGCGCAAGCTGGGGGTCCGGCCGGGAGATCGGGTCGGCATCTTCATGCCGATGTGCCCCGAGGTCGCCGTGGCCGTGCTGGCGACGGTGAAGATCGGGGCGGTCATCATTCCCCTCTTCTCCGGCTATGGCGCGGAGGCGATCTCGACGCGCCTGCGCGATGGCGAGGCGAAGGTGCTCATCTGTGCCGACGGCTTCTACCGCCGCGGTCAGGTGATACCGATGAAGGAGACGGCTGATCGCGCCCTGACAAGCTGCCCAAGCGTCACCAAGGTCATCGTCCACCGCCGCGTGGTGCGTGAGATCCCTTGGACCCATGGCCGCGACCAGGTGTGGGACGTCCTGCTCGAAGATGAGTCAAGCCAGACGGACACCCAGGAGCTCGATCCCGAAGACCCCCTGATGATCATCTACACCTCGGGCACGACGGGCAAGCCGAAGGGTACGCTGCACGTGCACGGAGGGTTTCCGGTCAAGGCGGCCCAGGACATGGCGCACGGCTTTGACATCGGCGCCGGCGACACCGTCTTCTGGTACACGGACCTCGGCTGGATGATGGGACCTTGGCTCATCCTCGGCACGCTGATCCTCGGGGCCACCATGGTCCTGTACGAAGGCACGCCGGACTATCCCGCCACCAACCGGTTGTGGCGGATGGTCGAAGACCACAAGGTCACGGTGCTCGGAGTCTCCCCCACCTTGGTCCGCGGCCTCATGACACACGGTGACGAGGTCCCGGCCCACCACGACCTCACGAGCCTGCGCATCCTCGGCGGCACCGGTGAGCCGTGGAACCCCGAGCCGTTCCAGTGGTTCTTCAAGCACATCGGCGGGGGGCGGATCCCGATCATCAACTACACGGGCGGCACCGAGATCTCGGGCGGCATCCTTTGCGGCAACGTCATCACTCGCTTGCGGCCGTGCTCCTTCGCCGGCCCGGTGCCGGGCATCGCCGCCGACGTTCTGGACTCGGAGGGCCGCTCGGTCAAAGGCGAGGTGGGCGAGCTTGCCATCCGCAATCCCTGGCCCGGAATGACTCGCGGCTTTTGGGGCGACAGCCAGCGCTATCTCGACACTTACTGGAGCCGCTTCGAGGGTATCTGGGTGCACGGCGACTGGGCCTATCGCGACCCGGACGACGATCTCTGGTACGTGCTCGGGCGCTCCGACGACACGATCAAGGTCGCGGGCAAGAGACTGGGGCCGGCCGAAGTTGAGTCGATCCTGGTCGGTCACGCGGCGGTGGCCGAATCGGCGGCCGTCGGCGTGCCGGACGAGCTGAAAGGCGAGGTGCTGGTGTGCTTCGTGATCCTTCGCCCGAATCGCGTGGCAAGTGATGAGCTTGCGGTTGAGCTCCAGGACCTGGTCGCCCGCGCACTGGGCAAACCTCTCAGGCCGAAGGCCATCCACTTCGTCGTGGACCTGCCACGGACAAGGAACGCCAAGATCTTGCGTCGGGTGGTGCGCTCGGTCTACACCGGCCAAGATCCCGGAGACCTGTCGTCCCTCGAGAACCCCAGCGCCCTCGCAGCCATCGGCGCCACCCGGGAGTGAGCAGGAACCGAGCTCAGAAGTTGAGGACCTTGTCGGCCTCCATGGTGAGCCTGACGAGCTCGACCGGCGTGATCATCCTTGCGTTTCCGGTCAGCATCTCCGCAGAGACCCCACGGGCCTCAGCACAGCCTTTTCAAACGTAGAACGGTACGTTCTGGGCAACGCACTTGTCGAACAGCTCGCGCAGTGGCGGGATGCCCACGCCGCGAACGGAATCGATGACATCCGGCTTGAGGAGCCCGGCGGCGTCTCCCGCAAAGGCGACCCCGACCTCGATCCCCCCGGGGCCGGCCCCGTTGGCCGCGATGTGAAGGGGAATGCTGGCTCTGGTGGCATCGCCCGCCCCGGTGGCGCCAACGATCAGGAGGCCGGACACGCGCACCAATATAGGCAATCCATGAAAGCGGGGCGCCCATGAGCCTGACCCGAAAGGATTGGCTTCACCTCGCGATGCTCTGGCTCGGGGGGATATGCCTCCGCATGACGCTGCTTGCCGTGCCGCCTTTGGTTCCGCTGATTCACCACGAGCTTCGCCTTGACGAGAAGGCCGTCGGAGCGTTGGTCTCGCTCCCGGTCCTGCTTCTCGCCAGCGCCGCGGTGCCGGGATCGCTCCTCATCTCGAAGCTCGGCATCCGCCGCGCCCTGATCGCCGGATTGGGCTTCGTCGCGATCTTTGGCGCTTTGCGAGGGCTCGGACCTTCGACACCGGTGCTCTTCGCCTGCACCTTCTTGATGGGCGTCGGAGTCGCAGTCAGCCAGCCCGCCTTCCCGTCTCTCGTCCGCGAGTGGTTTCCGCGGCGCATCGCCATCGCGACAGCCGTTTACAGCAACGGCATCCTTTTGGGCGAGACCATTCCGACCGCTTTCACCACGCCGTTCGGCGTGCTGCAGCTTGCCCACGGCGACTGGCGCTGGGCGCTTGCGTCCTGGTCCGTGCCGATCGTCGTGGCGACCATAGCCATCGTCTCCTCGGCACCGGCGCGCGGACCAAGGCCGGCCGTCCCGTCCCGCTGGTGGCCGAGCTGGAGGGAGAACCAGGCCGTGCGGATCGGGCTGACCATGGGGATGGCGTCAGCCGTCTACTTCGCGACCAACGCTTACGTACCCGACTTTCTCGACCAGACGGGAAGGCACCAGCTCATCGCTCCGACGCTTTTCGTGCTGAATGCGGCGCAGCTGCTCACCGCACCCGCTGTCGCCCTGTGGGAGCCCCTGCTGACGGGCAAGGTCGGCTTCATCGGATCGAGCGCGCTGATGGGAGCCACGCAGATCGGCATGATCCTCCTCCCAGGAGCCTTCGTGGTTCCTTGCGCCGGCGTCCTCGGCTTCGCCTGCGCCTTGACGTTCATCGTGGCGCTGACCCTCCCGGCGAGGGCCGAGAAGGCGGGCGACGTGCACCGCATGAGCGCGGCGATATTCACGGTTCAGTACAGCGCCGGTTTCGTGTTCCCCCTCATCGCCGGCGCACTCTGGGACGCCACCGGGCAGGCAGTCCTGGCGTTCGTGCCGGGAGTTTGCGCAGCGGCCGCCATGGCCTGGCTCGCTCTTCCCC
>JBIOJB010000115.1:0-8760 GCA_044450465.1 Candidatus Dormibacterales bacterium | reverse complement strand
GCAGGGCCCGCCGCCCCGACGCAGCCGGCCTGGGCTCCGGTCCCGCCCCAACCGCCGGCGGAGGCAGAGCCGTCAGTGGACTGGCCGGCGCCGGTCCAGATCCCCGCCTGGGCGCCGCGAATCCGGATCGCGCCGGAGCCGTCGAGCTTCGACGAGCCCGAGTCGCAGTTCGGATCGTTCAACCGGCGCCAGCCGTCCGAACCGCCTGCTGCGGCTGCCGCCTATCCTCAGACGACTCAGCCTCCGCCGTCGTCAAGCGATCCGAGGACGACAATTCCCCCGCCGCCGTCGCCGCCAGGGTCGCGGCCGCCGAGCGGATCGAACCCTCCTGCCCAGGAGATCACGGCGACCGCGTCCGGCAGATCGTCGTGGGCCGTGGTCAGGCAGAGCGGCAAGCTCGGCTCCAAGAAGATGGTGCCCACGCCGGAGGATCGCTCGTATGCGGAGTGGTTCTCGTGGGCCAAAAGGGGCGGTGCGCCGGCGAGCGCCTGCCACGCCGCGGCGCAGGGCGCATTCCGAGCCCTGGCCGGAGGCAAGGATGTCGCGACCGCCGTGCAGTGGGCGACCGCAGCGATGAGCCGGCCGCCGGCGGCGGTGGCCAGCGGGCGGCAGACCTACTGCGCCTGGTTCGCGCTGGCGAACATCGACCTTAGCCTGGACACGCACAAGGCCCACCTTTTTGCGACCGCGGCCGTGCGGGCTCTTGACGCTGGGGCCAACACCGCGGCGGCGCACAATGCAGGCCTGTCCGCGGCGGGCGTCAGCTAGCTTTCAGGGATTACGCTCGGGGCGACCTGAGCTCTCGGCGAGCTTCTCCGGTCGGGTCGATACGGTCTGCCATACGCTGGAGAAACCGCGCCAGCAGCCCTGTTTGCGAATGCGCGTAGTGGACGAAACCCTGCGCCGCCTGCATTCGTGCCTGCTGCTCGGCGAGGTGCCGGGCGAATTCCTCGGGGGCTCGGTCGGCGCGGTCCATGGGATTCATGGTCAAACTCCTCACGTAGTCTCGAGGCGCTTCAGAGCCTCGTCGATGCCGATTTCTCCGCGGGCAACCTGTTCCATAAGCTCGACGCGACTGGCCGGTGGCGCGGAGGATGGACGCTCGATTCCGATCTTTGCCAGCAGGGCGTCGAATCGCGCGCGCGCGGTCGGGTAGCTCACGCCAAGCACCCGCTCGAGCTCCTTCATGTTTCCTCGAGAGGCGAGGAAAACGCGCAGCACGGATCGGTCATCGTCGGAGAGAACGCAGAACTCACACGTGCTGAAAGCTCCGGAAAGCTCCGTGTCGCACGCGGGACAGCTCAGCCTCGTCAGCGCGAGCCTTGAGTCGCAAACGGGGCAGTTGAGGGGGGGACGGCGTCGCGCGGCTCGGGCCGTCAATCTACTGTCACCCGCACGTTGCCCATCTCGCAGTTGATGTCCAGCGATGCGGCCCCGGCGCCTACGGTCAGGCGTTTGTCAGAGCCGCTCGCGGACGCCTGCGCGCCGGCCCCTTCGAGCACGAGCTTGCCCAGTTGGGTGCGCGCGCCGATCCGGACGCTCGATCCCTTCTCCAGCCGGACTGCGACCGAGCCCATCTCGCAGTGGATGCGGCTTTCTCCTGTCTCGAGCCGGCCTCTGGCAATGACGATTCCCGCTTGAAATGAGAGTTCGAGTGGCCCTCGAAAGTCTTCGATCGAGAAGTTCCCCGCCTGAACCTCGCTCTTGATGGGGCCGTGCACGCCGACCACCCGGACGCTGCCGGCCTGGACATCCGTGATCAGCTCGAGGTCCGGATTCATCCTGACGATCAGGTTTCGCCGGGGTCCACGCGCATTTCCGGGGTGGCCGAACGTGAAGGTGTCGGATCCCTCGAAGGGGCGCTGTTCGAACACCATCATGTCGCCCTCCTGGCGCGCGCTGTGGGCGCCTTCGGCGACGGCGAAAGCGACGCTTGGATCGCCGACCACTTCGGCGGTGCCTATCTGCGTCGAGACCTTGACTCGACGGAGCGTCGCACCGGCCGGCTGTCCCGGGGGCGGTGCCGTGGCCGCCGCCACAGCGGCGGGCTCGCCATCGATGAGGTCCAGGCGGGCCGCGCCCTCGTCTGGGGTGATCTCGCCGCTCGCCACCTGGCTCAGGATTTCGCGTCTGGGGTCATTCATGCGACAAATTTACGGCGTGGCTTGCCAATCTGTCAATGGCGAGCGTAAGAATGTCAGATTCAGCCGGAGGATAAGCTATCCTGAGTGCAGACCACAGCCAGGGCAGGAGCCGCCGCAGGTTGGGTCGGCCTCGCAGTCCTGTTCGCGGCCACGACCTGTGTTGAAAGCCAGTCGTGGACCCAGCTGACCGCGTACACGCCCATTTATCTCCGGGAGCTGCATGTTCCGGCAGCCCAGGTTCCGGGCTGGATCGCGGCCATGTCCAGCCTCGGCTGGATCCTGGCTCTGCCCATGGCTCCCTTCTGGGGGGTGCTCGCCGACCGTTACAGCCGCAAATACGTGATCGTCCGCAGCGCCGCGCTCGAGGCGGTGATCTTCGCCGGTTGGGCACTGTCGACAGAGCCCTGGATGGCGTTGGTGTTCCGCTGCCTCAACGGCTTCATCCTCGGCAACACAGGCGTGATGCTCGCCGTGCAGGCGTCGACGACACCCAAAGCAAGGCTTGCTCTTGCCGTCGGCATCGTTGGAGCCGGTTCGCCGGCCGGGCGCGCCGTCGGCCCGATACTCGGAGCACTGCTGGTTCACGTCGTGGATGTCCGCGGGATGCTCCTCTTCGACGCCGTCCTTTCGGCGACGATGGCTCTTTTGCTGGTGGTCGTGATGAGGGAGGGCGAGCATGCCCGCCCCGCCGACCTCCGGGTGTTGAGCCTTCTGCGCGGGGCGCTCGACGAGATAGTGAGCAAGCCGCTCGTATGGCGGCTCTTCCTCGCCACAGCGGTATGCCAGGTCGGATTGTGGACTGTGCTGCCCTACGCGCCCATCTACATCGCGCGACTGTCACCGACTGACACGGTGACCGCGGTCGGTGCCGTTCTCTCCGCCGTCGGGCTGGGCCAGGCTGTGGCCTCGCCGCTGTGGGGCGCTGCGATGCAGAGGTTCGGACATGTCGCCGTCTTGAACCTCACCTCGATCGGGTGCGCGCTCGCCCTTACAGGCGTCGCGTTCAGCCGGCAGCTTCTGCCATTCGCCGTCGGGCTCTTCGCCAACGGGGTCTTTGCGGCGGCCATCCTGACCGCGAGCATGGCGGTCATGGCGGCCACGGTCAGCCCCGAACGGCGGGGGGCCGTGCTCGGGCAGATCCTGTTTCCGTTCTACATCGGCGGCGTCATCGGTCCCGTGATCGGAGCCGCGGCGTTCGGTGCTGGGCAGGTTTACGTGTTCGGGATCGCCGCCGTCCTCAGCCTTGCACCGCTGATCGTGCTTCTCACTCTTCCGCGCTCGTCACGACTCATCGGGCAGACGTGACGACGCTGGTCGGCGTGGTTGCCGACACGCACTGCCCCGAGTTCATCGCTCGCTTGCCAGACGGCATCGCGGGCCTTTTCGACGGGGTGTCTCTCATCATTCACGCCGGAGACGTCAACGGTCAGAGCACCCTCACCGACCTCGCCCGGATCGCGCCCGTCGAGGCTGTTCGCGGTGACCACGACAAAGAACTCGTCGCGCTTCCGAAAAGCCGCGAGCTCCGGATAGAGGGAAAGCGAATCGTGATCACGCACGGTAATCGCAGCCGATGGATCGAGGAATCGCAAACCCTCCTGTGGACGCTCAGCCTTGGCCACTACCAACCCCACAAGGGCCTTGCGCGCGAGCTGCGCCGCCGGTACCCGGAAGCCGATGTGATCGTCTACGGTCACACGCACCGGCCCCACGTCGAGTCGATCGGCGGAGCGCTCGTATTCAATCCAGGCGGTGTGCATCAGTGGAACCCCACCACCGCCGCGCGCCGGCTCCGGGAGCGGCCCGGGTGGTTCGAATGGTGCTGGCTGCAGGTGGCCCGCCACATGCGGAGGTTCTTCGCGCCCACAGTCGGCCTGCTGGAGATCGGCGACTCCGGGGTGGTGCCGAAGGTGCTGCCCCTCTAGGGCCGGTCGGACTTCAATGTGGGACGCGGATAGAGTCTTGGTGATGGCTGAACTCACCTACCGGCCGGCGACGCTGGATGACGCCGCTCTGGCGGCTGATCTGATGACGGCCTCGTATCCGAGCCTCCCGGTGGACCCGGTGATGACGCGCTTCCGCTGGGACCACCCGCGGCGGGGCTACTTCTTCGGCCGCTTCATCGCCGAGCGCGCGGGCAGGCCCATCGCGTTTCTCGCCTGGACTCATGGTCCGTGGGAGATGCTGCCCAATCGCCACTGCGAGGTCGAGGTCTTCCTTGATCGGGCTGTGATCGACCACGGCAGGTTGCTGAACCTGTGGTCGTGGATTTGCGACCTTGCGGTCGCGGAAGGCGCCGGTCTGCTTCTCGGGTATGCCAACGAGGACGAGCAGGAGATGGTCGAAGCTCTGGCCGCAGTCGGATTCAAGCGCGACCGTGTGGGGAAGATCTCGCTGCTCGATCTGGTGAAGCATGGCGAGCGGATCACCGAGACGGCGGCAGACGCGAGGGCCAGGCTTGCAGCCGGCGGCTTCGAGCTCGTGACGCTTGCCGCGTGGAAGCGCCCGGACAAGTTCGAAAAGCTCTACGACCTCGACGCGCGGACCCGGCAGGACATCCCGCACACCCTCCCGATCTTGGTCGAGACGCTCGCCGACTTCGAGGCGCGAACCACCGCGCCCGATCGCCCGGCCGACCGCACCTGGATCGTTCTGGACAAAGACATCCCCGTGGCCATGACCTACCTGAAATTCCCGCCCGTCCGCGGAACCGTGTGGACCGGCTACACCTGCACCTCGGCGGACCACCGTGGAAAGGGGCTGGCCAAGGCTGTCAAGCTGCAGTCTCTGGCCCAGGCCGTGGAGCTCGGCGTGCCCATGGTCATGACCGACAACGACGAGGAAAACTCACCGATGCTTCATATCAACAAGGCCTTGGGGTACGAGCCGCGCCCCGGGTTCGTGGCTTATCTGAAGAGGGTAGAAAGTCCGCGAGATGCCTAAGGTTAAGGACTTTTACGAAGTGCTGGGGGTGCCGCGCACCGCGACCCAGAAAGAGATCTCGGCCGCCTTCCGAAAGCTGGCGCGTAAGCATCACCCGGATCTGAACGCAGGCGACAAGCAGGCGGAGGCCCGCTTCAAGGAGATCTCCGAGGCGCACGAAACGCTCTCCGATGCAAAGAAGAGGGGCCTCTACGACCAGTACGGCCCCGACTGGGCGGCCGCGCAGGCGGCCGGGCCCCGACCCGGTGCTCGAGCCGGCGGTTTCCGGACGGAGCCGGGCGGGAACGTTCAGTACCGAACCGCCACTCCCGAGGAGATCAACGAGATGTTCGGAGGCGAGGCCGGCTTCGGTGACATCTTCGGGTCGATCTTCGGCGGCTCGCGCGGGCGGGCTCGCCCGGCGCCGGCCGACGTGGAAGCGCCGGTCACCGTCAGCCTCGCCGAGGTCTATCGAGGAACCAGCCGGACGGTCGAGCTGCCGGGCGGGCGGCGCGTCGAGGTGAACGTGCCCGCCGGGGTGAAGGAGGGCACGGTCCTGCGCGTGCCAGGGCTTCGGGCCAGGGTGCAGATCGCGCCCGACCCGGTCTTCACCCGCGAGGGCCGCGACGTGAGGGTGGTCGTGCCTGTTCCGCTGCGGGTTGCGCTCCTGGGCGGTGAGGTCGCGGCCCCGACGCTGAAAGGCACGCAGGTCCAGTTCAAAGTAGCGGCAGAAACGCAGAACGGCACCAAGATCCGCCTGCGCGGACTGGGCCTTCCCGACGTCAGGGGAGGTCCGCCGGGCGACCTCTACGCGGAGGTCAGGCTTCAGCTGCCGGTGCCGATGGATGAAGCCACGCGGCGGTGGGCGGCAGAGCAGCCAAGCTGACGACCACGACGAGCAGACCGCACGGCCGCCTTCTGCTTCCGCTCGTCTTCGTCTCGGGCATGGCTTCTTTGGGCGTGGAGTTCGGGGCTTCGCGGCTGCTGGCGCCTTACTTCGGCACCAGCCTTTACGTGTGGGGCGTCCTCATCGGCCTCGTGCTGATCTATCTCTCCGCCGGGTACGTCCTCGGCGGGCGGCTCGCCGATCGGCGCCCGCACGACCAGTTGCTTTACCAGATCACCGCGTGGGCCGGGCTCTGGATCGGCGTGATCCCGCTCGTGAGCTACCCGATCCTGCTCGCCTCACAGCAGGGGTTCAAAGACCTGAGCGCGGGGCTGGTCGCCGGCACCCTGTTCGCGGTCGTGCTGCTCTTTGCCGTGCCGGTGATCCTGCTGGGCTGCGTCAGCCCGTTTGCGATCCGCCTCCTGCTCAAGAACGTCGAGACCGGCGGCAACACTGCGGGACGCGTCTACGCGCTCTCCACCGCCGGCAGCATTCTCGGCACGTTTCTGCCGGTGTTCTGGTTCATCCCCACGTATGGCACACGGCCGACGCTCGTGGGTTTCGGGCTTGCCCTCGTCGTCATCTCGGTCGCGGGGCTGTGGCCGCGGCGCCGCCTGTACGCGCTTTTCGGGGTGGCGGTCATTCTCGCCTTCGTTCTTCTACCGTCGGGGATCAAGCCTCCCGAGGTCGGCAAGCTGCTTTACGAGAAGGAGTCCGCCTACAACTACATCCAGGTCGTGCAGGACGGGACGAGGACCGATCTGATCCTCAACGAGGGCCAGGCGATCCATTCGATCTACGACTCTCAGAGCCTCTTGACCGGCGGTCCCTGGGACTACATGGCGATCGCAGATTCGTTCCGCGCGGCGCAGGCGACCGAGCCGAGGCCACAGAGCGTCGCGATCCTCGGCCTCGCCGGAGGGACGACCGCGCGGCAGATCACGGCCATCTTCGGCACCGGGGTCCAGATCACGGGCGTTGAGATCGATCCTGACATCGTCGACGTCGCCCATCGCTATTTCCACCTCGACTCTCCCAACATCCATCCCGTGGTCGCCGACGCCCGGTACTGGCTCGACACGCAGGCCGGCCACTACGACATGATCGCCCTCGACGCCTACCGCCAGCCGTACATCCCGTTTCACCTGACGACGCGCGAGTTCTTCTCCGAGGTCCGCGACCACCTGAACCCGGGTGGAGCGGTGGTGGTCAACGCCGGCCGGACAGCGACCGACTACCGGCTGGTCGACGCCATCGCGAGCACCATGGCCGCGGTCTACCCGAGCGTCTTTCTCGTCGACGTGCCGGATTTCGCCAACACCGAGATCTACGCATCGACACAGCGCATCACGGTCGCGGACGTCGAGCACAACCTCGGCCTCGTCCAGGAGCCTGTGGGGCTGCAGATCGCGACGAGCACGCTCAACGACGGCAAGCTGCGTGTCTCGCCATATCACGGCCAGGTCTTCACCGACGACCTGGCTCCGGTCGAGCGGCTGATCGACGAGATCATCTTCGGCTTCGTCACCGGCCGGTGACGAAAGCGTCAGGGTCGCTCAGGCTGCAGCACTCCCTCGACCGGCGTGCCCGCCAGCGGCTGATCGGCGTCGAGGCACAGCAGCCGTACCCGGCCGGTGGCGACGATGTGGTCGTCGGCGTCGAGCACGCTTGCCTCCCAAACCTGCGAGCGCCTGCCGCGGGTGATCGGCGTCGACACGGCGTGCAGCCTGGTCCCACTGCGCACCGCGCGGATGAAGCTGGTGTTGTTCTCAAGGCCGACCACGTGCTTGCCAAGCGGCAGCGCGTAGAGCGCGGCGCCGATCGAAGCGAGCGATTCGATGAGGCCGCAGTGGACCCCTCCGTGCACGATGCCGTAGCCCTGAAGGTGCTCGGTGCCCACCGTGAGCTCGGCCCGGACCTCATCCTTGGTCGCGAGCGTGATGGTCACGCCCATCGCCTTGAGCCAGCCTTCGGGCAATTCGTTGAGGCGCGCAGAGTAATCCTGGCTCACACCAAGATTGTCCTCGATCGGCGCGCTCAAACAAGACGAGGGTCCGGATGCATCCGGACCCTCGCTTTGTGTCGACGTTCGCAGCGCTACCGCCTCCGACTCCAGGAGCCGGTTCGATTGGAAGCCTAGAGGCTTACGCCCTCCCTGGCTCCCGGCTGGCAAACGAGGCGGTTGGCACCGCGATTCGGTTTATCCAAGGTTCCGCCTCACCTCCTTTGCCCTTCGGGCGTTGAACTTCGCGGGGAGTGTACCAGTACCTAGACTTCTCGCTCGATGCCTCGTAGGTATGCGCCCCAGGCTGAGCGGCGGCTGAAAAAGCGCGTCGTCATCAAAGAGGACGGGCGATATCTGATCCTGTACGAGAAGGTTTGAGCGAGCTTCGCTGGCATCCTCTGCTCGAGGAGTGGGTCACTATCGCTCCGTGGCGGCAGGAGCGCACCTATCACCCGCCGGCCGAGCACTGCCCACTGTGTCCCACGCGGCCAGGCCAGCCAGAGACCGAGATCCCCGAAAGCGAATATCACATCGCGGTTTTCGAGAACCGATTTCCTGCGTATACGAAGGATCAGGGTCGGTGCGAGGTTGTCTGCTACACGCCGGAACACGACTCCTCGCTTGGTGAACAGTCGGTGGATCACATCCGAGACCTCATAGAGGTGTGGCGGGATCGCACAGACGAGCTCGGCCGGCTGCCCAATGTCCGTTACGTCTATGTCTTCGAAAACAGGGGAGAGGCGATCGGCGTCACCCTCAGCCACCCCCACGGGCAGATCTACGCCTACCCGTTCGTGCCGCCG
>JBIOJB010000114.1:0-8862 GCA_044450465.1 Candidatus Dormibacterales bacterium | reverse complement strand
GCCGTCCCAGAACGCGATGTGGCCCAGCACTCCGGCCACGCTCCAGTACTCGTTGACCATCGCGCCTAGCTGCCAGTCGCTCAAACGCAAAACCAGCGCCCGCATCCGAGCGAGCTCGCGCCCGTTCGCGGCCACGAAGGAGCGATCCACGACGATCAGGCTACCGCCGATTCCATGAGCCAATATTCCACCTGGAGGAGGCAACGTGCAGCACACAGTTCACACCCCGGACCGCCGGCTGCTGGTCTGTTGAAGATCGGGGTGATCCCGCCGGCCGGTTCTCGTCCACCACGGCGCCCCGAGCTCGAGGCAATCAGTCCTTTGGCTGCTCAAAGCCTTGTCGGCGCCCGACGTCACGAGCCGGAGATTGAGGGCGTGCGCGGACCGTATCCTTGCCGCGTGCCTACGGGTGAAGAGCGCGAACGCATGCTCAAAAACCGACGTGCGTGGGCTCTCAGGACCTCGGTCCACCTGGAATCCAACTTCTATGACGTCGCCTCATTCAAACAAGGGCGCAACTCACTGCTATCAATTGAGCAGCAAGAGCTGGGCGACGTACGTGGGCGCTCGTTGCTTCACCTTCAGTGCCACTTTGGGATGGACACACTTTCATGGGCGAGGCTCGGAGCCCAAGTAACGGGAGTCGATTTCTCCGAAGAAGCGATCACGGCAGCGCGTTCGCTGGCTGCGGATCTCGGGCTTGGGGCCCGTTTCATATGCGCCAACCTCTACGACCTGCCCGACGTGCTTGATGAGGAGTTCGACGTCGTAGTCACAACCTATGGCGTACTTTCGTGGCTTCCCGACCTCGATGCTTGGGCCCGCGTAGTCGCTCACTTTCTGCGACCCGGGGGCACCTTCTGCATTGTCGAAATCCACCCCAACTGGGGTTTCATCGATGAGGTGGAGGGCAAAATGGAAGTCACGGACTCTGTTTTTCGTTCGGACCCGTGGGAGACGGAGACAGTTGAGACGTATACCGATGGCCCCGCGCTGGCTCCACACCCGGAATACAACTGGCCCTGGACTGTTGGCCGCTTGGTGACCGTCTTGATCAACGCGGGCCTGCGCATCGAACGCCTTCGGGAACTCCCGATCGACGTCCGGCAACGGGTCCCGAGCATGGTGCAATCGGACGATGGATTCTGGCATCTGCCGGGAGACCCAATGCCACTGATGGTGACTTGCGTCGCGACTCGGCCGATGTGATTGCCTCTCTAGCAAGAAGCCCGACTGATGGCGCACGCAGGGGGACTTATCCTTCGACCCGATGAGCGAAGCCAACGCCACGCTCAAGGAAGGATTCCGGCACCACGCCTGGGCCACGCGCGAACTCATGGCGTTCAGTGCCCAGCTCCTGCCCGAGCAACTGTCGCAGCCGCAGCCCGCGCCTCTGGCCGGGGTCCACGGGAGCATCTTGGAGACGTTCGACCACATCGTCTGCACCGACGGCCGTTACCTCGGTGCGCTGACCGGCCACCGCCCCGCCTGGGCGAACGAGCGCGGCCTGAGCTCGAACCTCGGCGAGCTGGCGCCGTGGCTGGACGAGGCGGAGGCGCTGTGGTTCCTGTCCCGTCCCGACGACGCCACGCGCAAAGTGCTCCTCGATGACGGCACGTACGAGACGCGAGCGGCCATCGTGACCGCCCAGGCACTGCACCACGGGAGCGCCCACCGCGAGCAGATCTGCGCCATCCTCAGGGACTTCGGCCTGGATCCGCCGGAGGTACAGCCGTGGGACTTCGCCGACGCGACCGGTCGCTCGCGCTGGATCAAGCCCGAGTAGCGGCTGGCCGAACAGCCGAGGCCCGGGGCATCGAACCGGTTCGGCTAGTCGTCAAACTGGCCCTATCCCGAGCGCCGCAAGATCCGAACCACCTCGATCCACACCAGATCGATCTGTAGAGTGAGATGTCGTACGTAGGCGGTTGAAGGAGCCTGTGATGCCGATACAAGATCACCCAGAGTTCGAAAGTCGCCGCGCGGAGCTGGAGGACAAGTGGGCGATAACGTGGGAGGCCGAATTCAAGAGGAAACCTTCACCCGAGGAGCTTCGCGCACACCCCCAGTACGACGCGACCCTCCGGGCGTGGCTGGCGGGCTACGGGATCACAGAAGGCTGAGGGGCCGGCTGAATACGGCTACTTCTTGAAATAGTCCGCGTTCACCTTGGTGAACGCTACCCATTGCGTCGGAACCTCGTCCTCAGGAAAGATCGCATCCACAGGACACGGATCCACGCAGGCTCCGCAGTCGATGCACTCGTCCGGGTCGATGTAGTACATGGGATCTCCATCGCTCGAATGAATGCAGTCGACCGGGCACACTTCGACGCAGGAGGCGTCCTTTACGCCGATGCATGGCTGCACGATGATGTAGGCCATCTGGCGACGAGTATAGGGTTGGCGGCACGAGCGTCTGCGACCGTGGTTCGGTCGACCAGTCGTGTTCAGGTCCAGATACTCAGGGGCGGCTCTCTTGATAACCACTATCCCCGTGGCCTGGGGCTTGCTACAAACCCTGGCCGCCGTGCGAGACTGCGCTTCCACAGCCCCGTCCTGCGTGTGAGACGAAGGAGGTGCGGCCTCGCCTGACGACCATCGTCCATTGGTCGACTACTACTTCGTGCTCGGCGTCCCGCCCGACGCCACGGAGACGGAGCTGCACGCCGCCTGGCGGCGGCAGCTCAAGTACTGGCACCCCGACCGCGGCAATCATCCGGACGCGCTCGAGCACGCGAAGTTGATCAACCTGGCGCACGACGTTCTGACGACCAGCACGAAGCGCGCGGCTTACGACCGACAGCGCGCAGCGGTTGGCTGGCGTCCCTCTGCCTCGGCCCCGTCATACGGCAGCCAGGTCCGATGGAAGACCGTAAGCCGCGAGGGCCCGTTCCGCGGGCCGAAGGGATTCGACCGGCACGGTTTCGTCGCGCGCCTGGAGGAGATGATGAACCGCGGCCGGCTGATGATTGAGAAGCGCAAGGACCTCGCGTCCGCCTCGAAATGGGAGGCCCAGACCCAGGCCCTGCTGCGAGATGAGCTGGGCGACCATCCATATACGAAGCGCTTCGAGGTGGCGCTGAGCCAGCCCCGCCCCGAAGGCCTGGTGGCGGCGTATGGGGTGCTGTGGGCCGCGTATGAGGATGCGCTGAAAGGCAATCTGAAGCCGGTCGTGAAGGAACGGCGCCCGTCCTGACCGCCCTGCGCGAGCACAGCTGTCGTACTTGATTGCAGCAAACTCAGCGCCGATGACCTATGTCGCCTTTCTGAGGGCCGTCAACGTCGGAGGCAAGGGCATCGTCTCGATGGCAGCCATCAGACAGGGCCTCGTCGGCATCGGTTTGTCAGATGTGCGGACCTACATCAACTCGGGCAACGTCTTATTTTCGACCCGAGCATCGGACCTTGAGCGGCTGACGGCACGGATCGAAAAAGCGCTCGAGCAGCACACGGGCATCGCGATCAAAGTGCTTGTCATGGACCACAAGTCCCTGGAGAAGATCATCCACGCGATTCCGCGGAATTGGGTCGACGACAAAACGATGCGGACCTATGTCCTGCTGCTCTGGAAGGAGCTGGACGATAGAGGGATCCTAGAAAGTCTCCCGAACAAGCCAGAAGTCGATGAGCTCAGGTACACACCCGGCGCTGTCGTCTGGCGCGTCGATCGCGAGAACGTGGCCCGGAGCCACATGAACAGAATCATCGGTATGCCCGTGTACAAGAAGATGACCATCCGCAGCGCCAACACGATGCGAAAGCTCAACGAGCTGGCCGCCGGACCGGCTTGAGCCGTCGCCTCTCGCGCACGAAATCGCAGGCCTAGTAGCTCAGCGACGGATACCAGTCGCCCCGCCCGTTCGGCGTGAGGTCAAGGAGGTTCCACACCGGGCTGAGCAGGTCGATGCCGCGCTCGCGTCGGTCGTCCGCCATCTGCGCGCCCTTGGAGTAGACGTGCCTTACGGTGCCGTCGCCACCGAGGGTGAAGACCGATATCCATTCGGTCTGGCTGCCGTCTGACTCCTCGCTGCCGAGGTCGAACTTGAACGTGCTGTCGCTGGCGCTCAGGAGGCGGAGATTCTTCCAGCCACGCGATGCCGCATGCGCCTTGATCGCAGCCGGCTCGGCGGCTGCAACCACCCCGAAGTCGACGCTCTGAGTGAGGTGGGGAGCTATGGCGTTGTAGCCGTCGATCCACATCGTGCACAGCGGGCAGGGTTCCGCCTCGGCTTTGCCGTACATGAAGTGGTAGAGGATCAGGGCCCTATTCGGAGCGGTGAACAGCGAGGAAAGCAGCACGCGATCACCGCTCGCAACGTCGATCAATTCGTAGTCGTCCACCGCGGTTTCGGCCGGCAGCTCGCGTCGCAGTGAGGCCACGCGCTCGACGTGATCGATCAGATCCAGCTCGGCGACCCGCAGCTCCTCACGCCGGCGCCGATAGTCGTCGGATTCCTTAAGCCGTGTGAGGTTCATCTCCTTCTCCTTTCGAGGCTCGGTGGCCGAGTCAGTTGGTCAAGAGTAGGCCTGGACGCGGCATCGGTGGATTCAGCAGTCGGAGGTTGCCGCCTCGATAGATCCGCGCCGAAATCAGCTGACTTTCATCGTCCATTCGGCCGGCTGATGGGGCGCGAGCTGATAACCGCTTGGGACATCGACTGACGTGAGAGTGCAGTAGAACGGTCCAAGCGGCCCACCTCCGTGCTGGCCGCCGGTGCCGGGGAACGCGACTGCGAAGACGGCATCGTCTGGCGATGCCGGCGAGACGCCTTGGGACGATTGCCCTGTTTTGACGTCGAAAGCGGTGCTGCCGATGTTGTCGCCGGACAGCGTTCCGTGGAACTCCATGCCGGTAACGGTTCCCCGGATCTGGCACACGACCAGTGCCGGATCCTTGGTGCTGTTCTCGCCAATTCCGCCGATCGACGCGCTCACCAGGCTCGAAACAACGCCTGCCGATGCGGCCGGTGAATGGGCGCCCGCCGCCGCGGTCGAGGGCGGGGTCGAGCTCGTCTGGCCGAACATCTGGCTTGCGACAACGCCGCCTCCGATGATCAGCAGCACCGCGACGATTCCGCCGGCGATCAGCACCACCCGAGAGCCGTTGCCCTGCAAGGTCGTGGGGCTTGCGACTGGATCGGTGATCGTGTGTGTGGCCAAGAGCTCCACGCCGATCTCGGGTTCGGATGCTGACGGGTTGCCGGCCGCGCCCGGTGGCGCCGAGCCGAACAGCGCCTCGAGAACCTTGTCCCGCTCCTGCCGTTCGGGATCGGGTGGAGGTGGCTGGGGGTTTGCCTGGCGTTGATGAAGCTGCTCATTGGCTCGCTCCGACATAATCCGGTTCATCAGATATCGAGTCTGAGCGTCGGCAAGGTCCTTCTCAATCTTGGCCGACGCCCAATCGGGGAGTGGTGGAGAGGCGCCGGAGGGCTCGGGCGCAGGAGTGCCAGGTGGCTGCGGGAGAGTCGGTGAAACCTGGGGCGGTTGGGGACCCTCGGCGACGCGCTCGAGCCTTTTCCACACATCATCTGGGATGCCGAAATGGTCGCCGTCAAAGGTCCGTGATGCGTCGATGATCTGCCTGGCGTCGTTCGGATCCAGCTCGGGAAGCTTGCCGTCCTTGACGTCCTGGATGGCGGCCTGGATGCCCGGCTGGAGAAACGAGCCCGCGCCGTCAGGCATCGCTACCCTCGATATGCAGATGCAGCCGAGAACCCACCAGTTCCTCAGGCGGTAGCTTAAGCCCGCCAGTCGCTGGATTTCTGACAAATCCGATAGGGCTGGTGGGAGCCCGACGCTCCCCTGGCTCGTCGATTGGGAAGTGTCAGACCGTGATGACGACCTTGCCGCGGGCGTGCCCAAGACCCAGGTAGCGCAGCGCCTCCGCTGCCTCAGTCAGGGGATAGGTTCGATCGATCACCGGCGTCACCTTGCCGGCCTCGATGAGCTCAGTCACCAAGGGAAGGTTCTCTCTCTTGGGCAGCGTCGCCAACCGCACGTTCCGGCGTGTGAATTTCGACGTGACCAGCGTCCCCGCCATCCGGCCGAGGGTTCCAAACCACGGGCCGCCGCCCGTCCCGTTGTTCAGGAGCAGGATCCCGCCCGGCGCCAGCACCCGGCTCAAGTCCGACAGCGAGTGGTTCATCTCGTTGTCGAGGATGAGGTCGAAGCGCTGCCCGGTCCGCGTGAAATCATCCTTCGTGTAGTCGATCACCTGGCCCGCCCCGATGGATCGAACCAGCTCGACGTTGCGGGTGCTGCAGACGCCTGTGGCGTCCGCGCCAAATTCCTTGGCGACCTGCACCGCGAACGTGCCCACCCCGCCGGATGCGCCGTTGATCAGCACCTTCTGTCCAGGTCGCACGCGGGCCACGTCGCGCAGATTCGTGAACGCGGTGCACGCCGTCAGCGGAACCGCGGCCGCCTGCTCGAACGTGAGGCCTTTCGGCTTGGGTGCGACATTGGCCTCGGCGCAGCACAGGTAGTCGGCGAGGGCGCCTGGGCCCCAGCCGTAAACCTCGGCGCCCGGTTGAGTCCGAGTGACCTCCCTGCCGACCGCCTCCACAACCCCGGCAAAGTCGCTGCCACGAGCCCCGCTCTTAGGCTTGCGCATGCCCCCGAACGCCATGCGGACCATGTAAGGACGGCCGAGCATGCTGAGCCAGTCGGCCACATTCACGGAGGCCGCCCGAACGCTTACCAGGACTTCGCCTGGGCCGGCCACGGGCTTGGAAGTCTCTGTGAGCCGCAGGACGTCGGGCGATCCATACCGGTCCTGGACGATCGCCCTCAACAGACGGTCGACCTCAACAGGACAGTCCCACCGCCTGCGACGCGCCTTGGCATCAACATTGACGTATACACGTATGCGAGGAGGAAGTGGGGAACGCATGAGAGCCGTCGTCTACGACCACTACGGGCCGCCCGATGTCCTGAGACTCGTGGACGTTCCGAAACCCATCCCCAAAGACGACGAGGTGCTCATCAAGGTCCATGCCTCGACCGTCAACCGGCTCGACGTCCACACCCGCGAGGCCAACCGGAAAAGCGGCATCGCAGTCTCACTCATGAGCCGCCTGGTCTCAGGCGTCCGGGGCCCGAGGCAGCCCATTCTGGGCACCGAGTTCGCTGGAGAGGTCGAAACGGTGGGATCGGCCGTCAAGGAGTTCGCGGCCGGCGATCATGTCTTCGGCAACAGCGGCCTCGGGTTTGGCGGCCACGCCGAGTTCATGTGCGTGCGGGACAGCGGCCGTATCACGCACATGCCGGCCAATGCGACGTTCGACGAATCCGCGCCGATCACCGACGGCGCGCTCAACGCGCTGTGGTGCCTTCGGGTTGGAAAGCTCCGCGAGGGTCAGAGGATCCTCGTTTACGGCGCCTCCGGAGCGATCGGCACGGCCGGCGTACAGCTGGCCAGGCACTTTGGCGCGAAGGTGACGGCAGTGTGCGGCACGAAGAATCTCGAGCTGGTGAGGACGCTCGGAGCGGACGCCGTGATCGACTACACGAAAGAGGATTTCACCAAGAACGGTGAGACCTACGACGTGATCTTCGACGCTGTCGGCAAGGAGTCGTTCAAGCGGTGTCGCGACTCGATGAAACCGGGGGGTGTCTACCTGGCCACCGATGGGTTCAGGAACCTCATTCTCGCGCTCTGGACCTCACGTTTTGCCAGCAGGAAGGTCAGGTTCCAGCTGCCGCCCCGCTATGCCAAGCAGGACGTCGTCCTGTTGAAGGAGCTCGTCGAGGCGAATAAGTTCCGAGCGGTCATCGACCGGCGCTACCCCCTGGAGAAGGTGGTCGATGCGGCCCGCTATGTGGAAACCGAGCAGAAAACGGGGAACGTCGTCCTGACGATCGTCGGGTGAGCTGAATTTCGCCAACAGCCGCTCAAATCGCGGGCATAGGGCTAACCTGCGCGACAAAGGACTATGGCGGAGCTGTACCCGGACATCGAGCCCTATGACCAGGGGCTGCTGGACGCGGGCGACGGCAACCAGGTCTACTGGGAGGCCTGTGGCAATCCGGCCGGTAAGCCGGCGGTGGTTCTCCACGGAGGTCCAGGCTCCGGCTGCACCCCCTACTTCCGCAAGCTCTTCAACCCACGCGTTTACAGGATCGTGCTGCTCGACCAGCGCAACTGTGGACGAAGCCGGCCCCACGCCAGCGATCCCGCCACCAGCCTCGAGTCGAACACAACCGATCACGTGATCCGCGACATCGAACTGCTGCGCCAGCACCTCGGGATCGAGCGGTGGCTTGTGCTCGGCGGGTCGTGGGGCTGCGCTCTGGGACTCGCCTACGCAGAGGCCCATCCCGAAAGGGTGACGGGGATGGTTCTTTTCGGCGTGACGAGCGGCGGAAGGAGCGAGCTCAACTGGCTCTTCCGCGGAGGCGTCGCGCGGTTCTTTCCGCAGCAGTGGGATCGATTGGTAGGCGCCGTCCCAGAGGCGTACAGGGGCGGCGACATCGTTGAGATGTATGCGAGGTGGCTTAGCGACCCCGATCTCGGGGCCAGGCAGCGAGCCACCGAGGAGTGGTGCACGTGGGAGTCGGCCACGCCCTTCTGGCCGCCCAGGACCGGACTGGCCGAGCGCTTCAAGGACTATTCGTTCGCGTTTGCGTTTGCCCGCCTGGTGACGCACTACGTGAGCCACAACCTGTTCCTGGAGGATGGCGCCCTGCTGCGCAACGCAGGCGCGCTTGCGAACATTCCAGGCATCCTGGTGAACGGGCGCTTCGACTTTCAGTCACCCATCGGCTACACGTGGGAGCTCCGGCGAGCCTGGCCCGCCGCCACCATGGTGATCGTTGACAACGCCGGCCACTGGGCGGAGGACACCACCGGCCGGGAGCT
>JBIOJB010000113.1:0-8921 GCA_044450465.1 Candidatus Dormibacterales bacterium | reverse complement strand
CCCACCCTCCCTCCTAGCGACGCGGGGCGCGCTGACGACAAAGTCGCGGCCGGAATAAATCCGGCCGCCCCGGCCACGCCGGTCGCCGGGTCCTCGCTCAGATCAAGCTTGACTGTGATTTGGTACCGGTCTGCTGCCCCAAGGCTCGCGCGACGAGAGGGAGGGCAACAGCCAGCAGAGCTGCACTGGCGAGGAGCGCCGCTCGAATCGAGACACCCGAGCCGATCAAACCTATGGCCGGGCCTCCGGCGATCTGGCCGAGGGCGTCGGCCTGCCCGTCGACCGAGAAAAGAGTGGCGCGGTTGGAGGAGTCGAGAGACTGGTTGAGCCACGCGCGCTTGACCGGCCCAAACGCCTGTCGCATTACCGATGCCAGCCAGAGAAAACCGATCGCGGCGGCCAGGCTCGAGGCAAGCGCGAAGCCGGCGAGCGCCACGGCGCGAGCCGCTGTGAACCCGAACAGCGCCCGTGTCACCAGCGCGTGATCGCTGAGGTCGAGGCGCCGCCTGAGAACCTGGGTGACCCCGATGCCGGCCAGCGTCGAGCCGCAGCTGATGAGCCCGAACCAGAGGACTGGCGAGAGTCCCGCGAAAGTTGGCAGTCCCACGTCCTTGATGAAATGGATCTGGTTCAGCCGGTCGACACCCTCGCCGGACAGGCCCCAGACCATGGTGATTGCGAGTATCGTCACGATCAGCGGCCGGTCTCGCACGGCGGCCAGCGACGATCGGGCGACCCCCACCAGGCGGGCCACGTTGCCCCGGTCGCGGCGGCGGCTGGCTCTGAATCCGTCCTCGCTCATCGCCACCAGCAGATAGACGCCAAGCAGTACGTAGAGTGCCCCGCCGATCACGATCGGCAGGTTCAACCGGATGGTGGCGAGGCTGACCCCGATGACAATTCCAACCAGGCTGCCCGCCTGCCCGAGCTGCGAGCCACGCAAGAAAAGCCGGCCGGCGAGCGCCTCACCGACCTCGTCGGTGATCCAAGCGTCGTCGGCGCCGTCGGAGAGGGTGGCGCCCGCTCCCCAGATCACCTGAGCCAGGGCGATTGCTGTGAAAGTGGGCACCAGCCCTTCCAGTACGAAGCCGGCCCCGACCAGCCCGTAGCCCACCGCGACGGCCCAGCGCCGGCTGACGCTGTCGGCCAGTAGGCCGGTGGGTACCTGAAACATGAAGCAGGTGAGCTCGAGGACGGTGCCGACCAGCAACAGCTGAAGGGGGTCGAAGTGCGCCACCTCGACCTGGTACACAAGGTTCGTCGTCGCGAGCACAGCGAAGAACAGGGAGCCGGCGGCGCACATGACGAGGTAGACGAAGGTCGGGTCTTTGGAGCGGATGGACAACCGGATGACCTCCCGCCGGCACGAAGGCACGGCGAATCACAAGGGATCGGGAGGACTCCAGCGGTTGAGCCGAGCGGAGGCTAGAGGACTCCCGCGACGTCGGGGACGATCGCGGGGGTTTTCATGGGCGGAATCCTAACGGTTTGGTGAGCCATGTGGCTCAGGCTGTTTGGGAGCTCCACCGCCTGAGCCGCCAGGCCATGTAGATCCCCGTCAGGATCGGGAGCGCCAGCCAGACGGTGACAAGGAAGGCCAGTGCGCCGACGAGCACGTCCTGCTGCCAGACCGGAAGGTCAGCCCCAGTGCAGGACTGGCTCACGTTTGGCGGCGAGTCGAGGCCGCCGCTGCACGTGCTCGAAGTCACCATGCCCAACAGCAACAGCGACGGCAGCAAGAGGACAGCCATATAACCGCCCGGAGGCACCAGAGCACCGATCAGCTTGTCGCGTAGGTTCCAGGCGGGCGAGAGCACGAGCATGATCACGCCGACCGGCCAGACCAACGGCGTCATCACGAGAGCCAGGATCTCGACCAGGCCGATCCGGCGCCGGTCATCTCCCGTCCGGTCCACACGCACATTGTGCAGAGACCGCGCAGGAACAAGGCCCGGGCTATGGAGATAGGTCGGTTAGGTCTCGGGCGAAGCGAACAACAGCGACTCAAGGCCACGCCGGACACCCACCATGGAGGCGACGTTGCGCACGGCCATCAGGGTGCCGGCGACGTACGGAGCTGGGCTTGAGCCTGGATCGTGGCGCAGGATCAGTCGCTCTCCCGGTGCCCCAAACACGATCTCGGTGCTCACCACAAAGCCAGGCAATCGAACCGAATGAACTCGGCTCCCAGCCACCTGCGCGCCCACCGCCTCAACAGGCCCGATGAGCTCTGCGCGCGACAGGGCCGCTCTAGGCATGTGGACTTCGGCCAGTGTCTCGGCCAGGTCGCGAGCGGTCCCACTCGGCACGTCCGGCTTGGTGTCAGAGGCGTAGTCGATGATCTCCCAGTGGTTGAGGTGTCGGGCCGCAGCCCTTGCGGAATGGCGAAGGATTGCCGCCATCAGCGAGAAGTTGCCTGCCGCGATCACACCGACACCCTTCTGACGAGCAAGAACATCCAGCTCCTGGTAGTCGGCCGCCGTCAGGCCACTTGAGCCGACCACCACATGAACGCCGGCGCGCACCGCAGCCCAGACGTTCTCCTTGACCGCCGTCGCGCTCGTGTAGTCGATCAGCACATCGAACCTGGAAGCCGACAGGGCATCAGGCACTGATGAGTGGATGAGCCCGGTGGCCTTAACGTCAAGGGCGCCGGACAGGCTGGACCCAACCGGGGAGCGGCAAACCCCCGAAGTCAGCACGAGGTCGTCGGCTTTATCGACCGCACGAGCAATTGCCGCGCCGGTCCACCCTGTTATGCCCGCGATGCAAATCTGGATCATGGCGCCTCCCATATCCGCTGCTGCTCCGACTCGCCCGCCGAGGCCCTACGCCGGCCTGGCCATGCCCTCGTGGATCACGTGACCGTCATGCCATTCCGGCGCGCCCTGCAGCTTGTCCAGCGTCGCCCGGTACTGCTTGTCCATCTCTGGGCTGTTGGCGCTCTTCCGGTAGGCCTCCTCGCTTTCGAAAACGATGCTGACCCAGATCTCGTTCGGGTCGGTCGTGCTCCGGAAGGTGGTCGAGTAGAGCCACCCGGCCGGCGGCGACGCCTCGATCTTGCCCATCTCGGTGATGAACGTGTCGGTGTTGCCGGGCTTGACCCTGTACTTGGCGATGGTTCCGAATTTCATGATTTCGCCTCCCCGAGTTTTGGGCCCAGTCTAGAGCGGCATGTTGCCGTGCCGGCGCGGGCTGCGTGGACGATCCTTCCGGTTCGCCAGCTTGAGGGCGCGGATCAGGCGGCTGCGCGTGTGTCCGGGCTCGATGACGTCATCGATGTAGCCTCGCTCGGCGGCGATGTAGGGATTGGCGAAACGCTCTGTGTACTCGCCAACGAGCTCGCGGCGGCGCACTGCCGGATCGGCTGCCGCGGCCAGCTCGCGGTGAAACACTATGTTGACCGCGCCCTCGGGTCCCATCACCGCAATCTCTGCGGTGGGCCACGCGACATTGAAGTCGGCGCGGATGTGCTTGGAGCACATGACGCAGTAGGCGCCTCCGTATGCCTTGCGTGTGATGACGGTCAGCTTGGGCACCGTCGCCTCGCTGTACGCGTACAGCAGTTTCGCCCCGTGGCGGATGATCCCTCCATATTCCTGAGCTGTGCCAGGCAGAAAACCCGGCACGTCCACGAAGGTGACGAGCGGGATGTTGAACGAATCGCAGAACCGAACGAACCGCGCCGCCTTCACTGAGGCGTTGATGTCCAGAGCTCCGGCCATGACCTTCGGCTGGTTGGCGACGACCCCGATGGGCTGGCCGTCGAGGTGGGCGAAGCCGACCACGATGTTCATCGCGAAGAAGGGCTGAACCTCGAAGAAATTCCCGCGGTCGACCACCATCTGCACCACGTCCTTGATGTCGTAAGGCTCTTTGGGGTTGTCCGGGATGATCGTGGTCAGGCCGGGCGCCACTCGCTCGGGATCGTCGCCCAGCGCCGCTCGCGGCGGCGCCTCGTCGCAGTTCTGAGGGATGTAATCGAAGAGCCGGCGGACCTGTACGAAGCACTCGTCCTCGGTCTCGGCCAGGAAGTGGGCGACACCCGACTTGACGTTGTGCACCTCGGCGCCGCCGAGTGAATCGAATGTGACGTCCTCGCCGGTCGTCACGCGGACGACCTCGGGCCCCGTGATGAACATGTACCCGACCTCGTGGACCATGAAGGTGAAGTCGGTGATGGCTGGCGAGTAGACGGCGCCGCCGGTGCATGGGCCCAGGATCAGGCTCAGCTGCGGGACGACACCGCTGGCTTCCACGTTGCGCCAGAAGATCTCCGCATAACCAGCCAGTGAAACCACGCCTTCCTGGATGCGAGCGCCTCCCGAGTCGTTGATCCCGATGATCGGGATCCGGTTCCGCACCGCAAGATCCATGACCTTGATGACCTTCTCAGCGAAGACCTCACCCAGCGATCCACCGAAGACGGTCGCGTCGTGACTGAAGAGAACGACATCGCGCCCGGCGATCCTGGCCATGCCCGCGACCACCCCGTCCCCAGGCGTGCGCCTGGTCTCGAGTCCGAAGCCCGAGGCGCGGTGGGTCGCGAAGATGTCGAGCTCTTCGAACGAGTTGCGGTCGACGAGTCGAGAGATCCGCTCGCGCGCGGTGAGCTTTCCCTTGGAGTGCTGCCGGTTGAAGGCTTCAGCATCACCATGGCCCGCCTCGTACTTGCGCTGGCGCAACTCGTTGAGCGGATCGACCTTTCGCTGCCGGGGCCGGCGTTCCGACATCAGTGCTGCGAAAACATCCAGCGATGTCCCTCGAGGTCCTCGGCCCTGTAGCGCAACCCGCCGTCGCCCGTCTCCACGGGCGAAAGGACCATCGCCCCCGCCTCCACGGCTCTCGCGAAATGCGCCTTCACGTCATCCACGTAAACGTGCACGCCGTCGATGATGTAGGGGACCTCGGACCATTTGCTCGCGCCGGCGCACGACTCGCGGTGGCGCTTGGGCCCTCGATAGTGAGGCGACGGGGTGGCCAGCATGATCAGGCCGTCTCCCACGGCCAGCTCGCCATGACTCAGCCTGCCCTCGCTCGTGACTATCCGGGTGCGCTCTCGGAAGCCAAAAGCTCGACAAAGCCAATCCATCGCGGCCGGTCCGTCTTCGTATGCCATCATCGGGATCACTGTGGGTTGGTCGCTCATCAAGCTGCCTCCGTCGGATGGTATTCGCCGAAGACCTTGCGTAGGACGTCGCAGCACTCGCCGATCGTGACGTAGTCCGCAAGCGCCGACTTGAGTGGCGGCATCAGGTTCTCGGTGCCGCGCGCCGCGCGTTCGATGCTGGCGAGCCGGCGTTCGACGACCGCCGGATCACGCCTCGCCCGGAGGCTGGCGAGCGAGCGGGCCTGAGCCAGCTGATGCCGCGCGCTGATCTTGGTGATCGACACCGGCCGGGCGCTGGAGTCCATGTACCGGTTGACGCCGACCACCACCCGCTCGCCGGACTCGATTCGGCGCTGGAGGTTGTAGGCGCTCTCCGAGATCCGGTTCTGGGTCCACCCGGTCTCGATGCAAGCGACCGCGCCGCCGAGCTCGTCGATCTCCACCAGGATCTGCGCCGCGGCCTCCTCGACCTGGTCGGTCAGGCTCTCGACGTAGTAGGAACCGCCAAGCGGGTCTGCCACCAGAGGCACGGCGGACTCGTGTCCGATCACCTGCTGGGTCCTCAGGGCGAGCTCGGCCGCGCTCCTGGACGGCAGCCCCAGAGCCTCGTCATATCCATTGGCATGGAGCGACTGGGTGCCACCGAGCACCGCGCTCAAGGCCTCAAGAGTTGTCCGAACCACGTTGTTCAGCGGCTGTTGAGCGGTCAGCGTCACGCCGCCGGTTTGCGTGTGAAAGCGCAGCGCGAGCGAACGATGGTCTTTCGCGTGGAAGCGGTCGCGCATGATGCGAGACCACATTCGCCGCGCGGCGCGGAACTTGGCCACCTCTTCGAATAAGTCCATGTGCGACGCGAAGAAGAACGAGAGGTGCGGCGCGAAACGGTCGACCTCCAGCCCGGCGCTCAGCGCCGCCTCCACATATGCAATTGCGTGCCCGAGCGTGAAGGCGATCTCCTCCGCCGCGGTCGCGCCCGCCTCGCGGATGTGATACCCGGAGATGGAGATCGTGTTCCAGTTCGGAAGGCTGGCTGCGCAGTAGGCGAACAGGTCGGTGACCAGCCTCATCGATGGCCGCGGCGGGAAGATGTAGGTTCCGCGCGCCGCGTACTCCTTGAGAATGTCGTTCTGGACCGTGCCTGCGATCTGCGCGGGCGGACACCCCTGCCTTTCCGCCACCAGCTCGTAGAGCAGCAGGAGCATTGACGCGGTGGCGTTGATCGTCATCGACGTCGAGACGGAATGGATGGGGATGCCCTTGAAGAGGATTTCCATGTCCTCGAGCGAGTCGATGGCCACGCCGACCTTCCCGACCTCGCCGTTGGCCATCGCGTGGTCCGAGTCGTAACCGATCTGCGTCGGCAGGTCGAACGCGACCGAGAGCCCTGTCTGACCCTGCTCGAGCAGGAAGCGGTATCGCTTGTTCGACTCGGCGGCGGTGCCGAAGCCGGCGTACTGGCGCATCGTCCACAGCCTTCCCCGGTACATGTCCTTGTGGATCCCGCGGGTGAACGGGAACGTGCCGGGGGCCGGCTCCTCAGCTGCGCGATCGTGCTGCGAGTAAACGGGCTTGAGCGGCAGCCCGCTGTCGTTGCGCAGCTCGGTCACGCCTCGACCAGCTCCGTGAGCACCCCGCCCGCGCTTTTCGGGTGGATGAAAGCTATGCGAACCCCGTGCATCCCGATGCGAGGCGTGGTGTCGATGAGCTCCAGGCCTGCCGCCTGAGCCTCGTCCAGCTTCTTCACGATGTCGCTGACCGCGTAAGCCACGTGGTGAAGACCGGGCCCTCGTTTCGCGATGAACTTGCCCACCGGCGATTCCTCGCGGAGAGCCGCCAGCAGCTCGAGCTCGGCCTCTCCCATCCGTAGAAGAGCCACTTCCAGCCCCTCCTCCTCGTTCGTCACACGGAGGACGAGGAGCGCTCCGAAGACCTCGATGTACATCTGGATGGACGCATCGAGATCCGCGACGGCCACGCCGATGTGGTGGATGCGGGCCCCACCCTCACTTGCCGTAGCGATACCAACCCTCCCCTGTCTTGCGGCCGAACTTGCCGGCCTCGACCTTTGCCCTCAGCTGTTCGGACGGCCGGTAGCGCTCGTCACCGGTCGTCTGGAACATGTGCATTCGTGCCCTGTAGGTCACGTCGAGCCCGCTGAAGTCGCCGAGGCGGAATGGTCCCATCGGCCAGTTGAGACCCTTTTCGACCGCCGTGTCGATGTCCTCGAACGAAGCGACCCCCGCATCCAGCAGGCGGTAGGCCTCCTGGGTGGCCGCGTGGAGGATGCGGTTGACGATGAAGCCGTCAATTTCCTTGTTGATGAGCACCGGGGTGCGGCCCATGGTGAGCGCTGCCGCCACCGCACGCTCCGCCGTCTGGTCTGACGTCAGCGGGCCACGCACCACCTCGACGAGGTCCATGACCAGCACGGGATAGAAGAAATGCATGTTGATGCAGCGCTCGGGACTCGAGGTGGCGGTCGCTATCTGGCTGATGCCCATGGTCGACGAGTTGCTGGCCAGCACCGCGTCATGAGGAGCGAGCCTGTCCAGTGATCTGAAGACCGAGCGCTTGGTCTCGAGGTCCTCGAAGACCGCCTCGATCACCAGGTCGGCACCGTCGACGGCCTCGTCCAGGTGAGTGGTGGTCTGAACCCGTGCGAGCGCGGCTTCGGCCTCCGCCGCGGAGAGCTTTCCCTTCTCCACGCGTCTCATGAGATGACCGCGGTTGGACGATTCCGCGGTGCGGAGCTGATCCTCGTCCTGATCGTGAAGCCTTGACTCGAGGCCATGGAGCGCCGCCTGCTGCGCGATTTGAGCCCCCATGCTGCCGGCGCCAACGACGGCGAGCCGCATCCTCAGACCGTCTGAAGAGTCGGGTTCGGGCCGGGTGACATCACTGGACCGAGAAGATTCGCGTGACCGCGTTCAGGGTCGCGATATTCGCAAGAAGCCCGTCGATCTTGAGCTTGCCCTGGAGCAGCTTGAACGCGATCCCGCGTCCCACGTCGTTGTAGTAGACCGGCATGCCCATGAACCCGATCTCCAGGTTGCTTAGGTTCATCACCGTCTCGGCGTCGGTCCGGATCGTGATCCGGCGCCTTGGTTTGAGGCCGGTGTGCACCAGGAGCGTTCCGCCCTGAAAGTCCAGCGTGACACCCTCATTGATGTCTGTGACCCAGATGCCCACCTTGGCGACCAGCGTCTGGAAGTCATGCTGCTTCTCGGACCGGCTCTCGACGTTGGCTTCGATCAGGCCGCCGAGCATTGACGCGAAAGCGCTGGGTTCTTCGTCCGCATATTCAACGAGACGCACCTTGTGCTTCGAGGTCTTTACTTTTCGTCGGGCCATTCGACGTCGATCCGAGTCGTGCACTCGGTCAGCTCCTGCGACGCCTTCGTGTAACGCACGATCGTCGGCAGGTCGCCCTTCAGCTTCAGCTTGCCCTGGAGCATGCCCTTGGTGGCGTCAAGCTCCTTCTGCGCAACCTGCTTCCACCTCGAGTAGGGGGCGGTGATCACAAAGTCGCACTTCTGCGCGTCGGCGGCCGGCCCCACCGTGACGTCGCGGGCCTCACCCTCGTGCAGGTCCATCACGACTCCTCGCGCGTCGGGGAACTTCTTGTCGGGTTCAGCCTCGACCACAAGCCCAACCCTCCATTTCCAGCCCTTGCCCGCGGACTTGTAGACGCTCGACTTGTTGATCTCGTCTTTGAAGAGCTTGGCCCAATCCCCTGAAAAAGCTGCAACCGCCATGTTGACCTCCTGTTCCGTGGGCGGAATCGCCCCTCTCAAGAAGCGTACAAGAGCTT
>JBIOJB010000112.1:0-8986 GCA_044450465.1 Candidatus Dormibacterales bacterium | reverse complement strand
TCAGCGCCATCCCGGCGAAGTGGGTAAGGTGGGGTTCGTCGAAAGCGATGCGCAGATTTCGGAGCCCTTTGGGCATTGTCCATAAAGCTAACCCAGGGGTAGGGTTGTGGACAAGAGCAATCTTGGCCTGTGCAACCTAGACTCTCCGTCGTAAAAACAGCCGTTCGACCACGGTCTTGTAGCGCTAAATAGCGCATCGTTGAGGTTGAAGCACACCCCGGTGCGGATGGAGGACTTCGCGGTCACGTGCCCGCTCGTCCCGGGTGAACCACACCTCGTGTCCGGTTCCTGTGCGTCGCCCCGCGCGTTTGGATTGGGCTTCCTTCAGACCCCACCTCGCGGTGATGCCCTTGCCCTTCTCCTAGCCTTCGGCTCCGCGATCACCTGGCGCGAGGACTTTCACCTTGCTCAACTGGGCGGGAGTGTAGGTGCCGGACAGCAGGATCTTCTTGGGCGCCCGCCACCGTGGAAACTGACGCACCGGAGTCTTGCCTTCCTCGATGCGAAGCTCCGCGATCACCACTTTGGCTTCGGGACTCTCGGGCACCGCCGCTGCCTGTGCCGACACGCGGCCGGCAAACGCCCCAAGCTGCGCGCTGACGGCCAGCGCAACCAATTCACCTGTGACACGTGACCGCTGAGTCATGAATGGTGCTCCTTGTACGCAGCGTGAACCCTGGGGGCCCGCAAGAGCCCAGAGCCTGGAGCCCGAAGCCGGCTAATACCCGCGCTCCTGGTCCACCACCGACAGCATCTTGTCGCCCGCCACGTACCGGCGGACGTTCTCCTTCACTACCGCTTCCATTCGCTCCCGCGGGACGTCGGCGCGGCTCGCGACGTGGGGCGTGATGATGACGTTGGGTGCGCTGAAGAGCGGATGGCCGTCCGGGAGCGGCTCCGGGTCGGTGACGTCGAGGCCGGCGCCCGCCAGTTTCTTGCTCTTGAGCGCATCGACCAGGTCCGAGGTGACAACGCTCCCGCCACGGCCGACATTGATGAAGATCGCGGTCGGCTTCAGGACGTCAAAAAACTTCGCGTTGAACATCCCTTTGGTTTCGTCGGTCAGCGGCGTCGCATTCACGATGACGTCCGCGTCCTTCGCGAGCGTCAGGAGCTCGCCGGACAATCCGACGTAGCTCACGAAATCGGGACCGTCGTGCCCGCTGTTCCGCGTCGCGATCACCCGCATCCCCAGCGCGTGCGCCCGCTTCGCCACCTCGGTGCCGATCCCGCCCAACCCGACGACGAGCATCGTCTTGCCGTCGATCACTTCCATGCCGTACGACTGCGCGGCGGTTGGCGTCCCGATCGGGGGCGCGTTGGCCCTCGCCCAATGCCCCGCCGCCTGCGCGGGCATCCACACGGGGAAGCCGCGGCTGATCCCGAACATCAGGGCCAGCACGTGCTCGGCGATGATCGGCGCCCCGACATGCTGCGCGTTGGTCAGGAGGATCTTCCGCTGGCGCATCTCCGGACGCGTGACGCAATGCTCGACGCCAGCGCCGCCGGTCTGGATCCAGAACAGGTGCTTCGCGGCGACGATCACGGCCGGATCGCACGCGCCGATGTAGGCGTCGGCGTCAGCCACCGCGGCGAGCGTCTCCGCGCGATCCTTCACCAGCACGATCTCGACGCCCGGCGCGACCTTCCTCAGCTCCTCGATGTTGCCCCCGAGCCCGTACGCGGCGCTGACGACGATCTTTTTCGGCGGCTTCCAGCCAGGAACCTGGCGTACCGGCGTGTTCGACTCAATGAGTCGAAGGTCCGACAGCACAGCGTTTTCCGACGTCGCTGCCGGTTTTGCCGCTTGCACCAACCCGATCGCGCCCGACACGACAACCACGATCGCGGTCGCGAGCGCGCACCATCCACCCTTCACACGTGATCGATCCATCGACATCCTCCAGGCCTCCAGAGACACAAGACCACCCGGACCCCAAATACGACGACCGGGATGTCTCAATTTACGGGAGAGATTAGTCGTCCAAGCGTCGGAGAAAGCACAGTTTATTCGTAGACGCCTCAGCGCGCGACAGATGTTTGACCGAACGCGGACTCGTTATGTGCCTCCAGGCTCCCAGAACCTCAGGGACCCCCATTTTCTCCGAACCGCGCCCTTCCGGACCCAGGGACCGAAACTGGACCGTCTAGCTTGCCCCAGGTTTGACGATCTCGGGGCACCCCTGGTCTGGGTACAGCTTCCATCAGGTCAGCAGCGACCGGAAGCGGACCCACCAGATCCGCGGCCAGGCATCCGCCAGGACCTTGGCCACGATCGGCCGGCCATCCGCTCTTCAGCGCACCCAACGTCATCATCACGCCCCACGTCGCGACCCGCGCCAACGTCCCGCGGGAGCGAATGGGAGTGGTGGTGAAGGAGAACGTCCGCCGGTACGTGGCGGGTGAGAAGATGCTGTCGGTGGTGAATCCGAAGCTGAGATACTAATCGGGCTCAGGGCTCAGGACCTAAGGCGCAAGGCTTCCGCCGTGCCGCTGGCGCTCCTCCGTCGCCACGTTGCCCACGATCTCTCCGCTGCGGACGTGTTCGTATTGTCTGCCCAGCATCAGGGCGATCGGGAACCAGATCGCTGAGACGACGATGCCGAAGATGGCAAGCCCGGCCACGCCGTAGGGCAGCACGGCCGCGCTGAACCATGCCGAGCTGACGTCACCGAACCGGTAGATGACCGTGTCGATGACGTTCTTCGCCTTGTATTTGCTTTTCTGATCGACGACCGTGAACAGCATCTCGCGTGTCGGCTTCGCGACTGCGTATTCGGCCACGCGACGGAACACCTGCATCGACGCGAGCACCATCAGCACGGGTGAGAACGCGATGGACAGGAACGCAATGACCATGATGACCGGATTCAGCAACAGGCCCGTGGTCACCCCATAACGGCGGATGATCCGACCCGTTCCGAACAACTGGATGAAAAAGGCGGCGCCGTTCACGATGAGGTCGATGACCGCATAGGCCTGCGTGCGCGCCTCGCGGCTGGCGAACGCTTTCGAAATCAAGTCTCCCAACTGGAAATATACGATCGTGGAGATCCAGGTCATCAGGAGAATGAACAGCGAGAGCAGCAGCAGATACCGCGATTTGAACAGCAGGCTGAATCCGTCGAACGGATTCCCCGCCAGCTTGCGATCGAGCGTCGTCTCCTGCGCATCGCCCATCGCGCGAAGCTTCTGTTTTTCTCTTTCGAGCAGGCGAACCAGCCACGCCGTTACGACGAAGCCGCCCGCAGAAATCAAGAGCAGCGTGTTCGTCCCCACCAGGTTCACGAAGAGCGTCGTGATCGCCGGGCCCGCCACGGTGCCGAGTGTGCCTCCCGCCGCGACGACGCCGAACAGCCGCTTCGCCTGTGTGCGCGAAAACGTATCGGCCATGAGGCTCCAGAAGACCGAGATCGTCAGAATGTTGAAGGTGCTGACCCACACGTAGAAGGCGGCGGCCACCCACCGGTCGTGCGCCACGCGCGCGAACAGCGCGTAGAAGACGAGCATCGTGAGAGCGATGAAGCCATAGACCCACGGAAGGAAGTTGGACAGTTTGACCCGCGAGGCAAGCCCGGCGTACACCGGCGCGAACAGGAAGCTGACCACGAACGTGCCGGTGAACAGCTCCTGTAGATGGCTGACGCCGTAGACGGTGCCCATGGCATCCCGCACCGGCCGCAGGACGAAGTAGCTGCCCATCAAGAAGGCGAAATAGATGAACGACAGGATCACCGCCTTCATCTCGTAGGGTTCGATGACGGCGGCGGACGTGAAGAGCCGGGCGAGCGGCGACGCGTGGGATCGGGTCATGGACGGCAATCCTTGTGGACGCGGAACTCAGGGATCAGGGATAGGGGATCAGGGCTCAGGCTCTCCTACACGCTGTCGATCAGCCGTTCCATTCGCGCCCTCATCTCCGCGTTCGGCAATCGACCGCGTGCTGCGCCGAGATCATCGGCGACGTACTTGACTTGTGCGGTCCCGGGAATCGTGCACGTGACCACCGGGTATCCGATAGTTATTATGGAATGGCCGGTTGCCTGCGTGGTATAGCGCGGGTTAGCCACCCAACCCTAGAGCGGCTAGAGCCGCACACGGAGGAGCCGGCCATGAGAGAGCATATCACACACGTCGCGTTTGACATGCACCAAGATTCCATCACCGCTGTCTGGCTGCCACCCGGAGCGAGCACCCCCGAGCTGCGCACGATCCCGCACGAGCCGAAGCCCTTCCGGCGCCTGGTGAAGGAGATCCTCGCCCACGGCCCGGCTCAGCCCCGGCCCGTCCTCTCCGCCGCCGCGTCCCGCCGGGGAGCAGGTTCTCCAGCCAGCGGACCTCCCGCTCCAGGTAGGCCAAAGCAGCCTTGAGGGCCGGCAAATGGCGCTGCGCGTAGGCGGCCCGGCCGCGGCAGGCGTAAACAAGCGAACGGTTCTTTGTCCGCGACCGGTCGTTTATGACGCGGTCTGGAGTGGTCTCGACTCGCAAACAACTGTTCGGTTCTTAGGCGCGTACCCGCTGTTTAGGATTTGAGGGAGGTTCTCGGCCCCCGACGAGCAGGCAGTGCCTGCATTATGAGGATTGGTGCCGGGGGAACGGTCCCCTAATGGAAGAGTGGATCACCTCTCCCGCCGGCCGAGGTTGGAGACTCACGGTACCCGCAGCCGTGTAGCGCATGGAGCGAGGGCATCCGCCCCGGGGATCTGGGCTCGATGCCGACCGGGATACGAATTGGCGGCGAAGGGTCGGAGGACCGACTCCCAGCGACTCTGATGCCGATGGAGCGACCCATCCGATCCGCCACTGGCAGGCAATGGAAGGGCACGACGGTCGACCCGCTCCCCCAGCCTGCCGCGGTGGACAACCGCGGCAGGCATTTTCATCCCCGGGCTGATCACCTTCGCCCTCGCCCTCGCGAAGGCCCCCAGCGGGCAGGGCTCACAGCCCTAACGCCGCGCGGAGCTCCGCTTTCGCGGCGGCGAAGGCTGCCGTGAACGACGGATCGGTCATCGCCAGCGCGGCCAGCACCGTGCCCGCGATGCGGCCCGCCTCGATGTCGCTCCGGTAGTGGACCCCACAGATGAGCCGGCTCTCCGCGAACTCTTGCGTGCGCGCAAAAATCGCCGCCCGCTGCTCCGGGACCATGGCCGCCAGGATGACCCCCATGTAATACCCGACGGTCGCATGCCCGGACGGGTAGGACGGGTTGGCCGCCAAGGGGCAGACGGGATGGAGGTCGCGCGCGACGGTGTAGGGCCGCGGGCGGGCGAAGCCCTGTTTGGCCGGCGCCGTGACGCCCCCCGCGGTCACGGCCAGGTGGTGAAACAATGCCGCCGTCTTGGGCACCTGGGCGGCCGTCAGCGGCTTTGGGAACACCCGGGTGAGCCGGAAGACTGTCTCCTCGACATCCGCTTGGGCCACGGCCACCCGGGCGGGCCCGCGGCTCTGCTGGAGCTGCCGCAGTTCGGCGAGGTCCCGCCGCGTCCCGGGGTCCCGCGGCCCGGGCGGAGGTGCCAGTAATTCGAGCAGATTCACCTGGTCCTTCGCGCCGAGATACGCCTCTGCGGCATGCGCTGGCGCGATCCCCAACAGGGCGACGAAGGCCAAGCCCATGACCATGCCCCGAAGTGTCCTCATGTGTGTCTCCTCATCGCGTCCGATTGGCCGCACCCGTTCCGGGAGTGCGCTGTCGTCCCGGGGGGTCGCAGGCTGATGTCGCAGTGACGCGGACCGCTCCCGTCAGGTTCAATGTCCATGCACCGTCAGAAGTTCAGGGCGAGTTTCGCACGGCGGTCTACTCTAGCTCTGATCGCGGGGGCAGTGCAAGGCTAGGCGGCACAAGCGATGGAGGCCCTCAACTTGACTGGAAGTCCCGCCAGCCCCGAGACCGACATGCGGCCACCCGGCTGCGGCTGGGCGCGTGGGTCAATGAACTCAGCCATGGAAGCTCTCTAAAGAAGCGTACTCTGGTCCTACAGGCCCGGCAAGGTTATACCGGATCGTGCGGAATACCGAACAGGAAGCACTCTAGCCGACTCACCTCTTGCGTCCTGTCCTGCCATTTGATATAGGTCACCCACAACCTACAATCCCCCTCGGAAAGCGGAAGGGCCTGAAGATCGGACGCGCCCACATGCGCCCGGTTCTCCGGACCCCGATCATCGGTCCCCGTTCTCGTGGAGGGAGCCCTGAGCAGATGAGCGCCGATTCTCGTATGAGGGTCGGCGTTATTTGTATCAACGCCCAGATGAGGGGGCGCCAGATGTCACCAGTTGAGTCGCGGGTGCTGATGATGGCGACGCTTGCCCCTCGTTATTTTGGAAAGCGCAAGGATACGTGGGATGCAACGGATTACGTGCTCGGGATCGGGCTGAGTCGCGTCCTGGCGCTGCTAGCAGAGGCGAGGAAGCAGGGCTGAACCGTCAACAGCATGAAGAGGGACTGGAAGCGCGTGCTCGCGTTCGAGCAATGGACCATGCGTTTCGCTCGTGAACCCCGCGGGCCGGTCCGCCAGGATCGGCCTACGCATACACGGCCGAAACACCAGACATCACAGGAGAACAGAATCATGAAAACGATAAGGCACACAGTATTCAAAATGGTGCTGGCCGTTGCCGCCGCCGTCACGCTGGCTCAGGCCGGCTTGGCCGAGGCGCAGGCGACTGGCTCCCCGTTGAAGATTGGCATCGTCGGCGCCGGACGAGAGGGCGGCGCGCTCGGCACGCTCTTCGTCAAAGCCGGCCACCCGGTGACATTCTCGTCGCGCCATCCCGAGGACTTGAAGAGTCTCGTCGCCGGCCTCGGGCCGCTCGCGCAGGCCGGCACGGTCGAGGAGGCAATCGCCTTCGGCGATGTCGTGGTGATCGCCGTCCCCTACGCGGCGATGGAGCAGATCGGCAAGGCGCATGCGGGCGCCCTCGCCAAGAAGGTGCTGGTGATCGATGTGAGCAATCCGATCGCGCGGCGCGATGGCGAGGACTTCGTCAAATCGGTCGGCGAGCAGGGGGGAGCGGGGCTGGTGACCGCGAAACTCCTGCCGGGCGCGCACATCGTCCGCGCGTTCAATGCGATCGGCTCGGGCAAGCTGACCGAGCTTGCCCATCGCGCAGGTGAGCCGGTCGGGGTGCCGATCGCGGGCGACGATCCGAAGGCGATCGCGGTTGCTCAGAGCCTCATTCGTGAGATCGGGTTCGAGCCCGTTCTCGTCGGCGGGTTGGCCATGGGCAGGCATCTGGTACCGGGTACGCCGCTCGGAGGCGAGCACACGCCGGCAGAGATTCGACAGATCGCCGGCAGCCTGCACTGAGGCAAGCGTGACCACGCTCAGCGCTGCCCTTCAGGCCACCCGCTGGAGCGCGGCGTTCTGGGTCCGCGCCTCCCAGTACCCTAACCGGTGCCGATCACCTTCCAGGGCTGGTCACGGCAGACCGGCTCGAATCCCAGGGAGATTTGGTCAGAGCCAGGTACAGCGAGGTTTGCCTGCCAGTTCGGACTGGATTGGCGTCGTGCCGCGAGAACTGCTCCCGCGGGCCACGCGAGAGGGCCAACGTCACGCATCCCTCGGACGCATGAGGGACATGCCAAGGGGGGAGGAAAGAGCCATGATCGGAAGACACGTCGTGCGCCGTGCCGCCATCGCGGCGGCCATCTGCTCATTCCTGCTGTCGCTGTGGACCGCCACGCCCGTCGCGCTTGCCGCCGAGATCAAGGTGATGAGCACCGTCGCGCTGAATGCCCCGCTCGACGATCTCAAGCCAAAATTCGAGAGCGCCACCGGCAACAAGCTGACGATCGTCTACGGCCTGATCGCGGAACTGAAGAAGCGGATCCAGGACGGCGAAACCGCGGACGTGATGCTCCTGTCGCGCGCGGCTCTGGACGATCTCCAGACCCAGGGCAAGGTGGCCTCCGGCAGTATCGTCAACGTGGCGAGCTCGGCCGTGGCGATCGCGGTGCGCGCCGGGGCGCCGAAGCCCGACATCAGTACGACCGACGCCTTGAAGCGCACGCTCCTCGCCGGCAAGTCGATCGTCTATGCCGACCCGGCGAAAGGTGGCGCGAGCGGCGTCTATTTCGCGAAGGTTCTGGAGCGCCTCGGCATCGTCGATCAGATGAAATCGAAGACCATCCTGGTGCCGGGCGCCCAGGCCGCCGAGGTCGTCGCCAAGGGTGAAGCCGAACTGGGCGTCGGCATGGGCTCGGAAATCGTTCCCGTTGCGGGCGCCCAGTTGGTCGGCCCCCTCCCGGGAGATTTGAACTACGTGATCGTCTTCTCGGCCGGCCTTGGGCCCACGAGCCAGGATGCGGCGGCGGCCAACGCGCTGATCCAGTTCATTACCGGTCCGACGGGTGCCGCCGTGCTCAAGTCCTTGGGCATGGATCCGGCTTGAGGCGCGTCGACGGTCAAGGAAAGTCGCGGCTGCGGAGGGAGAGTAGCGCCGCGGTCGCGGCCTGCCGGCAGCGGCACCGGGTGCGCTTCACCACGGCGGCGGCGCTCGTGAACGACCTGGTGGAAGCCCAGCACCATCACCAGCTCACCCGGGTGACGAACCGCTGGGCCCACTGCGACCTCGTGGTCATCGACGAGCTGGGCTATGTGGCCTTGGCCGAGGTGGGCGCCGAGCTGCTCTTCCAGCTCATCGCGGAGCGGGCGGAGAAGGCCGCGGTGATCGCCACGACCAACCTCCCCTTCTCCGAGTGGACGACGGTGTTCCCCAACGCCCGGCTCTGCCAGGCGCTGCTCGACCGCCTGACGGACCGGGCGCACATCATCGAGACGGGGACCGAGTCGTACCGCTTCCGGCGTACCTTGGAGCAGCGGCAAAAGAAAGGGCTCCAGCGCTCCGCGCCCTCACCCCCGAGAGTGTGTCCCGGTGAGACCGGCGACCACCCTGACTGCTCCGACCCGGCGGAGAGTCAGTGCCCCCTCCCCGCGCCACCCTGACCGTGTCCCACATCTTTTGTGCTGGACACGGAGGGTACCAGG
>JBIOJB010000111.1:0-9102 GCA_044450465.1 Candidatus Dormibacterales bacterium | reverse complement strand
GTCGTGAGCTCGACCACGGCGATCTCGGCGCCTGCCTGCACCGTCTGGCCCTCTCGGGCGAGGATCTCACGCAGCACCCCCGAAACCGGGGCGGGCACCTCGGCGCTCACCTTGTCCGTGTCGACTTCCAGCATCGGCTCGAACTCGACGACCCGGTCCCCAGGCTTGACCAGCCACCGCGAGATGGTGCCCTCGTGGACTGATTCACCAAGCTGCGGCATGACTACGCGGGTAATCGTTCCCATCTGATTTCTCTTAGTAGGCCGCCAGGTCGCGGAGGGCCTTGGTGATCTTCTCGGGGTTGGGCATGAAGAACTCTTCCATCGCCGAGGCGTAAGGCATAGACGGCACATCGAGGCCGCCCAGCCGCTTGACCGGCGCATCGAGCCAGCTCCAGGCCTCGTCCGCGATCAAGGCGGAGATCTCAGAGCCAATGGAAACGCTGAAGTTGTCTTCGTAGAGGACGAGGCACTTCCCGGTCTTCCTGGCGGACGCGATGATCGCTTCCTTGTCCAGCGGGTACACGGTCCGCAGGTCGATGATCTCGACGCTGGCGCCGTCGGCCTCCAGCTGTCGTGCAGCCTCCGACGCGTAATGGACCATCAGCCCGTAACAGAAGACCGAGATGTCGCTGCCCGCTCGTGCGGTGCGTGCGGTCTGCAACGGGATGAGGTACTCGGCCTTGGGCACCGCCTCCTTGAACATCCGATAGAGGCGCTTGTGCTCGAAAAAGAGCACCGGGTCTGGGTCTCGGATGGCGGCGAGGAGCAGCCCCTTGGCCTCGTAGGGTCCAGACGGGATCACGATCTTCAAGCCTGGCGTCGCGAACCGCGCCTCGATTGACTGCGAGTGGTAGAGCGCGCCGTGCGCGTGGCCGCCCATCGGCGCCCGCACCACAATCGGCACACCCCAATCGCCGTCACTTCGGTACCGAAACTTGGCGATCTCGTTGGTGATCTGGTTGAAGGCCATGTGGGCGAAGTCGGTGAACTGCATCTCGGCCACCGGGCGCTTGCCCGCGAGAGCGAGGCCCAGGGCGACGCCGGCGATCGACGATTCGGCAAGTGGCGTGTCGATGACACGTTCGTCGCCGAAGCGGCTCCGCAGCCCATCGGTGACGAGGAAGACGCCGCCCTTGGCGCCGACATCCTCACCGAGCACCATCACCCGCGCGTCGCGTTCCATCTCCTCGCTCAGCGCCGAGCGGAGCGCGGCCACACTGTTCATGTCCACCGTCTCGCCGCCGGCAGGTGCCTCGATCGCGACGGGCACGCTTGTCGAGTAGACGTTGGTGAGGGCGTTCTCGGCGGGAGGGTCGGGCGATTCCATGCCCTCCTTGGTCGCTTTGGTGACCTCCTCTTTGACGCGCTCCTCGTACTCGCCGACCTCTTTGGCTGAGAGCACGCCTTCCTCGAGCAGCCGCTTCTTGAACCTCTCGAGACAGTCGTTCTGCGCCAGCTGGTCGATCTCCTCCTGCGAGCGGTAGCGCCGCTGGTCGTCCTCTGAGGAGTGGGCGCCGAGCCGGTCGACCAGGCACTCGATCAGAGTCGGGCCCTGACCGGCGCGTGCGCGCGAGACCGCCTCTCTGGACACGACATAGCAGCTGACCGGGTCTCGGCCGTCGACCGTGACGCCTGGAAACCCGTAGCCGGCGGCGCGCTGCGCCGCGTACTCGGTGGCGTACTCCTTGCGGAAGGGGGTCGATATGGCGAACCCGTTGTTCTGGCAGACGAAGATCTCCGGCAGCCGGTAGATGGCCGCGAAGTTGAAAGCTTCGTGCGCGTCGCCCTCCGAACCCGCGCCTTCGCCGTAGCACGTCATGACGACCTTGTCGGTGCCGTCCATCTTCAGGGCGTAGGCGGTGCCGGCACCGTGGACCATCTGCGTCGAAACTGGCGACCCGCCCGAGATGATGTTGAGGCGCGTGTCCGAGAAGTGGCCCGGCGTCTGCTTGCCGCCGGAGGCCGGATCCGCGGCCTTCGCCAGCACCGAGAGCATGAGGTCGAGGGCCGACATTCCCATGCGCATGCTCAGGACCACGTCGCGGTAGTACGGCGAGATCCAGTCGTACTTCGGCTTCAGCGGCCAGCCGACTCCGATCTGCGCGGCCTCGTGCCCGGCGCACGAGATGATGAATGGTGCACGGCCCTGGCGGTTGAGGACCTGGAAGCGGTAGTCGATCTGGCGGCCCAGAAGCATGTAGTTGAACCAGGCCTTCAGGGTCTTCTCATCCAGGTCCGTGTCGCGCCACGCGACCGGCTCTTGAAAGCGCCATTCAGGATCGAAGGCCGGACCCTTGGTCTTGACCGTCTGTGACATGCGCTCCTCTAGATGTGGATGGCCTGGCCGTCCACGGCCAGCGCGGCCTCCATCACAGCTTCGCTAAGCGTCGGATGCGGGTGGATATTGCGCCCGACCTCCCAGGCGTCGCCCTGGAACAGCTGCGCCAGGGCCGGCTCCGCGATGAGCTCGGTCGCGCTCGGACCGACGATGTGAGCGCCGAGCATCTGCCCGGTCTTGCCGTCGGCGACGATCTTGACGAAGCCGGCAGTCTCCCCATGGATGATCGCGCGGCCCAGGGCGGTGAATGGAAAGCGTCCGATCTTCACCTCGTGGCCCTTCTCTCTGGCCTGTTTCTCGGTCAGGCCGACGGACGCGATCTGGGGGTGAGAATAGGTGCAGCGGGTGACCAGGTCCTGCTCCATCGGCATGACGCGCCGGCCGGCGATGTCCTCGACCGCCGTCATCCCTTCGTGGGCCGCCGCGTGCGCAAGCAGATAGCCGCCCACCACGTCACCGATCGCGTGGATCGATTCCACCGAGGTCCTAAGCCACTCATCCACCTTCACGAACCCGTTGGGATGGGTCGCGACGCCGGCCTGCTCCAGTCCGATGTCCTTCGAGCGCGGTGAGCGGCCGACCGCGACCAGAAGCTGTCGCGCCCAGACCTCGCCCTGGTCGGTGTCGACGCTCACTCCATCGCGTGCTTTCTTGGCGCCCTTGACCTTGACCGAGGGCCGGCAGTCGATGCCGGCCTTCTTGAACGCGCTCAGCATCTCTTTCGACACGTCCTCGTCCTCGAGCGGCACCAGCCGGTCCAGGGCTTCCAGCAGCGTGACCTTGACCCCGAGCTGGTTGTAGAGCGTGGCGAACTCGACTCCAACCGCTCCCCCGCCGATGATGCAGATGGACTCAGGCACGCTCGTGGCGAGTGTGGCGTGGTCGGACGAGATGATGAAGTGCCCGTCGAACTCAAGTCCCGGCAGCGACTTCACGGTGGAGCCGGTGGCCACGACCAGGTGCTGTGCCTTCACCTGCTTGGCCCCCGCCTCAAGTGTGTTGCGATCGCGGATCCGCCCGCGACCCTCGACCAGCTCGATCTTGTTCTTCTTCATGAGGTACTGCACGCCCTTGTACAGCTGCGCGACGACGGCGTCGCGCCGGGCGGCAATGCGACCGTAGTCGTACTGGACCTTCTCCGCGGTCACGCCGAACTCGGGTCCACGGGCAGCCACGCGGTGATACAGCTCAGACGACTCGAGCAGCGCTTTGGTCGGTATGCAGCCGACATGAAGGCACGTGCCGCCGAGCTTGTCCGACTCGACCAGGGCCACCTTCAATCCGAGCTGCGACGCGCGAATCGCGGCCGGGTAGCCGCCCATCCCGCCGCCGAGAATCGCCACGTCGAAGTCGAAGCCTGGCATCACCCTAAGTGTAGGGAGAGGCGCTCAACAGACGGGCTTGACCAGGTTGGCGCGGGCGACGGCGAATCTCGCATGGTCGACGAGCGGCTGGTCGAGAGCCGGGTCGCCGTAGAGATCGATCGCGCGGTAGTAGATGGCCGGGCTTGTGACCAGCGGCATGACGAGGGGATCCACGGCCCCGTTCGGGTCCAGGCACGGGTCGTGGCGCGCGGTTCTGAGCGCGTACAGGTCGGCGCCTTCGCGCTGCATCTGCGCGTCTTTCGCCACCGCATACGTGAACAGCAGGACGCCGCTGTTGAAGCAAGCGAGAAAGACACATGCCACCAGCGCCGGCCGCCACGTACCTCTCCACGGCAGGCCCCGCGCGGCATCGGCGAGGAGGATGAGCCAGAACACAGCGGCCACATAGACGTAGCGCCCCGAAGCGGCCTGGTGATAGCCGAACTGGGCGCGTGCCAGCCCTGTGACCAGGAAGAAGCTGACGAGCCCGGCCGCGGTTCCCAGCGCGGTGGGGTCCGGGTGATGGCGCCACCAGGTCCAGCCGAGCGCCCCGGCGGCGGCGGCCAGAAAAAGTGGAGCGGCGTCACCGGTCAGCCCGGCCAATCCTGAAGCGGCGGCGCCCAGCCCCCAGAGGGCATAGACCGGCAGCTGAACGATGTTGGCTGCGCTCGGCGGTGGATTGGGGGGCGTGGCGTCGCGACCAAAGGCCACGTACCACGCGGCCAGGGCGACCGCGACCGGAGCCAGCCACAACACGTCCTGCCGGCGGCCGCGCTGAGCGAACAAAGTCACCGCCGCGCCGGCCGCGAAGGCGAGGCCGATCCCGGAAAACATCAGGCTACCCGTGACAAGGCCTGCCGCCAGCGCCAGACGGCGTGGGGTTCGGGACGGCTGCAGGACTATGAACATGGCCAGGCCGAGCGCGACCGACGCGAGCCAGGCGATCTGGAAGGCCCACAGGATGTCCTCCCACCCCGCGCCCAGCACAAGGAGCATGGCGGCCGCAAAGACCCCGATGAGGTCGCCCGCTCGGCGCCGAACGAGCTCGAAAAGCAGCACCACGTTGATCGAGTGCAGGAGCAGCAGCACGGCCATGTAGGGGAGGTAGCTGCGCAGTCCGACGGTGTCGAGCAGCGCGGCGTAGACCAGGCGGAACAGGATCGACGGGTGCTCGTTGTGCGGCTGGAGGTAGGTCACCGCGGTCCAATCCGGCGCGGTGAGGATGAAGCTCCACTCGTCGAAGTAGAACGTGTAGCCTCGCGACAGCCAGAGGATGGCGGCGGAGGCGACGATCGCCGCCGCGGCCATGATCAGCCTGGCATGTGGAATCCGGACGCCGGATGCTGTCACGTCGCGGCGGCGACCGTGCTTGTGGCGCCGGCGGGGCGCCGGTCCGAGATCAGGAAAGCGAGCCACAGGGCCACCCCGAACAGGACCGGCAGCGGTTTGAGAGGCCACGCCAGCTCGCCGCCGATCACGACTATCGCAAGGCACCACCGCTGCCATGCCGGCGGGTTGTCCCGCCAGAAGAGCCAGGCGGCGAGCACCAGGATCGAGAAGTCCTGAAGGTGCCAGTAAGTGGCACCCAGCGCGGTCGTGACGATGCCGAGCGCGTACAGGCGGCCGGTGTCGGCGTGCCGCCGCAGGTAGGCGGCGGTCACACCGATCAGGGTGATGAGGAGCTGAGCGGCATAGCTCAGCCATCCCGGGCCGACGATGTAGGCAAGGGTGAAATAGCGGTTGTTGGTGACTCCCTGTGCCTCGCGCAAGAGGCTCTGATAATCCGACACGCCGGCGGTTCCGATCATCGCCAGCGACACAAGGGCGAGCAACCCGGCGCCGGCGGCCCAGCCGGCGGCGATCCTCCAGCGACCGGCCGCCAGAAGTACGAACGGAAGCACCAGGGTGAGCTGCGGCTTGACGACTGACAGCCCGAGCACCGCGCCGGCCAGATAGGCCCTGCCGGCCACCGCCAACCTCCAGCTGGCCGCGACCACGAAAAGCACGAGCAGGTCCGGCTGGGCGTAGGCCAGGCTGTACAGCACTGGATACCAGGCAAGGGCACCGGCGAGCCACAGCGAGCGCTGCCATCCCGCTCCGGGCGCTGCGATCCACCAGGCGGCCGCGAGCGCCACCAGCGACCCCGCCAGAAAGAGATAGACAGCGCCCGCCGCTCCAAATATGGAGAGCGGAAGCACGAGCCAGGCGAGCGGCGGAGGTGATACGAACCGCTCACCGTCGTTGAAAGCGGCCGTGGGTCGCAGCTGAGTGAAGAGCTGATGCTGCAGATCCAGAGAGTAGATGTGGCTCCATCCATGCTCCAGGCCGATGCGGACCCCGATGTATACGAGCGTCAGATCGTTGTCGAGGATGTCAGCGCGCAGAGGAACGACGACGACAAACCAACCGGTTAGGCCGATGACGATGACGAGAAACCAGGCGAGCCCCACGCCGCCCAGGTTGCGGAGGGCCTGCGCGTCCAGCCGCACCTAGTGGACTGTAGGAAGGCCGAACGCTAGCCGCGCTCGGCGAGCGGGACCGGCTGGTGTGGCTCGGGCCCGACGTACTCGGACTGAGGCCGGATCAGCCGGTTGTGCGCCGCCTGCTCCAACACGTGAGCCGTCCAGCCAGCTGCGCGGGCGACGGCGAAGGTGGGCGGGAAGTACTCCTTTGGCAGGCCGATCGCCTGCAGCACGCCGGCCGAGTAGAACTCCACGTTGGTCGCCTGAGGACGCTCGGGATGCTCCTCGTGCAGGATCGCGAGCGCATTCTCCTCGACCTTGGACGCGAGGTCGTAGAAGTTCGGGTTCATGCGGCGGCACATCTCCTTGAGGATCGTCGCCCGCGGGTCGTAGGTGCGATAGATCCGGTGACCGAATCCCATGAACCGCACCTTGTCCTTTCGCGCCGCGCGCAGCCACGGCTCTGCATTCTCCGGTGTGCCGATCTGCTCGAGCTGGTCCATGACTGCGGACGGCGCTCCTCCGTGCGCCGGGCCTTTGAGCGCGCCGATGGCGCCGACGAGACAGGAGGCAAGGTCGGATTCGGTGGAGGCAATGACCCGCGCGGTGAAGGTCGACGCGTTCATGCCGTGGTCGGCGAGCAGTACAAGGTAGGTGTCCAACGCCCGGACGAGCTCCGTGGCCGATTCCTTGCCGTTGAGCATGTAGAGGTAGTTGGCCGCATGGGTGAGGTCCGCGCGAGGTTTGATGGGGTCGAGGCCGAGCTGGCGGCGGTGGAAGCCGGCCAGGATCGTTGGAAACGAAGCCGTCGCGTGAACGGCGAGAGAGATGCTTGGTTTGGACAGCCGGTGCTCCACACCCTGGACCGAGACAACGCTGCGAAGGACATCCATGGGGTCTGTGTCAGTGGGAAGGGCGTTGAGGGTGGCGGCTGCGGCTGGCGTCAGCGCACGAGACCTGGCCATCTCGATGGTCAGGGCGTCGAGCTCCGCATGCGTCGGCAGCCGGCCGTTCCAGAGCAGATACGCGACCTCTTCGAACGACATCTGCTCCGCGAGGTCCGCAATGACGTAGCCGCGATACACGAGCCGGCCGTTGGCTCCGTCCACCATCGAAATCGCCGTTTGGGCCGCGATGATGCCCTCGAGGCCGGGAACGTACGAGCTCGTCACCGTCTCGCCAGCTGAATCGGCTTACGGCCGGGCTCGGGCCCGATCCACTTCGACGCGGGCCGGATGATCCTGAGGTCCGACAGCGCCTCGAGCACGTGAGCCGTCCAACCGGCCACGCGCGAGGTCGCGAAGAGGCAGGTGAACATCTCCTTCGGGATACGCGCGCCGGTCAGCACCACAGAGGCCCAGAAGTCGACGTTCGTGGCGTTCGGGCGCTCCGGGTGGGCCTCGTGCAGGATCGTCAGGGCGAGCTCCTCCGTGCGGGCGGCGGTCCTGTGCAGCTCCGGCGCCGCCGTCTTCGCCAGCTCACGAAGGATCTTGGCCCGGGGGTCGTATGTCCTGTACACGCGGTGCCCGAAACCTGAGAACCGCTCGTGGCGGGCGTGGGCTTCGGTCAGCCATTTCTCTGCGTTGGCCGCCGAGCCGATCTTGTCGAGCATCGTGCGGGCGGCAAACGTCGCGCCACCATGGGCCGGCCCTTTCAGCGCGGCGATGGCGCCGACGACGGCCGAGGTCAGGTCGCTGCCCGTAGAGGCCACGACGCGGGCGGCGAAGGTGGAGGCGTTGAGCCCGTGATCCGCGAGCAGGACCAGGTACTGTCCCACCCAGCCGGCGCGGTCGGCAGAGGGCTCGACGCCATCCATCATCCAAAGCAGGTTGGCGGCATGGTCCAGGTCCTCGCGGGGTTCGATGATCTCCTTGCCCGCTCGGCGCCGGTGGGTCGCCCCCACAATCGTCGGGAAAATGGCGGTGAGCGCCACCGCCTCGTCGAGGCTCGGCTTGTTGAGTGTCTTGGCGGCCCCTTGAGCGGAAACCGCGGTGCGCAGCACATCCATCGGGTCGGTTGCCGGATCGAGCGCGAGCAGGGCTCCGCGCGCGGCGGAATTGAGAAGGCGACCTGCCGCCATCTGCTTGCGCAAGGCGTCGAGCTGGGTCTGATCGGGCAGCTCTCCGTGCCACAGGAGGTAAGCGGTCTCTTCAAAGCTGACGACGGGTGAGAGATCCTCGATGAGGTACCCGCCCCGATAGATCAGCCTTCCGTTGGCGCCGTCCACTTCGCTGACGGCGGTTTCAGCGGCGACCACGCCTTCCAGCCCGGGGCTGAACTCCGTCACGCTTGTAAGTGTACGTAGGCCCGACGACGGACCGGACTACAGTTCGCCAGATGGAGTCGCGAGCGACCTCCGTAATGATGAGCGTGGCGATCGCGATCCTCCTTTTGACCGACGCGCTGTACCTCGCTCTCATATTCAGCCAGCAAGAGCGTCCGTCGGTGGACACGGTCAGCGTTGGCTTCATCGCCGCGTACATGCTGTTGATGGCGGCCCTCTTGGCGGCCTCGCTTTCGTCCCACCCACGCGTGGTCGTAGCGCGCCCGCTCCTTCGCGGCGCGCCCGCCGGCGGGCTTCTCTTGTTGGGCACGCTGGCGGCCTTCTCGATCGGGCTGCCCTTGCTGGCTGCCGCCGCTCTCGCCATCATCGGCACGGTTCGCTCGGTGCCGCGGCCGCGATGGAGGCCGCCGGCGGCCCTGGGCGCACTGGCCGCGGTCGCGGGGGTCGTCGTGCTCGTGGCGGGGATCGATGTGACCCAGCGGGTGATCATCTGCCCGGCAAGCGGCGTCGCGGCCGGAAGTGGATCAGGGCTGGTGAGCGGGCCGTACCACTACGAATGCAGCAATGGGGTCCTGACCTTCCGCGCAGGCTAGCGGTCCCCTTCTCCCCTAATACCAGCGTTGCGGGGGCGGCCGGATTTAATCCGGCCGCG
>JBIOJB010000110.1:0-9381 GCA_044450465.1 Candidatus Dormibacterales bacterium | reverse complement strand
CTTCAAAAGACTGGGCACCCTCGGCTACGACCATCAGCTCAAGAGCCTCCGAGCTGGGCGGCGGCTCGGCGAGGATGGCCTCGAAGTCCTGCCTCGCGCCCACCGCGTGATCAGCAACTTGAAGACCTGGCTCCAGGGCACGTATCGGGGGGTCTCCGAGCGCCAGCTGCAGGCCTATCTCGACGAGTTCGTGTTCCGATTCAACCGCCGGCGGACGCCCATGGCTGCTTTCCAAACCCTACTTGGGATCGGAACCAAATTGCCGCCCACGACCTACCAAGAAATCAAGGCTGGCGCGTTCGTCTAGCGGAGCAAACCGGATAAGCATTATGGGGTCTTATCGGCAGCATGGAAAAGGAGGACGGCCGCGCTGGCCGCCCTCCGCATATCGGGGAAGGTGTCGAACTAGGCTCGGACTTTGCGTCCCTTCGTGCTCGCGGTCTCGATCGCCTTCTCACGCCCCTGGCGGAGCAGCTCTTCGAACATCGACACTCCGTCGTCGACGCCGCTCCAGGTCAGCTTCTTGCCCTCGATCTCGAGCGCTCCTCGCCCCTCGTCGTCGATGAACAGGAAGCAATCGGTCCCCACCCCTGGCCCCATGCTCGGCTGCGACAGCTGGACCGGCACCATCGGGATCTTGACTCCACGGACGCTGATCTCTTCGGTCATTGCGCTCTCCTCAAACCCCTGGGCGGCGTCCCAGGCCGAGCCTTCGATTCAGGCCACTTTCACGGCGCCGGCGCGGCGCAAGATGATTGCCAGCGCCTCTGCGTGAGCCGCCTGCCCAGCGGGAGAGCGGGGATCGGGCTCACGGGCAACCGGTGAACGCAAGAACGCCGCCACTTGGCTGAGCGAGTAGCACCACATCTCCTGGCCCACAGGCTCACGGCGGCCCCTGATGGTTTCGTCGCGGCTCAGCACGATTGCGTAGCGCGCTCGCTTGCTGTCCCAAGCTGGGATCGCATGCCAGCCGAGGTGATTCGCGGTCAGCTGCAGGGACAGATACCGCTGCCGCCGATCAGGCCGACGTCGAGCCGCCAACGTCAGCTCGCCTGCTCGCGCTGGCTCATCGCCGCGCCGCTGTTCATCGCCATCCCCCAGCCGTCGTAGTCACCGCCGAGCGCCTTGGCGAGACTGCAGATCGCCTTCAGATGCTTGCGCGAGAAGTCGCCGCTGATGCAGACGTACTTGCAGCGCCCTGGCTGCACGCTGAGCCAGCGCACTTCGCTGAGCAGACTGCGAAACATCCGACCGCCGGACTTCTTGTCGAAAACAAAGTAGTGGTCCATTCAGCCCTCCTCGAGCAAGTTGATTTCCAGCAATCGGACGCGGCGGCGGTCAGGACCCGCATACGCAGCGCGAGGCAGGAGGCGCGGCACCTGGTGGCGGAACATCGCGCCCACCACCAGGGCCACGCTGAGAGAGAGCAGCACGATCACGAGTCCGATTCCAGTCAGCTCGAGCGGATCCATCAGCGCCGCCTCCGCACGTGAGCGACGTACTTGGGTCGAGGTCGCAGCTGACGCCAGAGCAGCCAGCCACAGAACAGACCGAACAGGGCGGCGAGAAGCTTCCAGGGCAGGAACAACGTCGAGGCCTTCAGGCCGCCAGCGCTCACCTCACCCCAGCCGATCCAGGGGTGCTGTGTCCAGAGCAGCGATACGGTGCGGGTCTGGCCGCGGAGCAAGAGCATCTGACCGAAGGGCGCGACTGTGATCAACTCATGGACGTTGCCGGCGTTGCGGGCGGTGAGGTTGATGGTCGGCTGCTCGAAACTGTCCGCGATCGCGGGCACGGTGAGCCCAGAGAGGTGCAGATCGTGGGCCACGACCCCGCCGGTGGAAATGATCACGCGGGCGGCGAGGCCCCAGCTGACGCGGAGCTGACCGGTGGCGGCGGGTGGCTGGAGGAAGGTGACGTCGGACTCGTGATCACCGGCGTCGCGGAGGAGCGGAACGATCAAGGCGGCGGACGTCGAGTGCCGCTGACCGGGCAGGATGGTAAAGCTCTTCTCGGCGGGGACGAGCCAGGCATCGGATGACGAGGCGGTGACGTAGAACGGCGCGCTGCTGGTGTTGACGAGCAGGAAGTCGACCTGCTTGACGTCGACGGCCGCGATCTGGAGGCCGGGCGCAAGTACCAGCCCCTTGACGGGCGCTGCGCTGTCTTGAGCCGCCGCCACGGTGAGAGGGGCCGCCACGAAGGCGACCCCCATCACTAGGACAGCGAGCCAGCTAGTTGGTGCTCGCAACGTAGGTCTCGACCAGCGTGTAGGTCGCGCCTGGCTGGGTCGGCGGGACGGTGATGCTGTTGTGCAAGGGCAGCGTGTCAGTGCCTGCAGCGCCCGACTGCGCGATCAGGAAGGGCGTGGTGCTCAGCGAGCCGGGGGTTCCGCCACCAGCGCTGACCTGGTCATTGGCGGCGGGGAAGCTGTGGCTACCGGCAACGAAGTCGCCGTTCGATGCGACGGTCAAGCTGTAGCCGGTGGCGTTGTTGGTCGTGATCACGGCCGGGCCAACCATCTCGTCGAAGGTCGTGCCCGCTGGGATCGAGGCCGTGTAGCTGGCCGCGATGCCAGTCATCGTGATGGTGGACGGAACGCTGACATTCAGGTTCGTCGAGCTCGAGGTGCTTGAGGCGCTGGCGCTGATGGAGGCCACTGCGAAGGCCGCCACCACCAGGCCCAGGAACGGAACGATGAATCGAAGCTTCTGCATGTCGTCTCCCTCTCTTTTTCAGCCTCTCGGCAATTCCTGGTGGACGTGGACGAGTACTCGGTTCAGGTCGTCTGGCTTCACCTCCTCGGGGGGTGGTTTTTGAGGGTGGAAGTTGAGGGTTAAAGTATGTCGGGGTTGTCAACCTGGGCTATACGACCGGTAGCTGTCCAGATCATGCGGAGCGCCGCTTCAGAGGCAGGATGTTGTTGCGGCGCGCACCCGACGTAGAGCCACCACTGCGGCGGCTTTGGGAAAGTTGCCGGGGTGCCTTGCGCATCACCACGCCGTCGCGCTCGGCGTAGCGCTTCTCGATCATGTCGATCGTCTCGCGGTAGGTCGTGACCCAGCGCGAGCAGTTCCAGCACCAGGCGGTGCGCGACTGGTCGTCTTCGCGATGCCGCGAGTTGCTCGAGAACAGGAGCACCCGACGGCCGGAGACGCCACGCTTGGGCGCCTCCGTCTTGCGTTCGAACGAGTCGTATGGAAATACCCGGAGGTCGCACTTCGAGCAGTAGTGCCGGGCGTACAGGACGATCATCGGCTGGCGGCGCTTCATGGCTTCATCTCGAGCAGGAGGTTCGCCAGACGGGCGAGCAGCTGGTCGAGCACCGCGCGAACTTCGAGGGCGGTCGAGTCGTTGAGGGCGAGGGCGATGCGCTCGGCTTCCCGGCGGCGGGCGCGCAGCGCGATGTCGAGCTCTACGGCTTCATCGATCGAGCGGAGATACAAACGGGCGGTCATGCGGCCACCCTCTTGCGGCGGACTGCCGGGCGGCCGGCCTCCGTGTGCCTGCAGGTCTTGGTCCAGACTTTCGGCCACGCCCCCGAGGGCGAGACCTTGCCCGAGAACCGCCAGCCCGGGCAGGTGCACATCGTGAACTCGTGGCCGCGCCAGCGCACGATGCCGACGAGGTAATCGACCCCGGGCGTCGTGCCCGAGGCCGCCGACCAGACCTCGAGAATGCGGGCTTCGTCACCGTCGACTCGGGTCGCGGTGATCATGAGCGGCGACCCCGCGAGAGAACCTGATCGGACGGAACCAGCCACTCGGTCGGATGGCCGATCCTGCCGCGTGGCGAGCAGAGGACCCGGAGGAGGTTGCCCTCACGGGCGACGAGGGTGGCGAGTCCGCGCTCGGGCCAGAGCACCCGGACGGATTCGCCGACCTCTACGGCTGCGGCTGACGTAGAACCGGCGGCGCTGGCGTCGGCTTCGGCGATGCGCTCCTGATCGAAGGCGTACGAGGCGTCTTGCATAGCGTCTCTCCAAAAACAGAAAGGGCCCCGGCGGGGGCCCTGGTGGACGGCGACTCGAGACGGCAACTACGCGACCTGCGCGGCCTCCTTCGACACGGAGGCGGGGGTGCGGCCATCGGAACCCGCGTGCTTCTCGCCCTTGGCGACGGTCTTGCTGGCGACTTTCTTGGCGGCGGCCTTCTTGGCGACCGGCTTGGCGGACTTGCGGGACGTAGAGCCGGCCTTCACCCACGAGTGGGTCTCGGGCTGGTAGCGGTGCCCCGCCTTCCAACCACGGGCGGCTGCCATCGTCATCGCGGCCTTCCCGAGGTCCTGCGGCTCGACGAGCCTGACGTCGCCGTTCGACAGCTTGACGCGGAACCGCGCACCCACGGCGCCCAGGCTGAGCACGGTGCCCTTGCGACCCTGGAAGGTGACGGTCGACCCGATGACGTCGGACTTGGCGGACTTGACGGCGGTTGCTGAACCCATTTCGAAACGACTCCTTTTTCTCGGCCTCTCGGCTGGAGTGGGGGGTCCGGGGTTGGACCCTTTGGTAGATTTAATGGTAGCGCACCAGACCTACTAAGTGATACTACCGGACTCATTATTTTGCGGCTATTCTTGAGGCTCCAGCGGACCGACGTAGAGCAGGCGGGCGAGGCGTTGTCAAGCGCTCGGTGGAGGCGTGTGCCTGGGGTATACAGGGCGGCGACGGTTGGAAAAGCGATGGGGTGGGGCGTCGCCAGATGCTGCGGATAACCTGTTGCTATCGACAGCAAACGGGCGTTCTGGAGGGCTACAGCGGGCCTGCGAGGCGCGAAACGGCCCTCCCTGGTGAGAGACACGCTGGGACCCGCCACGGGCTTCTCAGGACTTCGCGGTCTTGATCGCCGACGCGAGCGCTCGCTTGGCGTAGTGGTCGGGCAGCGCTGCGGGGTTGGCGAGCAGCGCGCCCTCGCTGAAGAAGTGCTTGACCCCGCGCTTCAGCCGCCGGCCGCGACTCGTGTGCTGGTCGAGGGCGTAGTCGGGGATCGACCAGCCCTTGCGCTCGCCCCCGAACCAAAACACCATCAGGGCGTGGTCGACGATCCGCGACTTGAGCGCCCGGCTCAGAAGCAAGACGGCGTGGGCCAGGAACAGCGCGCCATCCAGTCGCTCCTCGGGCTTGGCCTTGCGCACCTCGAGCCAGTTCTCGTACAAGCAGCGGACCTCGACCGCCACCTGGGAGTCAGCGAGTCCGACATCCTCGCTGGCGATGATGCGCAGCCGCTTGAATGCGTAATTGCCGTAGCCCGAGAGGTCTAGCTCGGAGGCCCAGAACAGGGCGTCTTCCTCGAGCCCGCGGCGGATGCTTTTCTGCATCGCGGACGAGACCTCACCGAGCTTGAACCCACCCACCGAGAGACCCTCTGAGAAGTTGAAAACCATGACTTAAGTGTGTCGGACCGGAGCCCACCGGCTGAGCGTGGAAAAGCGTTATGGCGTCGCCTGTTTCATGCCTGCATCGACCTGACAAGGTGAACCGGATCTCCCGGTCCAACATGGGCGGCGCCGTCTCGCAGCTTACCCAGATCGCGCCGCTTGCCAAAGCCTGATCACCCGGTCCTCGGCCTGGTCCGCCGCATGGCGATCGCAGAGGCTGAAGCTGCAGGGCTCGGTGACGCCATCCTCGGTCAGCTCGCCGACGAAGTCGTGGGTTGCGAGCTCCGTGCAGGGGAACATTTCGCCATCGCCGTCGACCCACACGTAGCCGCACAAGATCTGGTTCATGGCTGACTCCTCGCTGCCCTGGTGTTTTCGATCAGCGCCGCCAACGCCTCATCATCGGCGGCAAGCCGCGCCTCGAACTCTGCGGGGTCTTGCTTGATGCGTTCTTCGAAGGCCAAGATCTGGAGGCGCCGGAGGTCGCGGCGCAGCGTCGATCGACTGATCGGCAGGCGCCCGAGTTGCAACAGCCACAAATTCGTGCCGGCCCAGATCCGGTCTTCCGGCAGCCGGGCGTAGAACAGCTCGGCGACCTTCGCCATCCTCGCCGTGATCAAGCGACTCGTTCGCCAGCTGTGATCTCGCGGGCGCGCGCGGGTCACGGCCGAACCTCAGCGCTGCTGTCGCCTTGGGCCTTCCCGACCCCGGTGCGGACGCACTCGAAGATGTAGCGCAGGCTCGTGATCGGCTTGCCCGGCTTGGCCTTGGAAATCGCCTTCTTCACCACGAGGCCGATCAGGCGGCCGTAGCTGTAGGGCCAGACTTCGGCGATCGCTTCGATGTACTTCCGGTCCCGAGCCTGCAGTGAGCGGCAGAGCACCCATTCGTAAGTCTTCATCAACGCCTGTTCGGTGTCGTCGTCGAAGGCCTCACCGATGGCTTTCCAGGCCAGGAAGCTTTCGTCGACAGAAGTTCCGGCGCCGTTGGCGGTGGAATCTGTCTTTCCGATCCGATCCCTTCCGATCCGATCCGATACGATCCCTTCCGATCCGATCCGGCCGGAGCCCTCCGGAGCGCTACTGGACGTTTCCGGTACAGCTATTGGAAGTGGGGGTGGCGCGATCGTGGACGGGGTCGGTTTCTGCACGTACTGGTGCTCGGCGAAGTGCGTCACCTGGATGAAGTCGTCGCGCCCGATCTGGTAGCAGGTCACCATGTCCTGGCGCTGCAGCTGGTCCAGCGCGACCTGGATCGCATCAGCCTCGCCCAGCCTGTAGAGGTCGGCGAGGTGCGCCGCGTTGGTCTTGAGCCGGCCTTCGTCGTCGGCGTTGCTGATCAGCGCGATGAAGGTCAACTTGCCGAGATTGTCGAGGGCGCGGAAGTCGCGGCTGTCCCAGATCTCCGGCTTGAGGGTGCGGATCCTGGGGCGGCTCATGACCACGCCTCGACCGCGGGCGCGATTGCTCGGCGAGGACTCGACGACTGCTCGTCGAGCTTTCGTCGAACGTTCGGCGACTGATCGTCGAATCGGTGCGCCGGGGTGGGAAGGTTTTCGTCGTGTGCTACGTTGATCGGCGACAGGGTCTGCTGCTTCATCAGCTCTCCTTGCTCGGGCCGGAGGATGTCAGTCCCCTCCGGCCCCTTTTATTTGGGCGAGCTGATTGCAGCGCGACCGCCGTCTTGCCCAGCACGGGGCGCGAACTTCCCAGGGATTGGTGACCTGCGATTCAAATACGAACTGACGAAAACCCTGGGCGACCCACATATAAAGGAGGACGGCCAGGCTGCAATCCCGACCGCCCTCGGGGGTGTGGGGTGTCTACCAGTGGTCGGCGGCGAGGAGGAGCCAGGGGTCGTGCTCGTCATCGTCGGGCTCGAGCGGGTCATCGAGGTCGAGTTCGAAGTCGAGATCATCGACGTGGCCGTGGAACTCGTCGTACGTCGGCTCGGGATCCGGCTGGCTGTGTCGCTCCGCGGGTGAAGGCCCGCCGCTGATCATTACTTGACCTTCTCGGGGGCTGGCGGGGTCTCTAAAGCCTCGCCATGACCGAGGTCAGCACCAACCGGATCGCGAAGCTGATGGACCGGCTCGACGTGGAGGCGGACCGCCTGGTTGAGGATCTCGAGCAGCGTGCCGACGTGCGCATCGCCGCTGATGGGGAAGAAGCAGGTCACGCACAGGGCGGGGGGCTTGGCGGTCACGGCCGCCTCGGCTCGCCGTTGCCGAGCTTGGCCTGGTAGGCGAAGACGTCGGCGATCGCCTTCTCGAGCATGCGTGCCATCCCTCGGAGGGCTTGGAGGAGTTGGTCGGTGTCGAGTTCTTCCCAGCTGAAGACGACGCCCTGGTCATCGGTCAGGGTTTCGTTCGTCCAGTCGATCATGGCGGCGCTCCCCCCGAAGCGTCCCCTTGGCAGCTGCACCCCCTTACCGCAGGAGGCCAGAGCAGCTACTCAGTCTCAGGCACGACCGTCGGCGGGAGTGCGGGCTTGCCCCTGTTCCCGTCGAAGAACTAGACGTCTATTGAAAGGCAGCCGGCATGGAAATGCAAGCCACTTTTGAGAGCCGCTAATCATGGCACACATAGATAGACGCGAAGGGAAAGGGGGAGGACCGCCGTTGCCAGGAGCAGCGGTCCAGTTCTTACCGGCCTACCGCTTGGCTAATTTCCGCAGAAGACGAACGATGGCCTGGAGCATCCGAGGTGTGGCGACGATGACGACCAGACCGGTCGGGTGATCAAACAAGGGTCTACTCCTATTGGGTTTCATGGGGGAGTAGCGGTACCGTCTCTTCGGCTTCCCTGGATCACCTCGGGACGACTGACTCGAACTATACGAGCGGATTGGGGATCAAGGCAAAGGTTCAAAGGTGCCGCACCCCTGGGGTTGTGCAGGGACTGAAGGTTTGCAGCGATGAACCTTTGCAGCGAGTGAACCTTTGCAGGTTTAGGCCGAACGATGGAAATCGAGCATCGCGTCGTAGCTGTCGCTCACCACGAGGTGCTCGTAGTCGCGGAGCATGGCCAGCGATGACCACCCCAGGATGTGCTGCAGCGAGACCGGGTTCTTGTGCTGGCGCAGCCATTCGGTGACCATCGAATGCCGCAGGACGTGGGGGTGGACGCGCTTCTCGATGCCCGCCTTGGTCGCCGCGTACTTGAGCATGTTCTCGACGCTGCGCGCCCGGAGCGGTTCGTAGATCCCGGTCCGCGGTGACTTGCGCGTGGTCATGAAGATCCTGGGTCCACGGCCGGCGTAGCGGCGGAGCCGGGTGAAGAATGCAGGCAGCACCGGGACCAGCCGTTCGCCGGTCTTGCCTCTGACTTTGACGTAGCGCTCCCTGCCGACTTCGGTGAGGTCTGAGGGGCGGAGGCTGAGCAGCTCGCCCAACCTGATCCCGCTGTCGGCGAGCAGCCTGATCATGATCTTGTCGCGCTCCAACTCGGCCGCGTTCTCGAGCTTGTCGATCTCCTCGCGGGTCAAAATCTCTTTCAGCTTCTTCTCGGCGCGCGGCTGCTGCGCCCGCACTTTGCCAGCAAGCTCGCCCTCCGCCTGGCACCAGCTGAGGAACGTGGACAGCGTGCGCACGTAGGTGCGGCAGGTGGCGCGACTGAGGCGGCGCCAGCCGGTGCCAACGTGCACCTCGTGTTCGTTGATCAGGTAGGCCGAGTACCTGTCGAGGGCGCGCTGGTCGAGGTCAGAGGGCTCGGTGACCTGGTTCGCCGCCCCCCACTTGGTAAAGGTGTCGAGGGCGTATCTGGACAGTTCCACGGTCTTGGGGCTGAGGCCACGGCCGCGCTGGTGGGCGGTGTAGTCGGTGACGAGGTCTTTGAGGTTCATACGGGTCTCTCCCCAACTTGGTCAGATTCTGACTCTTGCTCACTGCAGAGAATACACCCTGACTGAGCCATGATTAAGCGAATCCGAGTTCAGATCAGAGTGGTGCGCCTGGCGGGAATCGAACCCACAACCTCTTGCTCCGCAGGCAAGCGCTCTATCCGGT
>JBIOJB010000109.1:0-9397 GCA_044450465.1 Candidatus Dormibacterales bacterium | reverse complement strand
TTCCTGTACTCGCGCGCCCGATCGGAAGCGATCTCGAAGTTCTCGCAGAACTTCTCGTTCCCGGTTTGCTGCCGGAGCGACATGATGTCCTCTCGCAGCTCGTCCCAATAGAGGTCGAAGCCGAACGCGTCGAACAGAAGCGCCTCCGGGATCAGGTGGTGGAGCGCCAGCACGCTGATCTCCTCGAACAGGTGCGCGAGCAGGACGTAGTCGTCCGGCTGGAGCTTTTTCTCCAGAAGGCGCCCAAACGCCGGCGCGACCGGTTCGCCGTGCAAGATCGACATGATCTGGAGAAACGTGGCTGCGTGCTCGGGCGCCACGCGTCCGAAATCGGGAGCAGTCGATCCGGGCATCGATCGCATTGTGGACCAGTGGCGCAGTAACTTCTGGTCCGTTGTGGCCGTTTGACAGCCCACCAGTGATAACCGCGCCCGGCACCTACAGCGCCTGTATCGACACAGGCTCGCAGTGGGCAATCGCGCCCTACGCCGCGAAAGCTTGCGCCCCGTTCACCGTCGAGGCTGTGGCGTCATCAGCGCCAGTTGGCACGCCGAGCCAGTCGCCGACCCCGTCTCCAATTCCGACGATCCTCGCTACGCCGGCCGCCGCAGCCACAAATGATCCCGGTCCGCCGCCGCCAACCCTGATTGCGGCTGCGGCGCTGCTGGTCGTCGTCGGGGGCGCGGGCGCCCTCTGGTTCATAAGGACTCGGCGCCGCACGACGCGAGGGATCTGAGCTAGTCAGACTCCTGCAACCAGATCATGGAAGCCGGCTCGGCTGTTCCAGTCGATTCTTTGGCCACAAATCTTCAGGACGACCTGCGCATTTATGGAACAGAGTTCGCCCATTGCGCGGGCGCCGAAAACGAGCCCCCGAATGACGGCTCAACCCAGATGCTCGAGCCATTGACTGCGACAAGATCGGGGACAGACGTCCCGCCCTGCAAACACGCGAGCAAGGTGGCTTGGTTTCCGTAGAAGGCCGTTGAGGAAGCAGGAGACGGCGCATTGAACGCACTCCCTGTCGAACTCATGATCCACGCGCCGCCTCGGTTGACCGCAACAAGCTCACCGATCCCCTCGAGTGGAGCGGTTGTCGCGACGTTGCCATAGAAGGGTTGGGACGACCATTGCGCCGGCGCGTTGAAGCTTATTCCGTTCGAGGTCATCACCCAGGTGCTGGAATCGTTCACGGCTACCAGGTCGCGTTTGCCCGTCTGCGCCGCATCGGTCATCAACGTGGCGCGCGAGCCGTAAAAAGGCTGATTCGACCACTCCGCGGAGGCGGAGAACGTTGATCCGGTGGATGTCATCACCCAGGTGCTTGTGTCATTGACCGCTACGAGGGAGGCCTTGCCAGTGCCCGTGACATCAGCGGCGAAGGTAGCGCGCGCGCCGTAAAACGGCTGACCGGACCATTGCGTCGGAGCAGTGAATCCGTAACCAAATGAGCGCATCACGAACGTGCTGCTGTCGTTTACGGCGATCAAGTCGACCAATCCGTCGCTGTTCACGTCGGCGGCAAGCGTCGCGCGCGTTCCATAGAACGGTCCAGTCCAGAGCTCGGGGACCCTGAACGAATTCCCTACTCCGACGTACATCACGCACACCCCGGCGTTGGTAACGATGGCAAGCTCATCCTCCAAACCGATCGGCGGGCGCCCGCTGAATTGGGCGCCCAAGACAGCACGCGTAGGCGACGGCGGGCAGGTTGGGTAGTCCGTTACCGAGGTCTGACCGCTCACGGAACTGTTACTGACATCGGTGATGGACAGCGTTTGAGCTCCGATGGCACGGAGTGACGAGCTCTGGTCCCAGAAGTGCGTACCGTTCTCGCTCCCGGTAAATGTGTAGTCCGCTCGGAGGGTGGCGCTGGCGTCGCTGCTCGAGAAATGCACCGTGCCGGCATACGAAGTAACTGTGTTGCCGTACTGGTCGAGAGCCACCGCATCCACACCAAAGAGTTCTCCCGGCGTAGTGGATGCCACGAGCGCGCGAAAGACAAAATGACTCGCCGGCAGGAACGAGACGTTCACGTTGGTGCTTCCGGTGATGCTGCTGTTATTCGTGTCAGTGACGGTGATCTGGTCGGTTCCAGCGGTGCGAAGCATGACCCCGTTGGTGAATGTATGCACTCCATGATCGCCCGCCAGGAATTGGTAGTCCGCCGGCATAGTCGCCTGTGGATCGTCCACGAGATGTGCACGGTGCCGACGTAACCCGTATCGGTGGCATTGGTCCCATCCAACGCCGTAATCGTGATTGTGATTGCCGAACCGGCAGTTGATGTCGCCGGCGCCGAGACATTGAAGTGAGTGGCGGCCGCCGCCCACCCAGCGATAGTGGTGAATGATCCCGACACCAGCGCGATCGAGGCTGCCAAGAGCCAGGTTAGGACGCGGCGAAAAGCTGTTCGCGGCGAAGAGAAAGTCCCAGAACTGGCCATCAGCTCAACCCTAGCCGAGGGGGATCTGACCGAGTAACGCCCTAGAACCACATCACGGGAGCCGACAGAGCTGTTCCAGTCGACGGTTCGACCCATAGGTTCCCGTTGTTGATGGCGACCAGGTCCGCTTTGCCGTTTCCCATCACGTCGCCGCTGAGAGTTGCCACCTGGCCGTAAAAGGCCGTGCTCGACCAGGGTGCCGGCGCGCCGAAAGCCGAGCCGGTCGACGCCAGCACCCAGACGCTGTCTCCGTTGACGGCCACGAGGTCGGCTTTGTGGTCACCGGTGACGTCGGCGACCGCAGTGATCACATTCCCGTAAAACGGAGTGCTCGACCACGGAACGGGCGCTCCGAAGCCAGTGCCTGTGGAGCTCATGACCCAGGTACTGTTGGCGTTGATCGCGATCAGGTCGGCCTTGCCGTCGCCCGTCACGTCACCTACGGTCGTGGTCACATTTCCGTAGAACAGCGCGCTCGACCACGGCGCAGGCGGAGCGAAGCCCGTGCCGGTGGAGAGCATGACCCAGACGCTCGAGTTATTCACGGCCACCAGGTCCGCCTTACCGTCGCCGTTGACATCGGCCAGGAACGTACCTCGCGTGCCGTAGAAAGGCACGTTGGACCAACCCTGAAGAGATCCGAAACCGGTACCGGTTGACGGCATGACAAAGGTCTGCACTGCATTCACGGCGACCAGGTCGGTCTTGCCATCGCCGGTTACGTCGCCCGCGAGAGTTGTCTTCGTCCCGTAGAACGGAAAGCCCGCCCACACCGCGGGCTTAGAAAAGGCGGTTCCAGTGGAAAGTACGACAGACACACCCAGAGCGCTCACCAACGCGAGGCCCGCTTTCCCGCTGCCGTCAAAATCGCCGACCAAAGGGGTACCGCTCAGCCCGCCGGCAAGCGGTCCCACCGAGAAAGACCAGGTGTATGGAACCGTGTTCACGGTAACCGCAACCGTGTACCGGACTCCGGACTGCAGTGGTGCCTGCGGAAAAACGATCACGCCTCCGCGCCATTTCAGGTAGCTGGCGAAGGTGGGATTCGTCGAGTCGATGACGCAGTGTGTTAGCGCGGTCCCATTGCCGGTGAACGAATGGACAGCACCGGCAGTCGTGGCGACGTTCGCGCCTACTTCGACGAAGACAGGGAGGCCGGTATAGCCGGGACAGGCCTGAGTCGGGTCGGGAAATTCGTTACCGCTGTAGGACGTCAGCGGCTCGGTCGTGCCGTTTCCAGGAAAGTAGACAGGGTACTGGCCGGGAGCGGTCATGCCCTGGCCGACGTTCACGGCGGCCCCCATCTGCCACGGGCTGTAGGCCGAGTTCCGGTACGCGCCAAAGCCTGTGGTCGTGAGCCGCGGGTCCATCATCGCCATGGCGTGAAACGGAGCCCCCATCCACCAATCGATGGACTGGGCATCAGTGGTGTTTGTGGACGAGCTGACGAAGATGTTGCTGTTCTGCGAGGCGATGTCGCCTGCGGTGGTGTATTGCGGGTAAGCGGTGCTTTCGCTGTGCGTGACCTGTCCCGTCTGAACCATGTACAGGGCGTGGTTGTAATCGCCGGCGCTGTATGTGGAGTTCTCGCTGAGGATCGACGTTCCGGTGTCGGCCCGCCACGCGTTGAGGCGGTCCAGCCACGCGCCCCCGGAGGCAAGTGTCGCGGGCGGAAGATGAACCTGTGCTGGAGCAGCTGTTTGCAGCAACGGAAGCAGCCCAAGCAGCACAGCGCTGAGAAGCGACGGCGTGAGGCGCCGTACTGCTTGCGATCGTACCGCCGCGCTTGCAAGCGCAGCCACGGCGTCCATAGTCCTGGGTAGCACCGAAATGGCTAACGTCACGGAGCCTGAGATATTGCCAGACGGCGCCAGGATCTGACCCCATCTATCGAATTCTTGCGGTGTCCCCCAAATCCGCCGAGGAATCCGCTATGAGATCAATCTGAAGCGGAGCCAACCAAGAGATCCGATGGAGCGGCTAGAGCTCATTCGGAATGCGGCCGGCGCAAACGCCTTGCACGGGCACCGACACCATTTTGCTGTTTGTGATGTCGCCGACACTGGCCTGATTCTGGGCGTCGCTGCCAGAGAAGACGTGTGTGCTGTCGATCCAGCCGCAGACATTCATCGGCAGTTTGGGGTACCCACGAGCCTCGATGGTCGAACTGTTAGGACCGTCCGACACTGCGATGGCGCTGCCGTCGGGGGCCAAGTACATCGGAACCTGTGGCTCGGCCGGTAGATAACCGGGGCGCGAAAGAGTATTGGTCCACGAGAGCACCTGGATGGTGCCTCCGGCCAACTGGCATACCACGCCGGCGAGCGAGGTCGGAATGTTCGGGGTGCAGTTTGGGCCGCCGATGCTATACAGGCGATCGGCAGTGGCAGCCTCGACGATGTGAATCGCGGTCGCAGCGAAATGCTGGGTCCCAACCTGGTCGCATGCCGGCATTACGGCCAGGACGAGCTTGTCGGTGCCGAGCCAACCCACCGGCCAGAGGGTGTTGGCTCCGGTTTCGCTGAAGGTGTCGATATGGTTCGAGCCACCACTCAGATCTTCGACGTACAGCCTGGTGGCGGCGCCGCTCGAACTGAAGTCAGCCACGACGACCGCAATGTGCCGATCGTCCGCGCTGACCGCGAACATGCTTCGGCGCCCAGGCGCCGCAGGTACCGTCGTGACCTGCCCGGTGTCCCCGTTTGGTGCGAGGGAATGGATGGCGCCTTGGGCGTCCATCAGGTACGCCCGTGAACCACTCGCGCTGATCGGCAGCGGTACCACAGCGGCACCGGCAGTGCCGCAGCTTACGGCCGTCGGGCTGCTGGCCTGAGCGCTGGCAACGACCTTGCCGTCGATTCCAATCAGGCTCACCGTATATGGATCGGTCCCGTTCGGCGTAGTCGAAAGCAATCCATAAGCGGGCTGAGCAGACACCGGCGATGTGACCGCGGTGGCATGTGCCGAGGGCGAAGAAAGGGCGGAAGCCGGCGTGGGCGAGTGCACAGAGCCAACAGCGGGACTCCCACCGGTGCACGCAACTGAGGCCCCAACGATGAGCAGAACAACAGCCTTGGGGAGTCGTCGGATCGACAGTGCCATCGTCATTAGAAACGTTGCAGTTTCCAGCGCGTTACGTGCTTCGACTGCGCCGGCGCTAGGCGGGCTCCACTGTGACTTGAAGCGAGTACAGCACGACATAGGCTGGGCACGCCTGGGCTGGAGAGCAGGCCGGGGCGGCGACCGCTGTGACCACTACGTGCCCCCTGGAGATGGCCTGAAACGCCGCCACAGTGACGCCGCGCGGAACCATCACATCAATCGTTATCGGCCTCAGTACCGAGGTGTCCCCGGACCGCACAGAGGTCCAGTCGGTCATTCCGGGCTTTGCATGTAACTGCAGGAGCAGCCTCTGACCTGTCGTTACGGTGACAGCGTGGTCCTGCTCGGTGGCCCGTGCGATGAACTGTACTGGCGGTGTCCCAGTAGGCCTCGCGCCGGAGCCTGACCCAGTTGTCGGCGCTCCGCAAGCAGAGCACGCGAGAAGAAGCGCTGTCGCGGCGAGCGTCGATGCGTACCTCATCTCGGAAGCAACGTACTAGCTTCGGTTGGGTAACGGATCCGGGCCAACTCAACGGCCCCCTTCGCTTACGAACGCGGGGGGCGCCTGCCAAAATATCCGAGCTTGATCAGCGCGGCAGCGCGACTTGAACAGAGGCAGGCCACGTTTTCGTTCGCGGTGCTTGCGGTTTTCACCGTCTGTCTCTTTGCGAGCGCCTTTCTGCTCTTCCTCGTCGAGCCGATGGTCGCCAAGATGGTGCTCCCTCTCGTAGGCGGCACCTCCGCAGTGTGGGCGACCTCGGTTCTTTTCTTCCAGACCGTCCTGTTGATCGGCTACGGATACTCGCACTGGCTTGCGATGCGACTGCAGTGGCGCTGGCAGGCGGTCCTGCACGGAGTCCTCCTGCTCGCGCCGCTGCTGGTTCTGCCCATTCATCTGATTCCAGGTTGGAACCCGCCGACAACGGGCAGTCCCGCGCTGTGGTTGGTCTTGCTTCTATCCGTCACGGTCGGGCTGCCGTTCCTGGTGCTGTCGACCACGTCGCCGCTCATTCAGCACTGGTTCTCGCGCACCGGCCATGCGCATGCGCAGGACCCTTACTTTCTGTACCGGGCCAGCAATCTTGGCAGCGCGCTCGGCCTGCTGTCGTATCCCGCCTTGATCGAGCCGCATTTTGGATTGCATGCCCAGGCGGACCTGTGGCGCGACGGCTACATCGCCTTTCTTGTGCTCTCGATGCTTTGTCTTGCGACAGTGGCGTGGTCGCGGTCCGTGGGCATCAGGGCCTCACCCCCCACCCCGACCCTCCCCCTGCGGGGGAGGGAGAAGCGAGGGGACGGAGAATCTTCGCCCATCACCTGGCGACGCAGATTGAGGTGGGTCCTTCTCGCTGCTGTGCCGTCCACATGGATGCTCGCGGTCACTTCCTACTTCACGACGGTCATCCGCCCAATTCCCCTCCTTTGGGTCATCCCGCTGGCGCTCTACCTCTTATCGTTTGCGGTCGTCTTCGCTCGCCGCCCTTTGGTCTCGCGCTACTGGCTGAATCGACTGTTCCCTTTCTACGCGTTGCCTCTGCTGGGGATGGTCCTGCTGGGAGGCGGCGGCCCCCTCTGGCTCCTGGCCGTCCTCCACTTCGGCGCCTTCTTCCTCGCCGCACTGCTATGCCACGGGGAGCTTGCCGCGGACCGCCCGGGGGCCGCTCACCTGACCGAGTTCTACTGGTGGTTAGCCGTCGGGGGCGCGACGGGTGGATTGTTGACGGCGCTGGTTGCGCCGCTCGTCTTCAACGACTTCCTCGAATATCCGCTGGCGATCATCGGCGCCGCGCTGCTGAGGCCGGCGCTGGTGCGCGGCGGCAACGATCGATCCCGGCTGGCCGATTTATGGCTGCCTGGAGCGATGCTGGCGGGGCTACTCGTCGTCGTCGGGTTGATGTCTGTGACTGGCGTCCTTGGAAAGCTGAACCAGGTTTCGATCACCAGCGGCACGACCGCATCCGACCTGCTTCGCGTGCTCGTCGTGTTCGCCATCCCGGCCGCCATTTCCGCGGCCTTTTCCTGGCGGCCGATTCGATTCGGCTTGGCGACGGCGGCGATGCTGCTGCTCGCCATCCTGCCGCTCGGCTCGCAGCCGGTCATCTTCCAGCAGCGCGATTTCTACGGAGTGCACAAAGTGGTCAGCAACGCCGCCGCCACCCAGCACGCGCTGATCGACGGCGGCACCATTCACGGGCTCCAGCTCCTGGACCCCAAAACCCGCGACCTCCCCGCCTCCTACTACTCGCCCAGCGGCCCACTGGGCGACGTGTTCAATGCCGAGCAACCGGTCGACGCGAGCTGGAGCGTGGCGGTCATTGGACTGGGGGCGGGCGCGATGGCGTGCTACGCGCAGCCTCAGCAGACCTGGACCTTCTACGAGATCGACCCTGTCGTCGCCCAGATCGCTCGCGACCCATCCCTGTTCACCTACCTGCGTGACTGCACGCCGCACGCCGGGATCGTCCTCGGTGACGGACGCCTCACCATGGCGAAAGCTCCCGACCACAGCTACGACCTGATCGTGCTCGACGCCTTCGGCTCGGATTCCGTGCCAGTCCACCTGATCACGCGCGAAGCGATCCAGATGTACCTGTCCAAGCTGCGGCCTGGCGGCGTCCTTCTCTTCAACATCTCCAACAAGTACGTCAACCTCGCCGCGGTGCTGGCCGGCGAGGCCTCGAACCTGTCGCTTGCCGGCTTTCAGCGCGTCGACACCGAGGTGACCACCGCCCAGTCGGCGCTGGGCAAGTACCCGTCGGCCTGGCTGGTCATGGCGCCGGCGGCCGGAAACCTAGGCGGCCTCCCAACCCAGTCCGCCTGGCGTGTGCTCAAGGCCAATCCGAACGACCCGGTCTGGACGGACGACTTCTCGGACGTCTTGAGCGTCACCAGGCTCGCTTGAGCGCAGGTCGTGGCGTGGTGACGTGGCTGCGCTGGCTGCCACCGGCCGCCGCGCTCGTCTACGCCTTCGTGCTCATGCGACGGCTGCCGGCCATCGTGGATCAGCTGACCTGGAACCCCGACTACGTATCGGTGATGACGCTTGCCCAGTCGATCGGCACGGGTGGCAAAGCGGGCCACGCGATCATCGTCCAGATCGGGTACTTCTGGTTCGACCTCGCCGTACTACCACTGCCGTTCCACAAGGTCCTGTGGCTGTACGCGCCGTACGCCATGGCCCTTGTTGCGCTGGCGCTGCTCGCATGGAGTGCGGGCCGGCTTTGTGGCCGTTTCGCCGCACTGCTTACGGCATCCCTTGGGCTGGCGGCATCGCCACTTGTCCTGAGCACGCAGGCGGCGGACTCTTACCACGGCACGACATGGTTTGGCGCCACGCTGCTCGCCGCGTTCCTTTGCTGGTTGCTAACGGGCCGGCCCGGGCGGATCGCCACATTGGCGGTGACCGTGGTCGTAGCGCTCTTGATTGGGTTCACGACCGCCTCCGATCCGCTCCTTGGGCCGACGGGCGACGCTCCGTTCGCCGCGGCGCTACTTCTCGTTTGGCTCGTCCGCCGCAAGGAAGTGGGAAAGCGAGTCCTCTTGACAGGCCTGGGCATGTTGGCGGCCACCGGCGTCGTGTCTCTAGGACTCGTGCTGACGGACCGGCTGCTGGGTTACACATCCTCGTTTCCGCGCGGGCTTACGCACTTCGTCCCGCCCGAGCGCCTGTCAATGCACATGCATCAGCTCGCGGCCGGCCTGTTCGAGGTCGCGGGGCATCCCCGCGACCTCGAACAGGCCGGCCGCGAGCTTATGCATGTGCATTGACAGGCGCTCGGGCGGGACGAAGGTAGTAAGACCGCGCGGAAACGAGGATGTGTAACCCAAAAGCCGGTCAGTCAGCACGAG
>JBIOJB010000108.1:0-9566 GCA_044450465.1 Candidatus Dormibacterales bacterium | reverse complement strand
GTGAGCGACGCCGTCTCCTCGATGTGCTGACGGAGGACGCGCGCGCCCTCCTTCGGGTCGGCGGTCATTCCGGGAATGCTCACGGTGCCCAGCCCGCCCGCCTCGCTGACGGCGGCCGCCAGCTTGGCGGTCTTGAATGGCCCCATGCCCTCCTGCACGATCGGGTGCTCGATACCAATGAGACGGGTGAAGCGGGTCTCGAGCACGCTCATGCCGCCGTCAGCACCATGGCCGAGCCGTCTACGAGAGCGCCCGAGGTGACGACCGCGACCTCGTTGCGCGGGACCTGGCGCTCGCCGCATCGGCCCTGCACCTGGAGCACCGCCTCGGCGACTGTATTCATGCCGTGCAGGTAGCCCTCACTCAGCAGCCCACCGTTGGTGTTGACCGGTAGCCGGCCGTCGATGGCGGTCGCTCGCGAGCGCACGAACCCGATGCCTTCGCCGCGGCCGCAGAAGCCGAGGCCCTCGAGCCCGAAAACGACTGTGCTCGAGAAGCAGTCATAGATCTCGGCGAACTGCACGTCCTCGGGCCCGATGCCAGCTCGGCCGTAGAGCTCGTCCCGGAGCAGCGAAGTGAAGTTGCGGGTGTAGTCTTCGTAGAGCATCTGATCTCCAATGTCGAGGCCGGGGCGGGCGCCCGCGCGGTAAGCGGCCGAGGCGATGACCGCGGGCGGGTGGCGGAGGTCACGGGCGCGCTCGAGGCTGGTCACCAGCACCGCGCAAGCACCGTCCACCTCACTTGTGCAGTCGGCGACGCGGAAGGGATCAACGACGGGCGGCGACGCCAGGTAGCTCTCGCGGTCGAGCGGCTTGCGCTGGATCGCCCGCGGGTTGCGCTCCGCGTACCAGCGCTGCGCGATCGGGATCGCACCCAGATCGTCCGGCTCCTGGCCGGTCTCGATCAGGTAGCGCCGCGCCCACATGGCGATGTACTGCATGTAGGTGTCGTAGCCGATCGGGTAGCGGAACTGCCCGGCGCCACCGGCAAAGGCCGCGCTGCCGACCCGGATTCCGCTCCGCCCGTTGAGGGCCCGAAAGACGACCACATTCTCGGCGTATCCCTGGCTTACCGCCATCGCGGCGTTGGCGACCACCCAGGCCGGTGACTGGCCGCCCTGCTGGAAGTCCATCACGTAACGCGTCTGGGGGAGCGCGAGCGCGGTCGCAACCGCCTCGCTGGAGACCGAGTCGCCCAGCACCATGAAGCTGCCGACACCATCGACGTCCTTGAGGCCGAGCCCGGCGTCTGCGATAGCCACCCGGCAGGCTTCGGCCGCCAGGTCGAGGACTGTCCGGCCCGACCGCTTGCTCAGCTCCGTGTAGCCCACGCCCGCGATAGCGGCCCTTCGCTCCATGCTCCAAACGCATGTTATTCGCCGCCGGTCCGATAGTCAACTGGTGGGTCGAATTTTGACATTTGCGTCGGAATCAGACCGACGAGTAGACTCAATGGGTGCTGAGCGAGGGCCGTCACCGGGTGGCCATGGCCGACGTCGACGCAGCCGGGATCATCTACTACGCAAGCCCGCTGCGCTGGGCGGAGGTCCTCTTCGGCAACTGGCTGGAGTCGGCCGGCCACCCGATCAGCTCGATGCTCGCGGCCGGCGTCGCGACACCGGTGGTCAGCGCCCGGGTCGGCTACCGCTCGCTGCTCGGCCTCGACGACCACTGCCGGCTCGAGCTGCGCACGGAACGGGTCGGCGTTACTTCGTTCAGAACCCGCTGCGAGGTCTGGGGCCCGCGCGAGCCGAAGCCGGCGGTCGAGGTGCTCGTGACCTATGTCTACGTCGCTTATGTGCGGCAGGGCGCCAATGGGGCAACCGGTCCGCAGGCCAGGAAGCAGCCGCTGCCGCAATGGCTGCAGGATGCGCTCGAGGCGGGGCTCACCCCGGCTCGGCAGGGAGGCAAGAAATGAGCGTTTCAACCGGCTCGATCAAGGTCGAGCGCGTCGACGTCGACGGCGCCCCGGTGCTGGGCCTGGTCACCCTCAACCGTCCGCAGGAGATGAACCCGTTGGACTGGGACACCGTGCGAGAGCTCGGGCGCGCCCTCGACGGGCTGGCGGCCGACGACGCGGTGCGGCTGATCGCGGTGACCGGCGCCGGCCGTGCCTTCAGCGCGGGGGGTGACATGAAGAAATACCGGACGCTGCAGCGCGACGCCCACGACTTCCCGCAGTTCCTGGCCGACATCCACGAGGTGTTCGCGCGTATCCCCCAGTACCCCAAGCCGGTGGTGGCGCTGGTCAATGGCATTGCCGTTGCGGGCGGGATTGAACTCACACTCTTCTGCGACTTGGCCTTCATGGCCGAGTCGGCGCGGATTGGCGACGCCCACCTTCCCTTTGGCCAGATGGGCGGCGGCGGCGTGCTGACCATGCTGCCGAGAATGATCGGGCCCGCGCGCGCCCGCGAGCTGATCATCACCGGCAGGCTCTTGCGGGCCGAGGAGGCGCTGGCCTGGGGCCTGGTCTCTCGGGTGGTCGCCGACGGCGAGCTCGTGGGGGCCGCCGTCGAACTCGCGCGCGACGTGGTCAAGAAGTCGCCGCTGGCGCTTGCCAACGCCAAGCGCACGCTCAACGCCGCGCTCTGGCAGGGCACCGGCGTCGACGCCGGTCTCCGGCTCGAGCGGGAGGCGACGGCGCGCTACTGCTTGACCAGCGAGGACGCACCCGAGGGTCTGGAGGCTTTCTTCGAGAAACGCACTCCACGCTGGAGTGGACGGTGAGCGCCGAGGCCGAGGTCGCGGCGGCGCAGCCGGGGGCGCCGACCCCCGACGCCGACACACAGTTCTACTGGGACGGGCTTGCCGAGCATCGCCTCCTCCTCCAGGAGTGCAGCGCCTGCGGCCGCCGGCGCTTTCCGCCCATGCCCTGCTGCCCCTACTGCGGGGCGGTGGAGAAGGCCGTGCACGAGGCGGCGTCGGGCGGCAGCGTCTACTCCTGGGTCACCGTCCACCGCGCCTTCCAGCCGGCATTCGCGTCCGAGGTGCCGTACACGCTGGCCACGGTCGACTTGGACGGCGGCGGCCGGATGGTGGGAAGGCTGGAGCCGGGCGATGCGGCCAGGGCCGGCCTCCGTGTGCGCCCGCACTTCGTGGACCACGTTGGCTGGACCGAAGCCCGCTTCCGCCCTGAGTGAGGCGGTGAGCACCCAGGCACTGGCCGCGCCACCTCCCCGGCGGGCGGACCGCCGCCGTAGCAAGAGGATCGACGAGATCCTGCGGGTTGCCACCCGACTACTCGCGGAGCGCGGCTACGCGGCGACCAGCCTGGACGAGATCGCCGAGGTGCTCGACCTCTCAAAGGCATCGCTCTACCACTACTTCCCAAGCAAGGAGGCCCTCATCCTTGGCTGCCTGGAGCGCATCGGGAACGAGACCCTGGAGCGGTTGACCGAGGCCGCCGCCGGTCCGCTCACCGCTCGTGACCGGCTGCACGCCGTCCTCCGGGCGCAGGTGCTGATCCTCACCCGCGACCAGCCGGCTGGCGCGGCCCTCTTCCTGCAGGACGTCGGCCTGCCGGAGGCGGTGCGCGAGCGCTCGCGGGCGCTGGTCGACCGCCACGACCGCATCTTTCGCTCGATCATCGAGGAGGGTGTCCGGACCGGCGAGCTGCACGTCTCCGATCCCACGGTGGCGCGGCTGCTCATGTACGGCGCCATCAACTTCATCCCCACCTGGTTCAACCGGTCGCGACGCATGTCTCCGGAACGCCTGGCCGACGTAGCCGCCGACACCCTGGTCCAGCTCCTTGGCGGCGGCCCGGCTTGAAGCTCGGGATCTGCATCTTCGGGGACAGCCTGCCACTGGCCGAGGTCGGGCGGCTAGCCGGGGTGGCGGAGGCGTCCGGCGGCTTCGAGTCGGTCTGGACCGGCGAGTACTGGCACAGCGGCTTCCAGGCGGCGGCCTCGATCGCTCGCGCGACCTCCCGCGTCCGGGTCGCCACGGGCGTCGTCCAGGCCTTCCCGCGGACACCGCTGATCACCGCGCTCGAGGCGCTCGACGTCGACGACTTGGCCGGTGGCCGCTTCGTGCTCGGCATCGGTCCCCAGGTCCAGCGCTATAACGAGCGCCTCCACGGGATCGAGTACGGGAAACCGGTGGCGCGCATGCGCGAGTACGTGAAGGCGTTGCGGACGCTCTGGGGCCTCGCCGCGGGCGAGTCACCGGTGCTGCCGCGGGGCGAGTATTACGGCTTCGACCTGACCGGGTTCGTGCGCCCGGCGCCCGCTCCCCGGACCGCGATCCCGATTCACATCTCCGCGGTACGGCCGTTCATGACCCGGCTGGCAGGCGAGTGCGCGGACGGCATGGTCGGACATCCAATGTCGTGCGAGCGAGACCTCGACGACTACGAGGAGTGGCTGGCCGAAGGCGCGGCACGGGTCGGGCGTGACGTCTCCGAGGTCGAGCACGTGCAGTTCGTGATCTGCTCAGTCGCCGCCGACGAGGCGCAGGCGCGCCGGGAGGCCGCGCAGCAGGTCGCCCTCTATGCATCCACTCAGACCTACGCTTACCGGCTCGAGCAGCTCGGTTTCGCCGAGGAGCGCGCGGCGATCCGGGCCGCCTACCAGGTGCGCGACCTAGAGGGGATGGTGCGGGCCGTGAGCGCGCGAGTCCTCGACGCCTTCGCCGTGGCGGGCACCGCTGACGTGGTGCGCGACCGCATCCGCCAGCGGGCACGCCCCGGCCACACGACTGTGCTGGCGCCGCCCACCTACGGAGTGGGCGCCGATCGCGTGTGCGAGTTGACCGAAGACCTGGTCCGCCTCTTCAGCACGCGCTAAACCTTCGCGGATCCGGGAAACCCGAGCGGTCGCGCGCTTACCGGCGTGGTCGACGTCGATGCTGCTCGGGGGGCCGGCTGCCGCTCACTACCTACGACGAAATCCAAGAGGGGCTATTCGTCTCAGCGGAGTAAACCGGATAAGCAGAAGGAGTGGTTATCAACAGCATTCGACCACCCCGCCAACTCCAGACATAGGGACGCGCGCGCGAGAGATGCATGTTCCATCAATAATTCAGAAGACCGCGGAGGGGAAAGGTTGTTCGGTCAAAGGCCCTCAAATCTGGCGAGCCCGCAGGCGTTACGTCTTGGCTGTCATTGGCTGTCATTCGGTGCGGGCACGGACGCTGGCGGCCGTAAGCGAACTTGTGCGAACGTCCACGGACGCCCCAAACGGTTTTGAAGACCGCGGGGCTGGCGTCCGCAATCGTCCGCGATCGTCCGTCGCTGTCCGTAGGCTTGGCTGTCATCTTGGCTGTCACGACGCGCGGACGACAATGGCGTTAGGTTTAGGCAAATGACTGACGGCCCTATCTACGCGCTGAATCTCTTTGATGTGATCGATCGCGCGGAGTATCTGGCGTATTCGCGCCGGTCCGCGCAGGAAGTGGCGAATCACGGAGGCCGAGTGATCGCTCTTGGCAGCCTGTCTGATGCCGTTCTCGGCGATGTGGCGCCCAGACAGGTGATGATCCTGGTCGAATGGAGCTCGCGCGCAGCTTTCGAAAGCTACCGTGACGACCCGACCCTGGTCGATCTACATCCGCATCGCGAAAAGGGCGCCGGCAACTACGTCTGGTGGCTGTTTCACAAACTCGATAACCTGAGGCCGATCCTCGGCCAGGATCGCTGAACCTGCTTTCGCAGTAATCGCTGCTCGTCCTGATCCGTCTCGGGGGGATGGTCGTAATCGTGCTGATAGCAGTCGGTTGTGTGAACCATTTCGAAGCTGAAGATAGATGGTCGGCGTAATGCCCGCCGCCGTCGTGACCAGCCCTCATTTCTGCCATAGGCAGTGGGCCTCATCGTCCACCAACGCCAGATGGGTTCGCACCTCATTAGCCGGAATCCCGATGCGCTGCACCGTCTTACCCCCTTCTCGAGTCCAACGCGACGAGAGCGATGAACTCGAACACCAGCGTCGCCGCAAGGAGTGCAGTGACCTGGGCGGCGTCGAACGCGGGCAGCACCTCCACAGTGTCGAAACCGGCGAAGTGGATTCCGGCCAGCTGCTTCACGATCTCCAGCCCAAAGGCGCTGGTCGGGCCACCGACCTCTGGGGTCCCGGTGCCAGGGGCATAGGCGGGGTCGAAGAAGTCCACGTCGAAGGTGAGAAACGTGGGTTGCTCCCCAACACGCTCCTTGATAGCGTCGGCTACGGCGTTGGGATTGCTTTTCAGCATTTCAGGGGTAGTGATTACCTCAAACCCCAGGCGACGCGACTCATCCAGGTCGCCGGGGGCGTACTCGGTGCCTCTCATGCCCACCTGGATTGAATGGTCGACGCTGAGCAAACCCTCCTCAACTGCCCTGCGAAACGGTGTGCCGTGCGTGTAGCGCAAGCCCCAGTAGTTGTCCCACGTGTCGCAGTGGGCGTCGAGCTGAACGAGGGCGATCGGCCCCATGACTTTGGCCAAGCCGCGGAGCTCGCCGAGGGTGATCGAATGATCGCCGCCAATCCCAATCGGAATCGTGCCTGCTGAGGCGAGGCTGGCAATTCTTTGAGAAATTCGCGCATACGTGGTCTCGATGTCACCCGGGATCGCGGGGACGTCGCCCGCGTCGACCACCCGTATGCGATCAAAAGCGTTGAACTTGTGGAACTGGTTGGAAGGTCGGAGCAGCACCGAGATCTCCCGTACGGCCGAGGGCCCAAACCGCTGCCCAGGGCGAAAACTGGCAGCAGTGTCGAAGGGCACGCCGAGCACAGCCGCGTCCGCGCCGCGCGGATCAGGTTCGACCGGGAGGCGCATGAACGTCCGGAGGCCAGTGAATCGAGGGTTCTGTGTCGCATCAGGAAACGAGGAGCTGGTCATCTGTTACCCCTTCTCTCTCACACTCTCCCTAAAGGTTCACTATCGCCTGTGACGTTTGCTCAAGTTCAGATTTCACAGCTTGGTCGGTTCTCCGGCCGGGATGAAGATCGAGAAGTGCTCAAAGCACGCCTCCTTCACGGGGTAATTGAGGCAATCGACGTTGTCACGAATGAATGCATCGCCGGCCAGTAAGGTCTCAAAGCCCGTCGCGATCTCTCGCACTAACGCCGCTGGCTCGGCGAAGCGAAGGAAGTGGCAGACGAAGACGCGGCGATACTCGCTCGCCATGTCTGCGAGCCTAGCCGTTGAGCGGGCGAATTGATCGAGGTCTGAATCCTCGAGCTGCGCATAGATCGGGCCGGTGTTAATAGTGTCGCCGCCGAATAGCAGCCCGTTCGCCTCGTCGAGTAGGCAGATACAGTCCGGCGAGTGCCCCGGTGTATGCAGAACCTGGAGCTTGCGAGCACCGAGGTCGAGCACGTCGCCCTCGTCTAGCAGCCGGGTGGGGATGGTGGGCACAACCTTGTAGCCATCAGGGTCGAACCCCTGCGGCAGCTGTCTGATCATTCGTTCCGCGGTGAGCATGTGGAAATACAGGTCGTCGGCCTGCCTGTAAGGACCCCACGCGTCAAGTAGCCGTTTCGTGTAAGCCATGTAACCCGCAGCCAGCTCCGGAGGTGATGGCTTCGACACGAGATCCGCGCCCAGGCGATGGATGGCGAATTCTTCGAAGAACCGGTTCCCTCCGCTGTGGTCAAAGTGATAGTGAGAATTGACGACCAGAAGCTTGCGGGGGGTAATCTCTTCGGCGACCTTACGAATATTGGCTACGCCGAGTCCGGTATCGAAGAGCACGGCACTATTTGACCCCTCTATAAGCCACGAGTTGACGTGGCCTGGCTCCGAAACGAGATAGACGTCCGGTTCCAGTTTGCTCACCTCGAACCAGGAGGTTCGAAATGGGCTGACGCCAGTCGCGTGCTCTATGGCCGGGTGCGTCATGGCCGGGTCAGGCCCACAGCCCTCTCCCCCGACTGCGACGGTAGCTGGGCTTTGGCCACGAAGTAATAGAGGACGCCGGTCACGATAAGGCCGGCGAACAGGCTCAGGTCAGCGCCGCCCAGCATCCCGGTGGCGATCGGGCTCTGCCAGAGGGTCGAGTTGGCGAAGGCGAGCGCGGCCAGCACACCTACCGCGTACACGCCGAGCGTCGGCCAGTTGATGCCGCCCGTGTACCAGTACGGTCCCCGGCCCCAGGTGTGAAGTCCCTCGATGTCATAGCGTCCGCCGCGGACGAAATAGTCGACGAGAAGGATGGCGACCCAGGGGCAAAGCAGGATAAGGGTGAGGGAGAGCCACTCCGCGTACAGCGACATGAAGTTGTAGACGAAGATTGCGATGAAAGTGAGGACCGTGGCGATCACGCCGACAAGGCAGACCGCGATCCAGCGCGGCACCTGTATGCGAAGCGCGAGCAGCCCAAGACCTGCCGTGTACAGGTTGAGCACGTTGTTGGCGGTCGCTCCCCAGATGACGACCAACAGGAACGGCACCAGGTACCAGCCGGGGAGGATCTTGGGCAGGTTGGCAATGGGATTCGACATGTCCACGAGGGTGGCTAGTACCGCTCCGACGAAGCCGGCCAGCAACGACGAAACCAGCATGCCCAGGAAGGCCCAGAGAGCCACTTGCCGCGGCCGGGTATCGCGCCTGAAATAACGTGAGTAGTCGGATGCGTAGTTGGTCCACGAAATGGGACCCGCGAAGATCACGGACAGCCCGAGCAGCCATGTGCCGAGAGCGGTGCTGCCTAGTTGCGGGCCACCAGCGTAGCTCCAATTTACCTTTGGTAAGGCGAAGAGCAACAAGCCGAAGATCAGGACGACCGAAACGACGAAGAAGACACGTTCTGAGGCGACTACCGTGGCGTGCCCGAATAGCGCGATGACCACCTGGCCGAAAAGCACGAGGATGATCGCGACGATCTTGATGGCGGTGCCGCTGCCCAGACCAGCGACGGAGGCGAGCTGGACCAAGGCGAAGATAGCAAGGACCGAGTTGACTGCGACCCAGCCCGACGCTGACAGCCAGCTCAGGAGCGCGACCGGGTAGTTGCCGTTCAGTCCGAATGCAGCCCGGGTGTTGACGATGGTGGCCGTGCCGGTTCGGGGGCCGAAGACGCTGCAGAGGCCGAGGACGATCGAGCCAGCGAAGCTTCCGATTACGACCGCGGCAAGGGCCTGCCAGAGGCCGAGACCGAAGAGGATGGTGAGGGCGGCCGTCGTCAGGACAATGTAGTTGAAGTTGCCGCCCATCCAGGTCCAGAAGAGTTCGCGCGGATGACCATGCGTGTGCTCTTGCGGTATCGGGTCGAGGCCATGGACCTCGATTCCAAAAATGGGATCAGCCTCCCTTGCATCCATGACTGCTTGATCACTCACGCATCGTTCCTCCCTTCAGGAAGACTCGAATGACAAGACGCAGCGACCTGTGTCTGGGACGCGGCGCGCCCCGGTTCGCTCTTGTCATCGAGTGCCTCCTTGGCACGGGTTGACTCGGCGAAGTCTCCCGGGCTTTTCTCCCGCCGTGTGGCACACGAATGTGCTCGCTACTCTTGGACCGGACCCAGCGCGAAACGCCGGCGGAACCCTAGTAGTGTCTTCGGTTCAAACGTTTTCTAGCACCCAAACGAGCTGCAGTCAATACCCGATGTATGAGAGGGTTATTGAGTCTGGCTCTTAC
>JBIOJB010000107.1:0-9629 GCA_044450465.1 Candidatus Dormibacterales bacterium | reverse complement strand
TGGCCCTGCCGGCGATCGCCTCCGATTTCCATGCCGGCGTCCCTGATCTGGCCAACCTCGGGTCCTTGCTTTCGCTGGGAGCCCTCGGAGCGCTTCCCCTCGCCTCGCTCGCCGACCACTTCGGCAGGCGGCGCCTCATAGCCGTCGGCGTCGTCGGCTTTTCGGTCGCCGACTTCGCGTCAACCATCGCCCCAAACCTGTTCGCCCTCACGGCGCTCCGGGTCGTCGCCGTCTGCTTCGAAGCACTCGTCGGCAGCGTGACCACCGCGTTGATCGTCGAGGAGGCGCCCACCACCCACCGCGGCGAGGCCATGAGCGTGCTGGCCATCCTGAGCGGTTCCGGCCTGCTGATCGCGATCGTGGTCTACCCATTCCTCGCGCCCCACTGGCGGTATCTCTTCGCGGCGAGCGGGCTGGGCATCGTCACCGCTCCACTGATCTGGTCACGACTGCCGGAGGGTCGAGCCTGGCAGCGCGTCCATGTGACCGGATCCACCATCAAGCTCCTGCTCTCGCCACCCTGGCGGCGGCGGATCGTGATCCTGTCAGGAACCACCGTGCTGGTCTCGCTTGCCCTTGCACCGGCGGGCCTCCTTTACACCTTCTTCGCCAGCTCCACGCTCCACATGAGCCCGACCGGGATCAGCGCGCTGATCTTCTTTTCCGGGGCGGTCGCCCTGGTGTCCTATCTCGCGGGCGGCTATCTGTCCGACCGCTTCGGGCGACGCATCCCGGCTTTCGCGCTGACGGCCGCCTACACGATCTCGGCCGGCCTGGGCTTTGTCACGGGCATCGTGGGTTTCATCGCGAGCAATCTGCTCTGGAGCGCCTTCGCGAGCGCCACCACTCCGGTCATGGGCGCGTGGTCGGGCGAGCTCTATCCAACACGAGCAAGAGCGACCGCCGAGGCGACCGGGGGAGTCACGGGCGCTATCGGCGGAATCGTCGGCTTGCAGGCGGTCGGCCGGCTGTCGCAGAGCGTTGGGCTTGGTCCGGCGCTCGCCATCGCCAGCACCGTTGCCCTCGCGGGCGCCGTCTTGCTGCTGCTGCTGCCGGAGACCAGACAGGCTCCGTTACCCGAGTAACGTTCCCGCCAGAAAAGTGACGCGAGTGAGGGCGGTCGTGATCGGCGGGGGCATCACCGGAGCCAGCGTCGCCTACCACCTCGCGAGGGCGGGCTGGCCACAGACTCTTCTATTAGAGAAAGATGAGCTCACCAGCGGGTCGACCTGCCACGCCGCAGGCCTGGTCACGCAGTTCAACCCGTCCCAGACGATGATGCGGTTCCGCGGCTACAGCATCGAGCTGTACCGAGAGCTCGGAGTCTTCGAGACGGTCGGGAGCCTGCGCTTCGCGTCCAGCCCCGAGCAGTTGAAGGAGCTGCAGCGAGGCGTGAGCCGCGCGCGCGGGATCGGCCTCGACGTCGACCTCGTCTCCGCGGTCGAGGCGGCTCGGCTGATGCCGGCCATCACGAGCCGGGATCTGTACGGCGCGGTGTGGGTCCCGGGCGATGGGCACCTGGACCCTCACACGGCGACCCACGCGCTGGCGGCTGCCGCGCGAAAGCTCGGTGCCGAGGTCAGGACCCAGCAGCGCGTCACCGGGATCGAGCTCGACGCCGGTGGAGCGGTCAAGGCGGTCCGTACGGAAACGCAGACGATCGAGACTGAGGTGGTCGTCATCGCCGGCGGAATCTGGGCCCCCCAGGTGGCGGCGATGGCGGGGGTCTTCGTCGTTTCCACGCCGGTGGACCACCAGCACGCGGCCCTGCTTGCGGTGCCAGGGCACGAGCTGCCTCACGACATGCCCTGCTTCCGCGACCCAGACCACCTGGTCTATGGAAAGGCGGAGGCGGGGGGCGTGGTGCTGGGCGGCTACGAGGCCGAACCGGCGGCGAGATGGATCGACGGCGTCCCGTGGGATCACGCCGGCGTCTCGCTGCCTCCGGACCAGGCTCGCTTCGAGCCACTGCTGGCCGGTGCGGCGCGCCGCTTCCCCTTCCTCGGCGAGGCCGGCATCGTCAAGCTCGTGTGCCATCCCGACGCGATGACGCCGGACTCCAACCCACTTGTGGGCCCCGTCCCCGGGGTAAGGGGCCTGTTCATGGCGGCCGGCCTGTCGCTCAACGGCTTCGGAGGCGCGGGTGGCATCGGGCGCTCGCTGGCTCAGCTCATCACGGCAGGCGAGACCGACCTCGACCTCTTCGCCTACCGGCCGTGGCGGTTTGGCTCGGCGCATCGCGACCCTCGCTACGCCGCCGAACTGGCCCGCGAGGCCTACAAGTACTACTACTACCTGCGCTATCCGTTCGACTCGGATGAAGCGGGCCGCCCCCACCGCACGAGCGCGCTGCACGGCCGGCTCCAGGACCTTGGTGCGGTCTTCGGCGTCAAGCACGGCTGGGAACGACCCGATTACCTTCAGCCGGGAGCGCCCTGGCGGCGCGCCGGAGCCGACCAGCGCCTGTTCGGGTGGGCCCGGCCCCCCTATTTCCCAGTGCTGGCCGAGGAGCACCGCGCATTCAGGGAGCGCGCGGGCCTGATCGACATGAGCTCGTTCGGCAAGATCGACCTGCGCGGACCCGGCGCGCTGCCGTTGCTCGAGCGGGTGGCCGGGAACCTGATCGACCGGCCGTCCGGCTCGGTCGTCTACACGCAATTGCTCGAGAAGACAGGTGGCATGGCCGCCGATGTCACGGTCACGCGCCTCGCCGAGGATCACTTCCGGCTCGTCACCGGGGCCGGATACGTGGACAGCGACTTGGGGTGGCTTCGCCTCCAGCAGCGGGCCGGCGACGGGCCGCTCGAGATCCGCGACAGCTCAGGCGAGCTTTCCGTGATCGGGATGTGGGGACCGCTGGCGCGCGATGTCCTGCAGCGCGTGACGGATGACGACGTCACGGACGACGGCTTTCCCTTCATGCAGGCACGGCACATCAAGGTCTCGGGTGTTCGGGCTTTCGCCCAGCGGGTCACGTACGTGGGAGAGCTGGGTTGGGAGCTTTACGTCGATCCTGCGTGGGCGGGCCAGGCGTGGGATCGCCTCATTGACGCGGGGCGACCGGCGGGCATCGCGCCCGGTGGCTACCGCGTTCTGGATTCCCTTCGAATGGAGAAGGGATACCGCTACTACGGAACGGATCTGAGCCTGCTCGACAACCCGTTGGAAGCCGGCCTCGGATTTTGCGTGCGACTCGACAAGCGGGATTTCAACGGACGCGACGCGCTGGCGGCGGCGAAGCAGGCCGGAGTGAAGCGCCGCCTGCGCACCCTAGCTGTGGGCGACGGAGACTACGAGCCGATCTACGGCGGCGAGGCGGTTCACCACGCGGGCGGCGTGGTCAGCCGTCTGCGCAGCTGCGCCTACGGCTTCACGGTGAGGAACAACCTCGCGTATGCGTACCTGCCGGTCGAGCTCGGACCCGGGAGCGAGGTGCAGGTCGAGGTGTTCGGGCGCATGGTCGATGCCAGGGTGATCAAGGACTCTGCGATCCCACGCGGCCAGGGATCGATGAAATGAGCCTTGGAGCCCGGGTCGACGAGGCGGCGGGCCGAGTCGCGCTGTGGAAGGGGCAGCCGGTAACGGTCGCGCCTCTGTCGGGCGGGATGACCAACGAGAACTACCTGGTCGAGGCAGCGGGCCGGCGCTATGTGATGCGCCTGCCGGGCCGAGCGACGGAGCTGCTGTCGATCGACCGCGCCAACGAAGTGTTCAACACGAAAGCGGCCGCCTCCACGGGCATCGGCCCGCAGGTGCTCGAGCACGTCCCCGGGCTGGACGTCATGGTCCTCGAGTACATCTCGGGCACTACAATGTCGCCTTCAACCCTGAGATCGAACGAGATGGCGACGAGAATGGCCGCTTCCTTCCGGCGTCTCCACTCCTCGCCTCGCTTCCTTCACGACTTCAACATGTTCCGGCTGATCGAGTACTACCTGCGCATCGTCGGGGAGCACGGGGTGACGATCCCGGACGGCTACCGGGACTGGCTGCCAGAGGTGGGCCGGATCGAAAAGGCGGTGGGGGCCGCCGCGCTGGAGTCGGTTCCCTGCCACAACGACCTGCTCTGCGAGAACTTCATCGACGACGGGTCGCTGCTTCGCATCGTGGACTACGAGCTGAGCGGCAACAACGACCCGTGCTTCGACCTCGGCAACACCGCCCAGGAGGCCGAGTTCGACCAGGAGCTGAGGGCCGTGCTGTGCGAGGCGTATTTCGGCCGGGCCGACCGACGGCAGCTGGCGCGCGTGAACCTCTTCGCTCTCATGTCGGACGTCGGCTGGACGCTCTGGGGCGCCATCCAGGCCAAGATCTCCCAGGTCGAGTTCGACTTCAGGGGCTACTACCTGGGTCGATGGCAGCGCGCCCTCGAGGTCCTGCGTTCGGACCGGCCGGCGGCCTGGATGCGACAGGCAGCCTCGTAAGCCTTCGCCGTTTGACGGCTTCCCGGCGTGGTGCTACGGTTCGCGCCGGTATATCGCTCGCATATCGGCCGGGCGAGTGCTCGTTTGGGAGGGGATGGGGGGATTGCCGTCCGCGACTCGGGTCAGGCCTGCCGTCGAACCGGTGGAGGTCGCTCCGTCGCAGAGCGAGGCTGCCTATCTGCGCATTCGGGAGCGCATCGTCAGCCTCGAGATGCCGCCCGGCTCCGTGGTCAACGAGGCCAGGCTTCGTGAGGACTTGCGGATCGGGAGGACGCCGATCCGGGAGGCGCTTCAGCGGCTGGCGCGCGAGAACCTGGTCAGGCCCATACCTCACCGTGGAACGTTCGTCACGGACGTCAACATCACGGACCTGGCCCGGATCACGGAGGTCCGGATCGTGCTCGAGTCGCATGCGGCCAAGCTCGCGGCCGAGAAGCTCACCCCCTCCGACCGAGAAGCCATAGAGCACCTGATCGAGGTGCTCGAAAAGGGAGGCGTGAGGGACCAGAGGGAGCTGATGCGCCTCGACCAGGAGGTTCACCGCCAGGTGTATCGCGCGGCCCACAATCCGTTCCTCGAAGGCACGCTCGAGCGCTATTTCAACCTCAGCCTCAGGCTCTGGTACCTGGTGCTCGATCGCGCGCTCCGGCTCCGCGAGGCAGTCGAGGAGCACATCGAAGTGCTCAAGGCCATCCTCGCCCGCGATGGCGTGCGGGCCGAGCAGAGCATGCGCCGGCACGTGGCCGGCTTCGAGCGCGAGATCAGAAAAGTCCTGGTGGAGCGCTAGCCCACCACATGAAGGGGTTCGACTAGATGCCGAAAGTCTTCTTCGCCACCGACCTACACGGCTCTGAGATGTGCTGGCGGAAGTTCCTCAACTCGGCCAAGTTCTACGACGCGGACGTGCTCATCTGCGGCGGTGACATGACCGGCAAGGCGATCGTCCCCATCGTCGAAGAGAACGGGGGGTTCACGGCGGTTCTCGGCGGCGAGGAGACGAAGGTCGCCGCGGATGGCGTGGCCGAGGTCGAGGGTGTGATCCGCCGCAAGGGCTACTACCCGCTACGCATGAGCGTCGAGCGGCTCCACGAGCTGGACAAGGACCCTGCGAAGCGCGCGGAGACCTTCCAACAGGTGATGCTCGACGGTGTCGAGCGCTGGATGAACATGGCGTCCGAGAAGCTGAAGGGCTCGGGCATCCGCCTTTTCGTGTGCCCAGGGAACGACGACGAGATGGAGGTCGACGACGTCATCCGCCGGGCCGATCACGTCGAGCTCGGCGAGGGACGGGTCGTGGACATCGACGGCTGGTCGATGATCTCTACCGGCTGGTCAAACCACACTCCCTGGAACACGCACCGCGAGGAGACCGAGGAACAACTAGGCGCGCGGATCGAAACGATGGCGAGCCAGGTCACCGATCCGTCACATGCGATATTCAATCTGCACTGCCCCCCTTACAAGTCGGGGCTGGACGAGGCGCCGGCCATCGACGCCGACCTGAAGCTCCTGCACGGCGGGCGCGCCCTTCGCGCGGTGGGATCGACGGCGGTGCGCGATGCGATCAACAAGTACCAGCCACTGCTCTCGCTGCACGGCCACATCCACGAGAGCAAGGGGGCCGTCAAGTTGGGCAAGACTCTTTCGATCAATCCAGGCAGTTCGTATGAAGAGGGGGTGCTTATGGGGGCGATCGTCCAACTCGATGCCAAGAAGGGCATCAAGAGCTATCAGCTCGTCAGCGGATGAATAGTCAAGAGAGGTAAGGAGAAAGCAATATGGCAGATGCGACGATGGGGTCCGCGCCAAGGCCCGGGCTCTTCCTGCGCAACGCGACAGGCTTGGTCAAGGCCTGGTCGACGTTCGATGCATTCGTCTATTCCTTCTGGTCTGTCAACCTGATCACCCTCGGTCTCTACGGCATGTCTTTCGTGTATTCGGTGCCGGACGGCCAGCTGCTGCTCGGAATCCTTCTCTTCGGGGTGCTCACAACTTTCCTTGTCGTGACATACGCGATGTTGGTGGCGGTTATGCCCCGCACCGGTGGCGACTATGCATGGCAGAGCCGGGTGCTCGGTGGAGGTATCGGCTTCGTCTTCTCCATCACCGGCTGGTGGTTCACGCTGTTCCTCTGGGCGCCGATCTACGCCAATATCCTCGTGGTCCAGTTCTTCTCACCGCTCGCCTACACGCTGGGATGGAACGGCGTATCGACGTTCTTCACAAGTCAGACAGGCATCTTCGTGTCATGCCTGATCGTGCTTGCCTTCGTCGCGGTTGTCGTGACGATGGGCATGGAGACTTACGCGCGAATTCAGAAGATCTGCTTCTGGATCGGCCTCGCGGGTCTGGCCGTCGTTTGCGTGCTTCTGCTGGTCAGCAGCCAGTCAGACTTCCAGTCCGCCTTCAACCGCGAGTCCACCTCGATCTTCGGAGCGCCTGCGAACGCCTACCAGGCGACCATCGACGCCGCCGGCAAGGGCGGATTCCCTGGATCGGACTTTGGTCACGTCGCGTTCGGCCCGATCCTTTTGCTTCTTCCATGGCTTGCCTTCTATCTGCTTTGGCCGAACTGGGGCGCCACCCTTTACGGCGAGGTACGAGGGGCGAAGGACATTCGAAAGCCGTTCTGGAGCATGTTCTGGGGCCTGTGGGTCACCGTGGCCATGGTCGCGGTAGTGCTGCTCCTCATGGTCAAGACCTTTGGCTGGAACTTCTACCAGGCTTCTAACAGCCTCTATTGGGGCAGTCTCATCGGTGGCCCCGCTCCGGTGGTCCCGATCTGGCCTTACCCCGTCATGTATGCCGGGTTCCTCGTCAACAGCCACCTGTTCCAGGCAGCGCTCATCATCGTCATGGGTCTCTGGTTCTTTGGGTGGGCCGGCACTCTCTTCCTCTCGTCGACGCGCGTCATCTTCGCCGCGGCCTTCGACCGCGTGCTGCCGGCGTGGGCGGCCAACATCTCGGCCAAGCGGCGTGTCCCTTACGGCTCACTGGTGTTGATGATCGTCCCCTCGCTGGTGATCAGCGCCATCTACGCCTACAAGCCAAGCTTCACCAGCGTGTTCCTGGACGCCACCGCTGTGCTGGCGCTCACGTTCTTCGCGACAGTGGTCGCTGCGATCATCCTGCCGTGGCGGCGCAAGGACCTCTACGATGCCTCGCCCATCGCGCGCTACACGGTGGCCGGCATTCCAGCAATCACAGTCGTCGGGGTGATCACGGGTGCGTTCCTCCTGTTCATGCTCTACGAGTGGTCGTTCAACTCGGCCGACCTCTACGGGACCACCTTCTCGTCAACACCCAACTCCGTCTACTACTTCCTGGCCACCTATATCGTGGCGGTCGTCATCTACGTGGTCGCCCGAATCGTGCGTTCGGGGCAGGGCATCGACCTGCGACGAATCCATCACGAGATTCCGGTTGAATAGCATTGCGACAGCCGCCGGGCACGCGCCCGGCGGCTCCCTCGTCTAACCACGATGCTCGAATACACGCTCCGCACCTATCAGAGCCCGACGCGTCTCGTGCAGCGCCTCGGCGCCATCCGGGAGCTTGGCAACGAAGCGAGCCTCCTCGGCATGCGCCGGCCGCTGCTTGTCACGGACCCCGGGGTCAAGGCCGCCGGTCTGCTCGACGCCGCGCTCGAGGCACTGCGCGGAGCCGATTGCGAGCCGGTCGTGTTCGACCGCGTCAAGGCCAACCCGGGCGTCGAGCTGGTCGACGCGGGCGCCGCCGAATATCGCAAGCAGGGCTGTGACGGCCTGGTGGCGATCGGCGGCGGCAGCTCGATGGACACGGCCAAGGGCATCGGCGTGGTGGCCGCCCACACAGGCAGCATCCTCGACTACGAGTGGGGCCACAGCCCGATTGCGAATCGAATCCCGCCGATGATCGCCGTCCCGACCACCGCGGGAACCGGCAGCGAGGTCACCCTGTGGGCCGTCATCACCGACTCGAAGCGAAAGATCAAGTTCAACGTCGGGGGCACGCCGAACATCGCGGCGTGGGTGGCTTTGATCGATCCCGAGCTGACCGTGAAGCTTCCGCCAGTGGTCACCGCCGGCACCGGCATGGACGCGCTGGCCCACGCGGTCGAGTGCTACACGATGACTTATCACCAGCCCTTCACCGACGCGGTTGCCCTGCTGGCCATGGAATACGTGGCCCGCTACCTGCGAGTGGCGGTGGCGCAAGCTCAAAACCTCGAAGCCCGCTACCACATGAGCGCGGCGGCAATGCTCGCGGGACTCGCGTACGGAACCGACTCGGCGGGCGCGGCGCACGCCATGAGCCAGACCGCCGGGGGTGTTCATGACGCGCCACACGGGGCTCTGACGGCGCGACTGCTCGGGCCGGTCATGGAGTACAACTACCCCGGCGAACCGGAGCGGTTCGCGCGAATGGCGTCGGCCTTCGGCCTGGACGTGCGGGGCAAATCGGTCTACGCCGCGGCCGAGATGGCGGTCGAATACGTCCACCAGCTCACTGTCGACGTCGAGATTCCAGGCCTCGAGGAGCTCGGGTTCGCGGAGGACGAGATCCCGATGCTGGCCGACAAGGCTTTCGCCGATCCTCAAACCATCGGCAACCCGCGCGACGTGGACGCGCCGGCGTACCGGCGCATCTACCAGCGGGCCTTCGACCTTGGCGGAAGGCGAGCCAAATGACGACACCGCTCCCGGACACCATCGCCGAGGCCCACCGAATCGCCGATGAGGCGACGGGGCAGAAGCTTGGGGTCAAGCTGCTCGGGGGGGCAGGCATCCACATTCATTCCGTCAGCGCGCAGAGGCCGCCCCTGAAACGCAAGTACGGCGACCTCGACTACGCGATCCCCACGCGCGACCGCAAGCGGGTGCTCGATTTCTTTCCCTCGCTCGGCTACGAAGCCAACGAGCGTTTCAATCTGATGCAGGGCGACCGCCGGCTGTACTTCTACGACGCCGAAAACGGAAGGCAGGTCGACATATTCATCGACGTGATGCGAATGTCTCACGTCATCGACCTGCGCAACCGGCTTGGCCACGACGGGCCCTGCGCGAGCCCATCCGACCTGCTCCTGAGCAAGCTCCAGATCTATGAGGTCAACCGCAAGGACCTGGTGGACCTCACCGCTCTTCTGCTCGACCATCCCATCGCAGCGGGGGACGACGAGGCGATCGACCCGACCTACGTGGCGGGCCTCGCCGCCGACGACTGGGG
>JBIOJB010000106.1:0-9859 GCA_044450465.1 Candidatus Dormibacterales bacterium | reverse complement strand
TCTACTGGACCACCTGGGTGCTGGTGGGCGCGTTTCTCATCTGCTCTCTCGCCAACGTCTGGGTGACCACTCATTAGGGTCAGCCGCCTGATCGCCGCCGCCACCGCGGTGGTGGCGGTGATCGCCGGATGCCAGCCTGTCGCGACCGTTCCCAAGCCTGCACGTGGAGGCACGGCCATCGAAGCTCTGGTCGGGCCTGCCGCGGTGCTCAACCCTCTGTTCGCGGCGGACGACAGCGAACGGGACGTCGACAGCGTCATCTATCAAGGTCTGACCACCGTCGACGGACAGCAGAACGTGGTCGGCCTGCTGGCGTCTGATTGGGCCGTGTCACCGGATCACCTCACCTACACCTTCGACATCCGCCAGGGCGTGCGATGGGCCGACGGCCAGCCGTTCAGCGCGGATGACGTGCTTTTCACGTTCCAGGTGCTGCAGGACCTTGAGTACTCCCAGCCGGGCGCCGAGTTCTGGCGCGACATCGGCGTGGCGTCGGGCGGACCGGGCCAAGTCGTGTTCAGCCTGCGCGCCCCGAGCTCCGCGTTTCCACTCGCTCTTCGCATCGGGATCATCGCCAAGCACCTCTTCGCCGGCATGTCACCTGCGCAGATCGCCGCCAGCCAGTACAGCGGCATCCGGGCCATCGGGACGGGTCCATTCAAAACCGCGGCCGTCAGCTCGCTCGCGATCTCGCTCGACCGCAACCCTTTCGCCAACCCGCAGCCCTACCTCGACCACCTGGTGCTGCGAACCTATCCGGCGTCCGACCCGCAGACGGCGATCCGTGCCGTGCTCTCTGGAGCCGCTGATCTGGTAGGTGGGCTCGAGCCGCAAGAGGTGGAGGCGCTTCAGGGTCGCACCGACATGTCCGTCGTGGAGTCCCGCCTGTTCACGAACTCGTTCGTCAGCCTGAACCCCGACGGTGACGGCAAGACCTTCTTCAGCGACCCCAAGGTCCGCCTCGCCCTGGTCGAGGCGGTGGACCGCCAGAGCCTGCTCGCCGAGGTGCTGGCAGGCCGGGCGGACCCGGATCCCAATCCGGTCCCTACCTCGAGCTGGGCCTACTCCGTCACCGCAGCCGCGGCGCACCCGTACGACCAGCTGGGAGCGGCCAAGGCGCTGGACGCCGCAGGCTGGGTCTCGGCTCCAGGGGCCACCTTGCGCTCCAAAGGGGGCGTCAGCTTCAAGGTGAGCCTTGTGGTCGCCGATTCCTACCCGAACCGCCAGATCGCCGATGCGCTGTCGCGCCAGCTCCTCCAGGTCGGAGTCGAGGTCGACGTGAAGCCGGTCTTGCCGTCCGAGCTCGTGCAGAACTACCTCATCGGGCGCAAATACCAGATGGCGCTGGTGGCGTTCGACCTCGGGCCGGATCCAGACCAGTACGCGCTGTGGCACACCGATCCCGACTCGCGTGCGTTGAACTTCGCCTACGCGCGTGGATGGGGTCTGATCGACAAGGACCTCGAGGACGGCCGCAACGCAGTGGACCCGCCATCACGCCTGGCCGCGTATCTGGACTTCCAGTCGCTGGTGGCCGACGCGGCCCCCGCGATCTTCCTCTACTCGGGGCGCTACGACTACGCAGTGTCGCAGCGCGTGCACGGCGTGCGCACCAACAGCGCCATGGAGCCGTCGGATCGCTTCCAGTACGTCACCGAGTGGTACGTCAACACGAGCGGCTAGCTCCGCGACAATGAGGGCATGGACCTCGGACTGAAGGACCGGCGCGCCCTGGTGACCGCCGCGAGCAGGGGCCTCGGCCGCGCGTGCGCCGAAGCCCTGGCCAACGAAGGCGCGCGCACGTTCATCTCTTCGAGGGATGCGAAGGCGATCGAAGCCACCGGGCGAGCCATGAGCGCGGCGGGATGGCTGGCGGCCGACATCTCAAAAGAGGGCGAGCCTGAGACTCTGGTGGAGGCGGCGGTCGCTGCGCTCGGCGGCCTCGACATCCTGGTCGCCAACGCGGGCGGCCCTCCGCCCGGCACGTTTCAGTCCACGCCGCTTGAGGGGTGGGACGCCGCCTTTCAGCTGACACTGATGAGCGCCGTCCGCCTGGTGCGTGCGGCCCTGCCTCACCTGAAGCGCTCGGACCAGGCTCGCATCGTCTTCATCACGTCGATCTCGGTGCGCCAGCCGATTCCCGTCATCGCCCTCTCCAACTCGCTCCGGGGCGCGGTGACCGGCCTGGCCAAGACGCTGTCGCTAGAGCTGGCCGGCGACGCGGTCACCGTCAACTGCCTCGCGCCCGACGCCATCCTCACCGACCGCATTCGCAACCTGGCGGCGGCAGGAGCGTCCGACCCCGACGAGGCGTTGAAGCGGCGGGCGGCCGCCGCCCCGATGGGGCGGTTCGGCGAACCATCCGAGTTCGGAGCGGCGTGCGCCTTCCTTTGCTCGCGCCAGGCCGGCTACATCACGGGTCAGACGCTCGGGGTCGATGGCGGCGCGCTGGCCGGAGTCCATTGATGCCCATGCGGCATCAAGCACCAACTACGATTCTGCAGTGACCGAGATTCGCTTCGCCGAACGGATGTCTCGCCTCGGCACCGAGAGCGCCTTCGAGACCCTGGCCAAGGCCCGCCGATTGGAGGCAGAGGGCAAGCACATCGTCCACCTGGAGATCGGCGAGCCGGACTTTGCCACGCCCGACAACATCATCGAGGCGGGCATGTCGGCGATGCAGAACGGCTACACGCATTACACGCCGGCCAGCGGAATCATGGAGGCGCGCGAGGCGGTTGCGGGCTTCGTCACCCGGATGCTCAAAACCGACGTCGACCCGATGGAGGTCGTGCTCGTCCCGGGTTCCAAGAACGTTCTGCTCTTCACCCTGCTGGCGTGCGTGGAGCCTGGCGACGAGGTCATCCTGCCCGATCCGGGTTACCCCGCCTACGCATCGCTGGTCAACTTCATCGGCGCCATCCCAAAGACTGTGACCCTGCGGGAGAAAAGTGAGTTCCGCATGGACCTCGACGAGCTTGCTTCTCTCGTGACGCCCAAGACGCGGATGCTCATCATCAACACGCCGCAGAACCCGACAGGAGGAGTGCTCACCGCCGAGGACGTGGCCTTCGTCAGCGACCTGGCCATCAAGCACGACCTGCTGGTGGTGAGCGACGAGATCTACAGCCAGCTGGTGTACGGCTTCCATCACGTTTCGCCCCTGTCGCAACCCGGCATGCGCGAGCGGACCGTGCTCATGGACGGCCTCTCCAAGTCATATGCCATGACCGGCTGGCGACTTGGCTACGCGGTGGCCCCGAGAGCGCTCGCGGCCAAGCTCGACCAGCTCATGATCAACTCGTCCTCCTGTGCTGCGGGCTTCACCCAGATGGCCGCCATCGAGGCCTTGAGCGCACCGGAATCGGAGCGCGCAGTGGCTCGATTGGTGAAAGTCTTCGAGCACCGCCGCAACCTCGTGGTGGACACAGTCAACCGCATACCGGGCATGCGGTGCGCAAAGCCGCAGGGGGCCTTCTACGCCTTCCCCAACATCGAAGGGACGGGTTTTGGCGAGCGCGAGCTGGCGGACCGTTTGCTCACCGAGGCTGGGGTTGCGGTGCTGCCGGGCACGGCGTTCGGCCACGCGGGGGCAGGATTCATTCGCATCGCGTACACACAGTCTGAGGACGAGCTGAAGCGGGGCCTGGACCGCATCGCGGAGTTCATCGGCGCTCACGCCAAGAAGACGGGCTGAGCGTCGTAGCCGGCTGCCTGCCGTGCGCGAACAACGGTCGGTCAGACCTTCCGGTTCGCGAGCGCATTTACGACGACGGATGGTGGCGTGTCGCCCATGCATTCAACTCGTCGCTCAAGGGTTGGCTGGTCGTCGTGCTGCACCGTCATGCCACCTCCCTGGGAGAGCTCACCGAAGTAGAAGGCATTGCCCTGGGACGGCTTCTGCCAGCGCTTTCGAGAGCGCTCGAAGCTGAGCTCGCGGTAGCGAAGGCTTACGTGGCTTTTCTGGCCGAGGCGGATGGTTTCGGCCATGTCCACCTTCATGTTGTGGCCCGGCCCCCGGTCGACTCACGGGGACCGAAAGTGTTCGGCTTGACCCAGAGGTCGGGGGACGAATGGATCCCCGCTGACGAGATGGACGAGCTGTCTGAGAGACTGGCACGGAGGCTCCAATCTGAAGGGCTTCCCAGATGACGGCATTGGGGACGCCGGCCGTCTTCACAATCCATCCGGAGCACGCGAACCCATCCGCTTGGCGGCGACACGTCGACTCCGCACACATGAAGTAGGATGTCAATTCGTTCGAGTCGCCGTGGGCGAGGTGCGGACCCAGCCAGGGCCGCGATCTATATTCTGTTGCTCATGAAAGATGGGCTTCGCCGCCTGACCGAACCGCTGGTCAGAGAGGGCGGGCGGCTCCGTCCCGCGTCATGGGACGAGGCGCTCGCTCGAGCGGCAGCCGGGTTCGATGCGGCGCGCAAGGCTGGGCCGAACGCCTTCGGCATGTTCAGCTGCTCCAAGACGACCAACGAGATGAACTTCGTGGCCCAGAAATTCGCCCGTGTGGTCATGCACAGCAACAACATCGACAGTTGCAACAGAACTTGACACGCTCCCTCAGTCGCCGGTCTGGCGACAGTCTTCGGAGCGGGGGGAGGGACCTCGTCGTACCGCGAGGTTGAGGAGACGGACTTCGTGATCCTGTGGGGATCGAACGCCCGCGAGACTCACCCGATCTTCTTCCATCACCTGCTGCGAGGCATCCGCCAGGGTGCGCGCCTGGTCGCCGTCGACCCCCGCCGCACCAGCTCCGCGCAGTGGGCCGACGTTTGGCTTGGCATCGACGTTGGAAGTGACATCTCGCTGGCGAATGCAATGGCCCGGGAGATCATCCACGCCGACCTCGCCAACACCGACTTCATCAGGCGCGCCACCAGCGGCTACGAGGAATTCGCCCGCTGCGTCGAGGCGTACACCCTGGAGCGGGCCGAAGCCGACACCGGTGTGCCTGGGCAGGCGATCCGCGAGGTCGCTCTCTCCTACGCCCGTGCCGATCGAGGGATGATCTGCTGGACGCTCGGGATCACCGAGCATCACAACGCCACTGACAACGTCCTCGCGCTCATCAACCTTGCCCTGCTCACGGGCAAGGTCGGTCGCTACGGATGCGGCTTGAACCCTCTGCGCGGCCAGAACAACGTCCAGGGCGGGGGCGACATGGGCGCCATCCCCGCCCGGCTGCCAGGGTTTCAGGACCTGACTGACCCGGCGATCCACGAAAAGTTCTCGCGCGCGTGGGGAGGAGCGCAGTTCCCGACCGAGAAGGGCTATCACCTCAGCGAGATGTTCGAGGCGATGGACCACGGCGAGCTCACGACTGCGTACGTGGTCGGCGAGAACCCGGCCCGCAGCGAGGCCGATCAGACCAGGGCCGTGCGGCTTCTAAGCGGCCTCAAGCACCTGGTGGTGCAGGACATCTACCTCACGCAGACCGCCGAGCTCGCGCACGTCGTCCTGCCGGCTGCCGCTGGCTGGGCGGAGTCCGAGGGCACGGTCACCAACAGCGAGCGAAGAGTCCAGCGCGTGCGGCGCGCGCTCGAGCCGCCCGCCGGTGCGCGCGACGACATCGAGATCATCTCTGAGATCGGGCGACGCCTCGGATGCGACTGGGGCCACCCGACTGCGGAGCAGATCTGGGACGAGTGCCGCAGCCTGTCGCCGATGCACGCGGGCATGTCATACGGCCGGCTGGACCAGCTGGGGGGCATTCAATGGCCCTGCCCCGACGAAGACCATCCGGGCGCTCAGTTCCTCCACGGACGGCTGTGGGCTGACCCGGTCGAGGGACCACCGGCGCCGTTCCATGCCGTTGAGAACGATCCACCGGTGGACCGGCTGACGGACGAGTTCCCCATCCGGCTGACCACGGGCCGGCGGCTCGATTCGTACAACACCGGGGTGCAGTCGGGCGAGTACTCGTCGCCCCTGCGCCGGCGCGAGGCGCTGCTCATCGCTCCTGGTGATGCTGCCAAGCTCGGGATCCAGGACGGTGAGAGGGTGCGCGCAAGCTCGCGGCGAGGGTCGGTCGAGGTGCCGATACTCATCGACGAGTCACTCCGGCCGGGCCTTGCTTTCATGACGCTTCACTTTCCTGACGAGGTTGCGACCAACGTGCTCACGATCGATGCCGTCGACCCCAAATCAGGAACCGCGGAGTTCAAGGCCAGCGCGATCAGGATCGACAAGCTCGCCCCGGTTCAAGCCTCCAGCGCACGGCACTAGACAGTGGACATCCACAGCGCCGGCGGGCCTGCCACTCAAGATGAAACGGCCGCCGTCGACAGCGTGCTCGGCGCGCCGGAATCGCTCTGGACTGGCGGCGAGCGCCGCCCGGCGGACGACCACGTCGCGTATGGCGGCCGGGCAGCCCGTTCGCAGAGGCACCTGCTTCTGCCCGTCCTCCACGCCGTCCAGGACCGCGTGGGTTGGGTGAGCCGCGGCGCCCTCGAGTACGCGTGCCGGCGCCTTGCGATCCCTCCCGCGGAGGCATATGGCGTCGCCAGCTTCTACTCGCGCTTCACGCTCCACGAGCGAGCACCGCTCGCGCTGCACGTCTGCGATGACATCGCTTGCAAGTGCGCAGGCGCCGACGCCCTGTGCGCGGCCCTGGAGGACAGGCTGGGGCCATCCGGCACGGACTGGCACCGAAGCCCCTGCCTCGGACTGTGCGATCGGGCGCCGGCCGCCCTGGCCGAGCGCGCGGGCGTTCCGTTCGAAGAGCGGCAGATCGCGCCCCTCGACGTGGAGGCGGCGCTGGCGATCCTGAAAGGCGGGGACTGGCCGGTCTCGACAATCCCACCTCTCGCGGGCCCGGCATCGACCAGGCTACTGAGGCGGGTGGGCGTTGTGGATCCCGCCAGCATCGACAGCTACCGCGACCACGGTGGGTACTCGGCGCTCCGCCAAGCCCTTGCGCTCGGGCCTGACGGTGTCATCCGCGAGGTCAGCGACGCCCGCCTCCTCGGGCGTGGCGGAGCGGCATTCCCCACGGGCAGGAAATGGGACTCCGTGGCGAAGGCTACGGTGCGCCCGCACTACCTGGTCTGCAACGCCGACGAGTCCGAGCCGGGGACGTTCAAGGACCGCGTGATGATGGAGTGCGACCCGTTCTCCGTGGTCGAGGCGATGACGATTGCCGCTTACGCAACAGGCTGCGACAGCGGTTATATCTACATCCGCGCCGAGTACCCGCTGGCCCGCATGCGCATGCGGCACGCCATCGACCAGGCTCGCCTTCACGGCCTTCTAGGCGAGGACATAGAGGGCCGAGGCTTCGCTTTCGACATCGAGGTCCGCCGCGGTGCAGGGGCATACATCTGCGGCGAGGAAACCGCTCTCTTCAATTCCATCGAGGGCAAGCGCGGCGAGCCGCGCAACAAGCCGCCGTTTCCGGTTCAAGCCGGCCTTTTCGGCAAACCCACGCTTGTCAACAACGTGGAGACGCTCGCCAACGTGCTCGACATAGTCCAGGCGGGAGCCGCGGCCCACGCCGCGACAGGGACGCCGGAGTCGACGGGAACGCGGCTCTTCTGCGTTTCGGGCCATGTGCGAAAACCAGGTCTCTACGAGGTGCCGATGGGGACGAAGCTGGCGGCCCTGATCGACCTTGCAGGCGGCCTGCCCGCTGGGCGGAGCCTCCAGGCCGTGCTGCTCGGCGGAGCCGCCGGTTCGTTCGTCACCGCGTCATCCCTGGACGTCCCGCTCAGCTTCGAAGGCACGCGGGCCATCGGCGCCACCCTTGGCTCTGGCGCCGTGATCGTCCTGGACGACACCGCCGACCTGAAGGCAATCCTGCTTCGGATCGCACGGTTCTTCCGTGACGAGTCGTGCGGTCAATGCGTGCCGTGCAGGGTCGGCACCGTCCGCCAGGAGGAGGTGCTCGAGAGGCTGCTCACCACGCGCAGCAGCGAGGCTCAGCTATCGGACATCACCCTTTTGAGTGACATCGCGCAGGCCATGCGAGACGCTTCGATCTGCGGCCTCGGTCAGACCGCGGCGAACGCGATTGCGTCCGCAGTCACGACCCTTCAGGTGGTCCGTCATGGCTGATGCCGTGTTCGTAGGCCTGCCGAAACGGCTGGTAGAACTCAGCATCGACGGGAACGACGTCGAGGTCCTGGAAGGAACGACCATCCTCGAAGCGTGCCGTTGGCTCCAGATCGACACGCCGACGTTGTGCCAGCTGGACACCCTCACCCCGGTAAACGTCTGCCGGGTTTGCGTCGTCGAGCTGGAGGGATCACGGGTGCTGGTGCCGGCCTGCTCGCGCAAGGTTGAGGCCGGGATGAAGGTGCGGACCGACTCCGATCGCGTGAGTCACAGCCGGCGCCTGGTGCTCGAGCTGCTCGCGTCCTCGGTCGACATGTCCCTCTGCTCACCCCAGGTCAAGTCGTGGATGGCGCGCTACGGCGCGGAGCCGTCTCGGTTCGGCGGTCATAGGGCCACCGTCGCGCAGCCGGTCAAGGTGGATAACGACCTCTACGTGCGCGACTACTCGCGCTGCATCCTTTGCTACAAGTGTGTGGAGGCTTGCGGTGTCGATGCCCAGAACACGTTTGCGATCGGCGTCGCGGGCCGCGGGTTCGACGCCCACATCTCGACCGAGTTCACGGTGCCTCTGCCTGAATCAGCCTGCGTCTACTGCGGCAACTGCATCGGCGTCTGCCCGACCGGGGCTTTGATGTTCAAGAGTGAACACGACATGCGGGCCGCTGGAACTTGGGATGAAGCGAGTCAGTCGGTGACCGAGACGGTCTGTCCCTACTGCGGGGTGGGTTGCATGCTCGAGCTGCACGTGCAGGACAACTCCATCGTGAAGGTCACGTCGCCGCTGGACCACAGCGTCACCGGCGGTCATCTCTGCGTAAAAGGTCGCTTTGGGTTCGAGTTCGTGCAGCGCAGGAAGGCATAAAAAAACCGGGCGCCTCAGAGGCGCCCGGTCTCCCTTGTTCAACGGTTGATGTCAGCCCTTCTTGGTCCAGCTGAACGTGCTGGTTCCCGATCCGCTCGAGCCATCCTTGCCCGAGCCGTGCTTGTCTGCGTCGTTGTCGGCCGGCTTCGGCGGGTCGCATTCCTTCTCGGCGGGCTCGCTCTTCCGGGCCGCCTTCTCAGCCGCGTCCTCGGCCGGGGACTCGACGATGGTGCCGGCCTTCTCGGCCGCGTCCTCGGTCTGCTCCGCCGTCTTCTCGGCCGTGTCCTCCGCCGTGTCGGTGGTGATGTCCGCAGCGGTGCAGGTGGTCTCGGCCTGCTCTGCCGCGAGCTCAGCCGCTTCCTTGGCCTTCTCGGCTGCCAGCGCGGCAGCCTCTGCCGCTGCCTTCTCGGCGGCCTCGATGGCGTCCTGGTCCTGCTCGTTGCTGATGGTGTTGGAGGCAGGGTCGCCGGCTACGAGCGGGAAGCTCATGGCCGCGGCTGCGTTTAGAGCTCCAGCCGTCACCGAGTGGCTGGTCGCCGGGGCTCCATGCGCTCCTACGGAAGACACCGCGAGAATCACGCCCACCGCGGCGGCTCCGATGGCCGCTATGAACTTGGTCAACTGGCTTTTTTGCACAGGCGTCTCTCCTTAGGTTTGGTATAGGGGTAACGCTCGACTAGGCCAAAGTGCGCAGTTCGAGTTGTCAGTCGCCGCCCCCATCGGGCCAGGGCGACGGCCAGGACGAGGGTCGGGGGCTCGGCGACGGGCTGTGGCGGGCGCCGGAGGCGACCGGGCCACTCCCGGGCCGGGACGACTGTTCGGGCCGGTCCGACGGCTCTGGCCGCGGCGCGGAGTTGTGGGTGGCCTGAGAGGGGGCGGAAGCGGACTTGGGCGCCACCGGGGCGCCGGCCGGAGCGCTGGGGGCGGCGG
>JBIOJB010000105.1:0-9915 GCA_044450465.1 Candidatus Dormibacterales bacterium | reverse complement strand
GCCGTGCTCCGGGCATGTCACTCTTCCAAACGCCTGCCAAACGCTGTGCTGGAGAGGAGGGGGTTCCGCGGGGGAGGACTTCTGTCCTCACCCGCGCCTTTAGGCGCCGGTCGCTTGGTCTCCCGATTCGTCGACCACGGGCTGGCTCGACTGCAGAGCCTCGACGCCGCGACGCACCGTCGCCAGGGTGCGTCCGAGGTGCGCTTCGAGCTGTTTCAGCTGCTCGAGTGCGTACCCCTCGGCCTCCTGGATGATCTGATCGGACTTGGCCTGCGCGTCCTTGACCACCTGCGCGGCGTGGCGCTCAGCGCGCCGCAGTATCTCGTGCTCCGACGCCGTCTCTTCCGCGCGCTCGTTGGCGCGGGACATGATGCGAGCCGCCTCCGCATGCGCCTCGGTGATGATCCGCTGCTGCTCCGCCACGGTCCAGTTCGCCTGCTTGATCTCGTCTGGCAGGTTGAACCTGACCTGGTCGACCAGCTCCATCATCTCGTCCTCGTTGACCATCACCTGGGTCGACAGCGGGACGTGCCGGGCGTTCTGGATCAGATTCTCGAAACGGTCAAGCAGCTCGTCGACCTTTATCTGAACTTCTCCTTCAAGGCTCTCGCCACCACGGGCGGCACCAGGTCCGTCACCTTTCCGCCGTAGCTGGCGATGTCCTTCAAGATACTTGACGAAACGTAAATGTGGGCGAAGCTCGACATCAGGAAAACCGTATGGATGTCCGGCGCCAGCTTACGATTCATGAGCGCCTGCTGCAGCTCGGCGTCGAAATCCGAGTAGGCCCGCAGCCCTTTCACGAGCGTCGTCGCCCCGAGCGACCTCGCGTACTCAACGGTCAATCCCTTGAAGCTGGTCACCCTCACACGGTCGCGCGTTTTCAAAGAGGCGCTGATCAGACGGACCCGCTCGGCAGCGGTGAAAAGCGGTTTGCGCTTGTCAGGGTTTGCCGCCACGGCGACGATCAGCTCGTCGAATATGCCGAGCGCCCGGTCGACCACGTCGAGATGTCCGTTGGTGAACGGGTCGAAGCTCCCAGGGTAGACCGCGATCTTGAGCTTTGGCTTTGACGCGCTCATGTCCGTAGAACCGTGACGACAGTGTCGCCGTAACGGTGCTGGCGTTCAACTTTGAGTCGAGCGAGCGGCGGCAGCGACTGGCGGCGCGAATGCTCGGCGAGCACGGTGGCCTCGGACACCTGGCGGTCGAGAGCCTGCAGGGCCCGATCCAGCACCGCGTCCTCATAAGGTGGGTCGAGAAAGACCAGCCCCGCATCCTTCACGGCGTCCGAGGATGCCTCGAGCCAGCGCACGACGTCGCCTCGGACCACCGTGGATCGGGATTTCAAGCCGAGGACTTCCAAATTCTGCCGCAGGATAGCAAGACCGCGCGACTCATGGTCCACGAACGTCGCCTGTGCCGCACCCCTCGAGAGGGCCTCGATACCGAGCGCGCCCGAACCTGCAAACAGGTCCAGCACGTTTGCGCCTTCGATTTCAGACGCGACGATGTTGAAGATCGCCTGCTTCACGAGTCCCTGGGTGGGCCTGATGTTTCTCGGGGTTTTCAACCGGCGGCCGCGCGCCTCGCCGCCGCTGACCCGAAGCCTCGCCATTGATCAGTCTGTGGGCGGCCGGCGACCGCTCCATGGGCGGGCTTCTTCGAGCTGCGCCGCGAGCCCGAGGATCACCGCCTCCCCATGCGGGGGCCCGACGAGCTGAACGCCAATGGGCAGCCCGCTCGTGTCGACTCCGAGCGGAATCGAGATGGCGGGCTGGCCGGTGCAGTTGTAGGGGTAGGTGAAGCTGATGAAGTCCATGTAGTCGTCGCCGGCGGTGGCCAGCTCGACACCCAGCGTGTTCAGAGGCGGTGCGGTTCTAGGCAACGTCGGAGTGACCAGCACGTCGTGGGTGTCCCAGAAAGAGACGACGATCCTGCTGTGCATCCGAATCGCGTCGACGGCGCGCACGTAATCGACCGCGGTCAGCTGCCGAGCGAAGGCAAGCCCAAGCTGGTTGAAGGGGTCAAGCAGTGACTCGTCGGTGATGGGCAGCGAGCCGAGACCCGCCACGACGACGAGCTGCATCGGGCCGCGAAATGGATCGGTGTCGGGACCGCCCTCTGTCACTTCGTGCCCCAGGCTTTCGAGCAGGTGCGCCACGTCCCGGACACACGCGGCTACGTCGGGCTCGACCCGGTCGCCGACTGCACCGTGAACCCGATCCGCAGCCGTCTGCGGACAGGCCGGGCCGAGGCTGCGAACCGGGTCTCCGTCTCTGCCCAGTAGGCGTCACCCGGCAGGTGCCCCGATATCGCGTCCAACGCCAAGGCGGCGTCAGCCACCGTGCGGGCGATCACGCCGTCCGTGGCAAGTCCCTCCCAGTGCTCTCCAAGCAGGGGTCCCGCCGAGACTCGACCTCTCGAAGGCTTGAGGCCCACCGTGCCGCAGCAGCTCGCGGGAATCCGCACCGACCCACCACCATCGGACCCCTGCGCAAAGGCGCAGAGCCCGGCCGCGACGGCTGCCGCCGCGCCTCCGCTCGAGCCGCCCGGCGAATGGTCCAGCCTCCACGGGTTGTGCGTCGCGCCAAAGAGTCCGTGTTCGGTGGTCGGTCGCGTTCCGAACTCCGACAAGTTCGTCTTGCCCAGGATCGGGCATCCCTCCTCTTTGAGGCGGGCCACGGAGAAGAAGTCGATCGGCAGGACGTAGTCCTCGAAGGCTTTCGAACCGAGAGTCATCGGGTAGCCGGCCAGCGAGACGAGATCCTTCACGGATGCCGGCACGCCCCACAGCGCCCGCCCCTCCTCCGAGCTCGCGTCGGCAGCCCTCGCCTGCTCGAGAGCAAGCTCCGGCGTCTTGAGCACAAAGGCGTTGAGCTTCGGGTTGAGCCTCTCTATGCGCTCTATGTAGAAACGCGTGATCTCGGCCGAAGAAACCTGCTTCTTCCGGATGGCCGCTGCAAGGTCAAGCGCGGATGCGTACGGATCCACCACCGTTTATCGTGCCGATTCTGGCGGCCGAGGGTACGTCCTGCTCGAAACGGGCCGCGTTCTGCGTCGGGATGGCGACCAGCAGGCCACCGCTTGTCTGTGCGTCGCAGAGGATGAGCTGCTCGACCTCTGAGATGCCGCCCCAGTCAACCTGCTCGCGGTACGCGGCGTGGTTGCGCCTGCTCCCGCCCGAGAACAGGTCCCTTTCGGCCAGGTCCCGCACGCCCGCCATGAGCGGAATGGCGCCCAGCTCGAGGTCGGCGCCCCCCGCCAGGTTGAGCAGATGCCCGATCAGCCCGTAGCCGGTGACGTCCGTCGCGGCCGAGGCCGAGGCCGCGACCATGGCTAAAGACGCATCTCGATTCAGCGCGCTCATGACGGCAATCGCCTCTCGCTCGAGTGGCGGCGGGCACAGCCCGCGCTTGATGGCGGTGGTGGCCAGCCCGGAGCCAAGCGGCTTGGTCAGGTAGAGCGCATCGCCGCGCTGTGCACCGGCATGGGTGACGGCATGGTCGGGGTGCACCTCGCCGATGATCGCGTACCCGAACTTCGGCTCGGAATCGTCAACCGAATGGCCGCCTACGACCGGAACCCCAGCCTCGGCCAGCTTGCTCGAGCCGCCGCCGACGATCCTCTCCAGCAGCCCTCCCGACAGCTTCTCGCGCGGGAATGCGGTGATGCCGAGGGCGAAGAGCGGCCGGCCGCCCATGGCGTAGACGTCGCTGACCGCATTGGCGGCCGCAATGGCACCGAAGTCCCAGGGATCGTCAACGATTGGTGTGAAGAAGTCCACGGTGGCCACGATGGCCCGATCGGTAGCCATGCGGTACACCGCGGCGTCGTCTCTCGCGGCAATCCCGACGAGCACGTTGGGATCGACGATGGGTGGAAGGGCGGCCAGCACCTGACCCAGCTCGATCGGGCTCAGCTTGCACGCGCAGCCGGCCCCGTGGCTGTACTCGGTGAGGCGGGGTTCGGAGGCACTCGGCATTTCGCTCAGTATGGCTAGCTGATCGAGGTCAGCTCGAGACGCCTGGTCACCGCCGCCTTGAGCACGGGATGACCCTCGAAGCCGGGATCCGACTCGAGAATCCGCTCGGCTTCCTGCCGCACCTCGCTCAGAAGCTCGGGCTGCTGTAGAGCCTGCATGGCCGCGTCTGAGAGACCGTGCTGCCGCTGGCCCATCAGCTCGCCCATGCCGCGCATGCGCATGTCCTCCTCGGCCAGCCTGAAGCCGTCGCGGATCTGTGTCATCAGATGCAGCCGCGCGAGGGTCCCCTCTGATGGGTCGTCGGCCAGGAGCATGCAGCGGCTGCGGCCCGGCCCGCGGCCGACGCGCCCGCGGAACTGGTGCAGCTGCGCCAGGCCAAACCTGTCCGCGCCTTCGATCACCATCACCGTCGCGTTCGGCACGTCGACCCCAACCTCGACAACCGCGGTCGCCACCAGGACCTGGATTTCGCCTGAGACGAAGCCGTTCATCACTTCGTCCTTCTCTTTGAGCCGGCCGTGGACCAGGCCCAGCTTGAAGTCGGGAAAAACGTCCCTTCTCAGCCGCTCGAACTCCGCAGTCGCCGACCTCGCGGCGAGCACCTCCGACTCCTCGATCAGAGGGCAGATCACAAACGCCTGCCGGCCCGAGCGAACCTCCGCGCGTACGAGCTCGTAAGCACTGCCCCGGTTCTGAGGATCGATCACCTCGGTTTCCACCGGAGTTCGGCCGGGTGGCTGTTCGTCCAGGACTGAAACGGCCATCTCGCCGTACAGCGCGAGAGCCAGCGTGCGCGGGATCGGGGTTGCGGTCATGGCGAGGAAATGCGGCCGGCCTCCCCCCTTCCCCCGCAGCAGCTCGCGCTGCCTGGTTCCAAACCGGTGCTGCTCGTCCACCACGGCCAGACCCAGGTTGGCGAACTCGACGTCGTCCTCGATGAGCGCGTGCGTGCCCACGACGAGCGCGCAGTGGGCCGACGCGGCGGCGATGCGGACCCGCCTGCGCTCGGCCGCGCTCTGGCTGCTGACCATCAGCTCGACGGACAGCCCAGGGAAGCTTGATTCGAGGTACTCCCTGAAGCGCCGCAGGTGCTGGCGCGCCAGGATCTCGGTCGGAGCCATGACCACCGACTGAAGTCCCGCCGCGTGCGCCATGGCCACGCACGCCGCGGCCACGGCGGTCTTGCCCGAGCCGACGTCACCATTCAGGAGCCGGTTCATCGGCGTCGCCTTCTCGATGTCCTGGAACGCCTCCCACGCCGAGCGGCGCTGGGCCCTGGTCAGATCAAAACCAAGGCCGGCCTTGAATGTGTCGATCACCGCCTGTGCGTACGGGATGGGAGTGGCGGGCTCGGCGGCGATGCTGGCGCGGAGCATGGCAAAGGCGGCTTGAAGCTCGAACAGGTTGGCGTAAGCCATCCGGCGGCGCGCTTCGGAGAAATCGCCTTCGTGCTCCGGCCGGTGGCCGAGTCTCACGGCCTGCGCGACCGCAAGCAGGCGATTCCGCTCGCGAACCTCCGCCGGCACCACGTCTTCGAGCCGATCTGCGAGGGGCAGCACCGACTCCACCCACGCTGCCATCTTGCGCGAGCTCAACCCCGCGACCAGGTGGTATTTGGGCATCAGGCCGCCTACGCGCTGAGGAACGAGGGCATCGCCGCCATCGAGACGCTCCTGGTGAGGGTTCTGCATCTCGATGCCGCTGCCGTACCGGGCCGCGCGGACGAGTCCGGCCACCGCGAGCCGGTCACCCTTGCGCAGATGCTTGGCCAGGAAGGGCTGGTTGAACCACACGACCTTCAAGCCAGCCCCGCTTCCATCCTGGATGACGGCTTCCGTCAGCCGCATGCGACGCCGGAAGGTTTGCTTGGCGGCGACAGACAAGATGGTTCCGACCACGGTCGCCGGCTGGCCGACCACCAGGTCCGCCACCCGGGCCGGTTCGCCGAACGCCTCCCAATCGAATGGCAGCGTCAGCAGGAGATCGCGGACCGTGGAGATCCCGAGCTTTCCGAGCCGCTTTGCGTCCGCCGGCCCGGCGAGCGACGTCACCGGGGAATCGAGTCCTCTGACGGTTGCCCCGCTCTTGACGGAGGGGCTCATCTCCCCTCGGCGTGGAGGAGGCGGCGCGCCTCGGCGCGCGCAAACCAGACGTGCTGCACGGCGAGCAGCAGCACGAGCGGCACGAGCCCGCCGGTGCCGACCCGCCCCACTAGCCACCAGCTCGCGGCGAGGATCGCCACGATGACCGCGCTCTGCACCCAGTCCGCGACGAAAAGGCCGACGACCTCGGACCACGCTGCTAGAAGGAACCTCACGCGAGGGCCGGGCGCCGGATGGCCAGGATCGCCACTCGCGATGCGCCGAAGTACACGGCGGCGAGGCCGAAGATGGACACGAAATCGAGCGGCCACGAAGCGCCCATGCCTTCGGCCACCCAGAAGGTCCCAAGGCTCGTGAGGACGATCCCCACCGCATATTTCAGTGTGTTCTCCGGCACGCGCGCCAGCGGCTTTCGGACAACCAGCCCGGCCGCGGCAACGACCACCATGGCCAGGAGGCCTCCGGCCATCGCCAGCGGCAAGCCGCGACCGGTGCCGCCCACCGCGATCACGATGAAGACAACTTCCAGCCCCTCGAGGAACACGCCCTTCAGCGCGAGCACGAAACCTGCCAAGTCCTGCCGCCCGCCCGAGCCGCGCAGCTCGGTAACCGTCTTCCTGTACGCCTGGTCTTCGTCATGAAGCGCAACGGCGTGTGCCGACCTGAGCACGGCCTTGTGCAGCCAGCGCAAGCCAAAAAGTAGAAGGAGCGTGCCGACCAGCAGCTTCAGATCTGATTCGGGGATCCGCGTGACGATGAGCTCGCCGAAGAAGATCACTAGCACGGCGAGTGAAACGAGGGCAGCAGCCGTTCCGAAGAGAGGCGCGCGCCATCCCCGCGTGAGGCCCACCGCGAGCACAATGGTCAAAGCCTCGGTCGACTCGACGGCCGAACCCAGGAAAGCTGCACCGAAGATGAAAAGTTGCTGATACACGGCTCCTCGAGAGATTAATGCGGATTGGATCGTGAGTTCTGCGCGGTCTGGCATCTTTGCCGACGACTCGATCACTCGCCGGGTCAACCGGGAGAACGTCCTCTTGCTCGGCGGTGGGCGGGCGCTGTTGATGCAGCTCGCGCACCCGCTCGTAGCCCAGGGCGTGGACGAACATTCCGACTTCCGCTCACATCCCATCCGTCGTCTGCGCCGAACCATTCGCATGACGATGGCGATGGTGTTCGGGGACCGCGACACCGTGATGGCGGCCGCTCGCGCAGTCAACCGCGCCCACGCAAGCGTGCGAGGGCCCGAATACGATGCGCTGGATCCGGACCTGCTGCTCTGGGTGCACGCGACACTCGTCGACTCGGCGCTGGTGACCTACGAGACGTTCGTGCAGCGCCTATCCGCCGGCGAGCGCGAGACCTTTTACCAGGAGTCGAAGGAGATCGGCCGCCTGCTCGGGATACCGCCGGAACGCTTCTCGGACGATCTCGACGGCTTCGCGGCCTACCTCAAAACCATGCTGTCGAGCGGACCGGTGCGGGTCAACGAGCGGGCGAGGGAGCTCGCCGTCCAGGTGCTGCGGCCACGGCTTGGCCTGCTGCCCGGCCGGGCCATGATCCCTCTGGAGCTGATCACCGCCGGCCTCCTGCCCGAGACACTGCGGGTCCAGTACGGCCTCGCGTGGGGCCCTGGGCGCAGGCGCCTTTTTCGGGCCGCTGTCAAAGCTGTGCCCCGCCTCGTCGCGGTCACGCCACCTCTTTTACGGGTCTGGCCGCTGCCCGGCCGCAACGTCGGCCTGGGCGTCAGCGCTTGATGTAGACCAGGCCCAGCGCCCTGGGCCCGGCGTGCGTGCCGAGCACGCAGCCGATCTGGCCGATCGGCACCTCAAAGCCGGGCAGCCGATCGCGCAGGCCGGCGGCGATCTGCTCCGCCTCCTCTTTCGCCTGGGCGTGCATCACGGCAACATGCTCCACGGGCAGCTCCCCGGCGAAGTAGTCCACCATCCGCGAGATGGCGCGAGACCGGGTTCGCGCCCGCTCAACCGGCCTGATCTCGCGATCGGCGACAAGCAGGAGCGGCTTGAGGTCGAGCATCGTGCCAAGGAGTGCCTGTGCCTTGCCGATCCGGCCCCCCATCTCGAGGTAGCGGAGCGTGTCGAGGAGGGCCAGCACGCGGCAGCGCGGAATGCGCTCTCGGACCGCGGCCACCGCCTCGTCGAGGGTGTCGGCGCCGGCCGCGATCTGGCACAGGAACGCGATCGGCATCGTGACGGTCTCACTGTCGATAACCTCCACCCGGAAGCCCTCAACCGACTGGGCTCCGACCCGCGCCGCCTCGGCTGTGGCTGACAGCTGCGCGCCGATGTGGATCGAGATGCAGCCGTCATGGTCTTGCGCCAGGCGTCGGTAGACTTCGGCGAACTCACCAGGGGACGGTGCAGACGTCGTGGGCAGCCTGGTCGCCGCGGCCAGCCGGGTGAAGAACTCGTCGTCCGTCATATCCACCCGATCGCGCAGGGTCTCGTTGCCGAAGAGCACCTTGAGCGGCACCACCTCGATGCCGTACCGCGTGCGCCACTCCTCAGGCAGATCGGCCGTCGAGTCGGTGACCACAGCGAATCCTCTGGTCATCGAAGCGCGGCTATTCGACGGACAGGATGAAGGGGTAGTGCTGCTGCCCGCCCTGCTGAATCTCGACCTCCAGGTCGGGATAGTGCTCTTTGAGCTCGGACTCGAGGTCGGCCAGCTGCTGGTCGCTCGCCTCTTCGCCGCGATAGACGGTCACCAGCTCATAGCCGGCAGGTCCGAGCTTGCCGAGGGCTTTGTTGACAACGTCGATGTAGTTACTGCCCGTGAACTCGAGCTTGTCGTTGAGCAGCCCGATCACGTCGCCCTTTTTGACTCGCAGGCCGTTCGATCGGGAGTCGCGCACCGCATGCGTCAGCTCGATGGTCTGGACCCTTGCCGCCTCAGCCTTCATGTTCTTGACGTTGTCGGTTGCGGGCCTGTCGGGTTGGAAAGCGACGACGGCCGCGATCCCCTGCGGCACGCTGTGGGTCTCAATGACGTGGACCGTCTTCTCGGTGAGGCCAAGCACCTGCTTCGCCGCGAGCACGACGTTGCTGTTGTTGGGCAGAAGCAGGACCTCGTCATAGGGCACCGACTCGATGGCTCGGAGCATGTCTTGCGTGCTCGGGTTCATGGTCTGCCCGCCTTCGACGATGGCATCCAACCCCAGACCCTGGAAGATCTCGACCAGGCCGCGGCCCGCCACCACGGCCACCAGTCCCACTCCGTTGGGCCGCGGCGCTCGCTCGACCCCACCACCGGCCTCGCGAATCCGTCGGTGCTGTGTCGACATGTCGCCGACGCTCAGCTTGAGGAGCTTGCCGTAGCCGCCGGCGAGGTTGATCACGCTGGTGGGGTCGTCGGTGTGGACGTGCACCTTGACGAGCTCCGGCTCGCCCACCACCAGGACCGAGTTGCCGAGGGCTTCGATCTGATTCCTGATCCTGTCGACGTCGAGGCGGGTGCCCTCGATGAGGAACTCGGTGCAGTATCCCCACCCTTCCTCCGGTAGGTCGATCGCGAGCTGCGCGGCGGGCGAAGGCACGACCTTTGCGCCCAACCCCTGGATCACCTCCGTCTCCTCGAAAGTCCGGAGCATGCCGTCCAGGATGATCTGGAGGCCGTACCCACCCGCGTCGACCACGCCCGCATCACGAAGGATCTGCAGCTGACTTGGGGTCTTGAGCACCGCGTCGCGGGCACCCGCTGCCGCGGCGGCAATCACTCGAGGCACGCTGGCGTCCGGGCCGTCGGCCGCCTGCGTCGCCGCGCGTCCGGCTTCTCTTGCCACCGTGAGGATCGTGCCCTCGGTCGGCT
>JBIOJB010000104.1:0-9946 GCA_044450465.1 Candidatus Dormibacterales bacterium | reverse complement strand
TTGTACGCGTTCGGCCTGCTCGGATCATTCATCCTGACCAACGTCTCGCTCGACGTCGTCCGGTGGCGGGAGTTGAGATCCGAGCCAACAATTCAGCGTCAGCTGGTGCTCGGGGTCGGCGTCATCACTACGCTGCTGGTCGTCATCGGCTGGAGCGTCAACCTCGTCGCCAAGCCGGACGCAACGATCTTCGGCGGAGGGCTTACCTTGGTGGGGCTGATTGCCGGTTTGAGCACCTATCGTTACTATCGCCGGCGTCGTCCGGCTGTATTCCCGGTAGCCTTCCGACCCGAGCGCGCCAAAGAGTCGATTGCCATCGCGTTGGGCCACGAGCCCGCGGCATTTCCGATTCTCGTGATATTGCCGCACGAACAGACAGCTGCGGAGGCAGTTATCGGTGAGGCAGCCCGCGCGGCCTCGGGACGCGGGGTCGTCTTCCTATATCGCGGCAACCGATATCCGCACCAGAACCACGAACTGCTCGAGGTGAGCGACCCCTATCTGAAGGACTACGCGGCACTTGACGCTTTTTCGAGAGTCGAGCTGCTTGCCCGCAAACAGCTCCCTAATCGACGTTACGTGTACATGCCGGGCAACCTGCCCCGCGAGATGGTCGCCGAGGTGTGGCGGACAGTGTCACCTCTGGAGACGGTCGTCACCGACGAGGACCAGGAGATGCTTCCGCCGATGGCGATCGATCGCATCCGGCGCCACGCCATCGATGGGACGACGGTCCTGCATATGTACACGAGCAAGATGCGCACGATGCCGCACGAGGCTACGGCCTGACGATCAGGTCCTTCAGCTCACGAGGGTAGTCCGTCATCACGCGGTTGCCGTGCTCTGTGATGAGCACCGTGTCGGAATGCCGGAAGCCGCCCAGCTCGGCGATGTAGACGCCCGGTTCGACGGTGAAGACCATTCCGGGCTCCAGCACCGCTTCGTCGCCGCGGTCCAGAAACGGGGCCTCGTGGCCCTCGAGTCCGATCGAATGCCCGACGTGGTGCCGGAGGTTGGCCGCTACGCCGAGCTCACCGGCCAGCCGCACCGTGGCGAGCTCGACCTCGCCGGCCGGCACGCCCGGAGCCATGACCTCGATGGCGCGCGTCTGCAGGGCGAGCATGGCCTCGAACGCGCGCTCCTGGTCGGCGGTTGGGTCGCCCACGATCATGGTTCGTTCCAGCTCGCTGCGGTATCCGTCGATGTTCGCGCCGGCGCCGCTCACGAGCACGTCACCCGGCTGAATGCCGTGACCCTTCACAAAGCCGTGGGGCATGGCGGTCGACCTGCCCGCCACGAACATGGAGATCAGGCCGGTGTCGTCCGCGCCCTTCGGCCGCCAGCCGGGAAGCTCGCGGACCATCTCGAAGAGCGTCTCGGTGCTGGTCGGCGTGTAGCACTCCATCTCCGTCTTGCCGATCGTGATCCCTGCCTGCATCCGATGATGCGCCCGCACCGCCCAGTCGCAGCTGAGCTGTATGCAAGCGATCTCGGCGGAAGACTTCACGCGGCGAAGCGACTCGACGATCAACTCGGCGTCGAACGGGTGGTGCCCGGTCAGGTCGCTGAGGCGCGGTCCTCGGTAGCCCCACAAGGGCACGTATCCATCGTGATCGGCCCCCGTGCGGCGCGGCCGGGCGTTGATCTCCGCAAGGATCGCGCCGACCATCTCCATCGGGTGCTCTGAGCCCGGGTACTCGAAATAGACGCTCACGCGGCCGACGGAGGTGGCCGACTCGGCGTGCTCCTTCTCGACCGCCGGGACGACCAGGGCCGAGAACCCTTTGGTGTCGAGGATCAGCGCGATCGGACGCTCGGTCGGGATGTGATGAAAACCTGTCAGGTAGGCAACCCGCGCCGGGTAGAAGACGCACATCGCGTCGAGCCCGGCCGCTTCCAGGCCGGCGGCGACCGCCTCGCGCCGCATGGCGTACTCCGCCGGGCCGATCGAGATGGTCTGCTGCGCCTGACGTGCCGGCGATTCGGCCGCTCGCTGCCCCGCGGCAGCGTCCTTGGTCCGGGGCCGGGCGCCTTGACGGCGCGGCTGGTGCGCGGACGGCGGATCAGTAGGCGGCAAGCTTTCTCATCGCGTCGGCGATCTTTTCCGGGCTGGGCATGAAGAACTCCTCTTGCGGCGAGTTGAACGGCATCGCGGGGATGTCGGGGCCGGCGATCCTGAGGACCGGCCCGTCCAGGTCCTCGAAAGCGTGCTCCGAGATGATCGCCGACACCTCGGCCCCAAATCCTCCCGTGAGGTTGTCTTCGTGCACGATCATCGCCTTTCCGGTCCGGCGAACCGAGTCGAGGATGGTTTCGCGGTCGAGCGGCGCCAGGGTGCGCAGGTCGACCACTTCAACGGCTATCCCCTCGGCTCCAAGTTGACCCGCGGCCTCCAGGCAGTAGTGCGTCATAAGACCCCACGCGAAACAGCTCAAGCGCGTGCCCGGCCGCCGCACGACCGCGGGCCCTATTGGCAGCAGATGCTCGCCGGTGGGGACCTCCTCGGTGACGAGCCGGTAGACCTTCTTATGCTCGAGGAAGAGCACCGGGTCGGGGTCGCGGATGGCGGATTTGAGCAGGCCGTACGCGTCCGAGGGCAGACTGGGCACTACGACCTTCAAGCCCGGGACGTGGGCATAGAAAGCCTCGATCGACTGCGAGTGGTAGAGCCCGCCGTGCACGCCGCCTCCGAACGGCGTCCGGATCACCATCGGCACGGACCAGTCGCCGTTGGACCGGTAGCGCGTACGCGCAGCCTCACTGACGATCTGGTCGAACGCCGGGTGGATGAAGTCGGCGAACTGGATCTCGGCGATGGGGATCAAGCCGTTCAGGGCAGCTCCGATCGCCACCCCGATGATCGCCGACTCCGCCAGGGGCGTGTCGAGGACACGTGCCTCGCCGAACCGTGCATAGAGCCCGTCGGTCGCGCCGAACACGCCGCCCTTCGGGCCGACGTCCTCGCCAAGGACCATGACGCGGCTGTCGCGCTCCATCTCCTCGGCGATGGCCGTTCGCACCGCCTCGATCATCCTCATCTCAGGCATCAGTGGAATCCCTCGAGCACATTGTCCAGCGCAGCGGCGGGTTTGGGTGAGTCAGCCGCCAGCGCCTGCTCCACAGCAGCCTCCGCCACGGCCTGGCAGTCGCGCTGGATATGGCCGTCGGTCTTGTGGTCCAGCAGCTGAAGGCTCTCGAGGCGGCGCCGCATCGATTCGATCGGATCGTGGCGCGCGCCGGCTTCAAGCTGCTCGCGAGCGCGGAAAGCCCCGAGCGACGTCCTGGAGGACAGCTCCGGGATCCGAGCATGGAGGATCGTGGGGCCGCCGCCCGACCGCGCTCGCTGCAGGGCCTGGCTGAGGGATTGCAGGGCGTCGTTGAAATCGGCGCCGTCGATGACCCCGGCAACCACGCCATATCCCTTGGCGCGCCGGACCAGCCAATCCTCTCCGGGTTGCTCGAGCGGACCTGAGGATGCCTCGACTTCGGACTGCACGAGACAGATGAGGGGCAGGCGGTGGACAGCCGCGAAGTTGATCCCCTCGTGCCAATCGCCCGCGCTGACGGCCGCTCCGGCGAGCGAAACGAGCGTGACCTCGTCGAGGCCCCGCGCCCGGCTGGCGTAGGCGATGCCGGCCGCTTGCGAGAGCTGGGCGGCGGTAACGGAGGGGGCGCCGACGATCCGGGCTCGGCGGGAGCTGAAGCTGACCGGGGCGAGGCGGCCGCCGGAGGTGGGGTCCCCCGCGCGTCCGAGCACAGAGAGCATCACGTCGAGCGGGGATACTCCAAGGGCAAGGCAGAGCGCCAGGTCCCGGCCGTTGGGCAGCACCCAGTCCGCACCTGGGCGCAGCACCGCGGCCGCCGCCACCTGCACGGCTTCTGAACCGCCGGCCGGCATCGACGCCGCGACTTGCGCTGTCCGCTTCAACCACCAGACGCGGCGTTCGAGGGCGCGCGCCATGACCATCGTGTGATAGAGCGCCAGCAGCTTGTGTGGCTGGAGCGATTGATCGTCGATGAGGGGATTATGTGCACTGTGGCGGGTGCGTCGAGCGCCGCCCTCAGCACAGGTGGCGGCGCACCGGCGGCTGCCTCATGGCGCGATCGCCACTGAAATAGGTCGACTAGACTGCGGGAAGGCCGATTCACTACGGCTGGAGGTGGACGCGATTTCGTTCTCGGCGGACGTCAAGAACGAGCTGGCAGGATTGCTGCCGGCGCGGCCCTGCTGTCAGCTGAGCGAGCTGCTCGGCATGTATTTCGGCAGCCGCGGGCGGCTCCTTACGCGTCCTGCAGGGCAGGCCGCGTACTTCTCGCTGCTGCGCAACGCCATCGCCCGCAAGGTCGTCCGGCTCGGCCGCTCGGTGGGAAAGATGGATGCGAAATACCAGGCGGTGAAGACGCGCAAGCGGATGTCGTTCTTCATCGAGCTCGGCCTGCCGGCCGGCGTGGTTCCCGCCTTCACACAATCTGCGTCAAGGGCCGTGCCTGAGGCAGCTTGCGATCGCAAGGCGATGCTGCGAGGACTCTTCCTCGGGTGCGGATCGGTTAACGCTCCGAGCTCGCGCTATCACCTCGAGTTCGTCGCGCCGTCGAGCACATGGGCGCAGGCGATCGCGGGGTTGGTGTCCGACACGGGTGCCAGAGCGCGGATCATGGAGCGCGGCGGCCAGTCGGTCGTCTACCTCAAAGAGGGAGACGCGATCGTGCGCCTTCTGTCCTTGATGGGCGCCAGCCGCGCGGTGATGGAATTCGAGCAGGTGAGGGTGGTTCGCGAAGTCAGCGGAGAGGTCAACCGGCGTCTGAACTTCGAAACGGCCAACATCGGCAAGACGATCGGCTCAGGGTTACGCCAGGCTGCGGCGATCGAGCGACTCGAAGCCTCTGGCATGCTGGACCACCTCCCGCCCGCGCTGCGTGAGATGGCGCGCTGGCGCGCGGCCAACCCGCAGTTGAATCTCGCGGAGCTGGCGGGCCGGATGGAACTTTCGAAGTCGGCGGTCAACCACCGGCTTCGCCGCCTCCAGCAGCTGGCGGAGGCCCGAATGACGCTCGCTGAGGGCAAGCCCGCGCGGCGCTCCGCCTAACATAATCCCGGTGAAGTCCCCACGAGCTCCGAGTCTGCTCGGAGAGCTCGTCGGGTCCCTCGCCAATCCCGTTCCAGGCCTCACACAGGAGCTCGCTTAGATGGCCATCAAGGTCGGTATCAACGGATTCGGGCGTATCGGCCGGAACATCTATCGGGCCAGCCACGAGATGAAACCGGATTTCGAAATCGTGGCGGTCAACGACATCGGCGAGGCTGCGACCTTCGCCCACCTGCTGAAGCACGACACGGCCCTCGGCACTTTCGGGCCGGCTGTTTCGGCTGAAGGCGACACCATTAACGTCGACGGGCACGCGGTCAAGTTCTTGAGTCACAAGGATCCGGCCGAGCTTCCTTGGAAGGATCTTGGGGTGGACGTCGTGATCGAGTCCACCGGCCTGTTCACCGACGCCACCAAGGCACGGGTGCACATCGACAAGGGCGGCGCCAGGAAGGTGATCATCTCGGCGCCTGCGACCAACCAGGACTACACGATCGTCATGGGCGTCAATCACAAGGGTTACCACTCGAAGAAGCACCACGTCATCTCAAACGCGAGCTGCACCACGAACTGCTTCGTGCCTGTCGCAAAGGTGCTCCACGATTCGTTCGGGATAGAGCGCGGAATGATGACGACCGTGCACGCGTACACGTCGGACCAGAAGCTGCAGGATCTGCCGCACAAGGACCTGCGCCGTGCGCGGGCCGCCGCCGACAACATCATCCCGACCTCAACGGGAGCCAACCGGGCGGTGGCGGAGGTGCTTCCCGAGCTGGCGGGGAAGTTCGCCGGAATGGCCTTTCGCGTCCCGGTGCTCGACGTCTCAGTGGTCGACCTGTCCGTGCAGCTGACCAAGAGCGCGACCGTCCAGGACATCAACGCGGCTTTCGACGCGGCCGCCGCCGGCGAGCTTCGCGGGATCCTCGCGGTCAGCCACGAGCAGCTGGTCTCGTCGGATTTCAAGGGGAACCCCCACTCGTCGATCGTTGACGCTCCGCTGACGCTGCTTCTCGGATCGGATTGGGCCAAGGTCGTCAGCTGGTACGACAACGAATGGGGCTTCAGCTGCCGCATGGTGGACCTCATCACGTACATGGCGGCCACGCTCTGAAAGCGTCGATCACCAACGTCGCCGTCGACGGTTTGCGAGTGCTCGTTCGCGAGGACTTCAACGTGCCGATCTCCAAGGGCACGATCACCGACGACGCGAGGGTGCGCGCCGCGCTGCCGACTCTGCGCCACCTCTCCGAGCGAGGCGCGAAGGTCATCGTGATGTCGCACCTCGGCCGCCCGGCCGGGGTCGATCCCGCGCTCTCGCTCAGGCCCGTGGCCACGCGGCTCGCGAGCCTGCTCGGCCTGGACGTACGGTTCGCCGACGACTGCGTCGGCGAGAAGGCCGCAGGACCTGCGGGCAGTCTCCCGCGCGGCGGTGTCCTTTTGCTCGAAAACGTCCGGTTTCATGCGGAGGACGAGGCCAACGGCGCGGAATTCGCGCGCGATCTCGCGGCGCTTGGAGACGTCTTTGTCAACGATGCATTCGCGGCGTCGCATAGAGCCCACGCCTCGGTCGTGGGGGTTGCGGCGTACCTTCCGGCTTACGCGGGCGAGCTGATGGAGGCCGAGCTCGCGGCTCTCCACCAGGCGCTTGACAGTCCCAAGCGACCCATGATCGCGGTGGTCGGCGGGGCCAAGGTCTCAACGAAGATCGGCGTGCTCATGAACCTGATCGAAAAGGTCGACGCGCTCCTCATCGGCGGCGCCATGGCGAACACGTTCTTCAAGGCGAAGGGGTGGCCGACGGGCAGGGGGCTGGTCGAGGATTCGGCACTGCAGGCGGCTCGCGAAATCGAGGCCCGCGCAGGAGACAACATGCTCCTGCCGGTCGACGTCGTGTGCGCCCGCCGCATGGCCGCCGGTGAGGAGACACGCGTCATGGAGGCCGACGCGGTGGAGCCCGAGTGGATGGCCCTGGACATCGGTCCGCGCTCGCAGGAGATGTTCGGCCGCCGGCTGAGCGATGCCGCTACGGTGGTGTGGAACGGGCCGGTCGGAGTGTCGGAGGTCGAGGACTTCAGCGCTGGGACCAGGGCCGTCGGCGAGGCCATGGCCGGATCGCGGGCTTACACGCTGGTCGGAGGGGGCGACACCGTCGCGGCGGTTGATCAGCTCGGCCTGGCGGGACGTTTTTCGCATATTTCGACTGGAGGTGGGGCCACTCTCGAGTACCTTGAGGGCAAAGAATTGCCCGGTATAGCCATCCTGAAGGAGGCCTGATTGTTTCGCGCCCGCTTTTCCGTGCTCCCCGGGCCGGCGTCGCGCCTCTAGTCATGGTCAATCCAACGCCCGCCAAGCCGCTCGTCGCCGCCAACTGGAAGATGAACCCCACCGACGCCGGCGACGCGCTCGACCTCGTGCGCGGCATCCTGTCCGTGGCCCGCGGCCACGCCGACCGGGTCGAGGTTGCCATCTTTCCACCGTTTCCGTGGCTGCTTGGCGTCGCCGAGGTCCTGGACGAGTCGGGAGTGAAGCTGGGGGCGCAGGACTGCTTCTGGGAGGTCGGTGGCGCCTACACCGGCGAGGTGTCGCCTGCGATGCTGCGCGGCTGGTGCCAGTGGGTGATCGTCGGCCACTCGGAGCGGCGGGTGATCTTCGGTGAGACCGACGACATGGTGGCCAAGAAGACCATGGCCGCCCTCGCAGCCGACCTCAACGTCATCCTCTGCGTCGGCGAGCTGGCAGACCAATACGACGCGGGCAAGAGTGACGACGTGGTGGCGGCGCAGGTGAAGGCGGGCTTGTCGGGTTGCTCGGCGGACGACTCGTCGAGGCTGGTCATCGCATATGAGCCTGTATGGGCGATCGGCACCGGCAAGAACGCGGATCCCGAGCATGCGTACAAGACGATGCGGCTGATCCGCCGGGTGGTGGGTGAGATGATCGGTGCAGGGGCTGCCCGCAGGGTGCGCGTCGTTTACGGGGGCAGCGTGAACTCGAGCAACGTGGAGTCGTACGTCGAGCTACCGCTTTGCGACGGATGCCTGGTGGGCGGCGCCAGCCTGGACGCCTCCGAGTTCGCGCACATCGTGAAGGTGACGGCGGAGGTCTACGGCGATCGATAAGCTGCGGCTTCTGGTCTAGCCGTGGGCTCGCCCCAGCCGCCGGTCACGCCGGGCCGGCTCGTCCTGCTCCGGCACGGTCAGAGCACCTGGAATCTTGAGAACAGGTTCACGGGTTGGGAGGACGTGCCGCTCACCGAGACGGGCCGCGCCGAAGCCCTGGAGGCCGGCCGGCTCATGGCGGCCGCAGGTCTCTGGCCGGCGGTGGTCCACACGTCGGTCCTGATTCGATCGATTGCGACCGCGGAAATCTGCCTGTCCGAGATGAAGCGTTCGTGGATACCCGTCCGGCGGAGCTGGCGGCTCAACGAGCGACACTATGGCGCGCTGCAGGGCCTGAACAAGAGGCAGACCGCCGACCAGTACGGGGAGGAGAAGGTCAAGCTCTGGCGCCGGAGCTATGTCGTTCGGCCGCCCGACCTAGAGCTGTCGGACGAACGTCATGCGTCGCACGATCCCCGCTACTCGTCCTTGCCGCCCGAGGTCCTGCCCACGGCCGAATGCCTGCGCGACGTGGTGGACCGGATGATGCCGTACTGGTATGACGCGGTGGTGCCCGACCTGCTCGCCTTTCCCTGCGTCCTGGTGTCGGCCCACGGCAACAGCCTGAGAGCGCTGGTCAAGCACCTCGACGCGTTGACGGACGAGCAGGTGGTCGGCCTTGACATCCCGACAGGCGTGCCGCGGGTCTACGAGCTCGGACCCGACTTTCAACCGCAGTCCCGCCGCTATCTGGGTGATCCCGGCGAAGTGGAGCGCCGCTCTGCCGCGGTGCGCGACCAGGCCTTAAAGCCGAAGCTCGGAAGCACGTAAACTGAGCTGACAGCCACAACAACGAGGGGGAGATGCCGCCATGCCGTTTGAGCTTCCGCCGCTTCCATACGCGTTCGACGCGCTAGAGCCGCACATCGACGCGAAGACCATGGAGATTCATCACGACAAGCACCACGCCGCCTACGTCAACAACGCCAACGCGGCGCTCGAGAAGTATCCCGATCTCGGCAAGAAGTCGGTCGAGGATCTCTTGTGGAGCATCAGCTCGGTGCCTGAAGACATTCGAACGGTGATCCAGAACAACGCCGGCGGCCACTCGAACCACTCGATCTTCTGGTCGATCATGGGCCCGGGCGGCGGCGGGAATCCCGTCGGGCGCATCGCCGACAGCCTGAAGACCACCTTCGGCGGGTACGACGCGTTCAAGGAGCAGCTCACCAAGGCAGCGGTCGGCCGGTTCGGCAGCGGATGGGCCTGGCTCGTGGTCGACAAGTCGGGAAAGCTGTCGATCAAGGCCTATGCCAACCAGGACAGCCCTTACATGGAAGGCCTCACCCCGATCCTCGGCGTCGACGTCTGGGAGCACGCCTACTACCTCAAGTACCAGAACCGACGCGCCGACTACGTCGCGGCCTGGTTCAACACACTCGACTGGAAGGCTATCGACGGCCGTTTCAGCTCGGTCTGGGCGTAACCGGTATGAGAGGGGGCGTGACAGGCTCCCTCTCAGCTTTTCCTCCTTCGCGGACCCATTCCGCGTCGAGATAGAATCCGAGGTTCGATGGACAACCTGAAGAAGGCCCTGGTCGTCTTCGAGGCGACGCTGGCCATCCTATTGATGGCCGGCATCCTCATCCAGACCCCGAAGGCGTCTGGCCTCGGGGGCACGCTCGGGGGGGGCGGCGACGGAGGCGGGGGCGGTTATCGCACGCGCCGAGGTCTCGAGCGCCAGATCTACTGGACCACCTG
>JBIOJB010000103.1:0-10028 GCA_044450465.1 Candidatus Dormibacterales bacterium | reverse complement strand
TGGCCAGGACCGACGCCCTGCGCAGCACGCGGAGAGCAGTGGCGACGTGGGGATTCGACGTAGTCGTCCTGCTCGAGCTCTGCCTGCGCGGCCCGGTGCTGGTCGTGCCCGAGCGGCTCCTCTCCTACCGCCTCGTGGCGGTCAAGAACCAGCCGGACATGGCGGGGTCCCTCAGCTCGCAAGGAGGCATCGGCGTCTGCTGGAGCTGCCTGGCGGTCGAGCTGCTGCGCTCGATCTGGCTCGCGCCGTACACGATGTCCGCCAGGGTTGCGCTGTGCGCGTCGTTCCTGGTCAACTTCTGCCTCCTCAACTGGCGAGTAGCCGCGCACCTGCGGCGTGACCTGGCGTCGAGCCTCGGAGTGGCGGCGCGCGACAAGAAATGGGGGCGGTGGGCGCTGCTCTTGTTGATGGCGGCGCTCGTGTATCCCGTGTACAACCGCGTGACGCGCGCGGTGTTCAACCGGGCCAGGCGGGCGGACGAGGACCTGGCGCAGGCCTGAGCCCCTCACCCCCTGCCCCGCCCGATGGAGCGAGGGAAGGCAAGTCAGGAGGGGCGGCCCCCGCGGGTAACATTCTGTCGGATGAAGGTCGTGATCCTGGCCGGCGGCCTCGGCACCCGCCTTTCGGAAGAGACCGAGATCAGGCCGAAGCCCCTGGTCGAGATCGGGGGCCACCCGATCATCTGGCACATCATGAAACACTACGTGCACCACGGATTCAACGAGTTCGTGGTCGCGCTGGGCTACAAGGGCGAGGAGATCAAGCGCTATTTCCTCGACTACCACCGGCTGCGCGCCAACCTGACCGTCGACCTGGCCACCGGCCAGCCCAGCTTCCACGAGGCGGCCGACAAGGCCTGGACGGTGCACCTCATCGACACCGGGCTCAAGACCAACACCGGCGCGCGCGTCAAGCACCTGCAGCCGTGGCTCGAAGGCGAGACCTTCATGCTCACGTACGGCGACGGGGTCTGCGACATCGACCTGCAGCAATTGCTGCGGTTCCACCGCAAGCACGGGCGGCTCGCGACGGTGACCGCGGTCCGGCCCCCGTCACGGTTTGGCGGCCTGATCTTCGACGGCGACCTGGTGGCCGACTTCACCGAGAAGCCCCAGATCGGCGAGGGCTGGATCAACGGCGGCTTCATGGTCCTGGAGCCGGGAGTGTTCGACTATCTCGGCGGAGAGGACCCGAGCCTGGAGGCCGACGCCCTCGAGCACCTGGCCGCCGACCGGCAGCTGGCGGCCTACAAGCACGACCAGTTCTGGCAGTGCATGGACACCCTGCGCGACGTCCGCCTCCTCGAAGGCCTGTGGCAGGGCGGCGATCCGCCCTGGAAGACCTGGCAGTGAAAGTCCCCACGACCTCTGAGGCTGCGCCGGGAGTTCGCGGGGGCCCCTGCAAAGCGCCGAGGCACCGGCTGACTTCTGGCGCGACCGCCCGACCCTCGTCACAGGCGGGTCCGGGCTCGTGGGCGGATGGCTGGTCAAGCGCCTGGTCGCCGCGGGCGCGGACGTCGTGTGCCTGGTGCGCGACTGGGTGCCGCAGAGCGAGCTCCTCCGCGCCGGCCTCATCGACCAGGTCAAGACCGTACGAGGAGACCTGCGCGACCAGCGCTTGCTCGAGCGCGTCCTGGGCGAGTACGAGGTCGACACCGTGCTGCACCTGGCCGCGCAGACCATCGTCCCGATCGCCAACCGCAACCCGATCTCGACCTTCGAGACCAACGTGGCCGGGACCTGGGCGCTGCTCGAGGCCTGCCGGCGCAGCCCCGCGGTCAAGCAGATCGTGGTCGCCTCGTCGGACAAGTCCTACGGCGACCAGGAGAAGCTGCCGTACGACGAGACCACGCCGCTCGCCGGGCGCCATCCGTACGACGTCAGCAAGTCGGCGGCCGACCTCATCGCGCAGTCTTACGCCGTCACTTACGGGTTGCCCGTGCTGATCACTCGTTGCGGCAATTTCTATGGTGGCGGTGACCTGAACTGGAGCCGCATCGTGCCCGGCACGATTCGCTCGCTCCTGCGCGGTAAGCGGCCCGTGATCCGATCGGACGGCGAGTTCGTGCGCGATTACTTCTACGTCGAGGACGGCGCCGCCGCTTACACGCTCTCGGCCGAGCGTCTGGCCGCCGACCGCGCCCTTGCCGGCGAGGCCTTCAACTTCTCCAACGAGCAGCCCATCAGCGTGATCGAGCTCACCCGGCTCGTCCTGGGGCTGATGAAGTCCGAGCTCGAGCCCGAGATCCGCAGCGAGGCCACGAACGAGATCCGCTGCCAGTACCTCAGCGCGGCCAAGGCGCGCGAGAGGCTGGGCTGGCGGCCCCTCTTCCAGCTCAACGAGGGCCTGGTACGGACGATCGACTGGTATCGAGCGTTCTTCGCTTCGTGAGCCACGCCTGCCGCTCCTGCGGCTCGACGCAGCTGGAACCCGTGCTGTCGCTCGGCCGGACACCGCTCGCCAACGCCCTGCTGCGAGAGGAGGACCTCTCGCGCCCCGAGCCGACCTTTCCGCTCGAGCTCGTATTCTGCCCCGCGTGCGCGCTGGTGCAGATCACCGAGACGGTGCCACCCGAGCAGCTCTTCGGTCACTACCTGTATCTGTCCTCTTTCTCCGACACGATGGTCAAGCACTCGGAGGAGCTCGCCCACAGGCTGATCCGCGAACGCGGCCTCGACTCCAAGAGCCTCGTGGTCGAGGTCGCGAGCAACGACGGCTATCTCCTGCAGTTCTACCAGCAGGCGGGCGTGCCGGTGCTGGGCATCGAGCCCGCCGCCAACGTGGCCGCGGTGGCCGAGGAGAAAGGCATCCCGACCCTGGTTCGCTTCTTCGGGCGCGAGGTGGCCCAGGAGCTGCGGGACAGCGGACGGCGGGCGGATGTGATCCACGCCAACAACGTGCTCGCGCACGTGGCCGACCTCAACGGCTTCGTGGCGGGTATGGCGATCACGCTCAAGAACGATGGCGTCGCGGTGATCGAGGCTCCGCACGTCAAGCCCATGATCGAGCGCCTCGAGTTCGACACCATCTACCACGAGCACCTCTGCTACTACTCGCTGACCGCGCTGCAGCCGCTGTTCAAGCGCCACGGGCTCGAGATCGTCGACGTGCACGAGATCCCGCTGCACGGCGGATCGCTTCAGGTGCACGCCGCGCTGTCGGGCCGGCCTTCGGACCGCGTGTGCAGGCTGCTGGAAGAGGAGCGCCAGGCGGGCGTGGGCGAGCGCGAGTTCTACCGGGATTTCGGCGACAAGGTCAGAAGCTTGAAAAAGGAGCTGGTTGCTTTTCTCGGCGACCTCAAGTCCTCGGGCAGCCGGATCGCGGCTTACGGGGCGTCGGCCAAGGGCGCGACGCTGCTCAACTTCTGCCGCATCGGACGTGAAACGATCGACTTCGTGGCCGACCGCTCCACGGTCAAGCAGGACCTGTATACGCCGGGCACGCATCTGCTTGTCCGCTCCCCCGAGGCGCTGGTCGAGGACCGTCCAGACCACGTCCTGCTGCTGACGTGGAACTTCGCCGACGAGATCCTCGAGCAGCAGGCGGCCTACCGGAAGCAGGGCGGCAAGTTCATCATCCCCGTGCCCGAGCCGGTGATCGTATGAGCGAGCCGGTGATCGACGGCGTGAAGGTGGTGCCGCTCAAGCGCATCCCAGATGAGCGCGGAACGATCTACCACATGCTCAAGTCGACCGACCCGCACTTCACCAGATTTGGCGAGATCTACTTCTCGACCGTGTACCCCGGCGTCGTCAAAGGCTGGCACCGCCACAAGAACATGACCCTCCACTACGCATGCATCCACGGCCGGGTGAAGCTTGTGATCTACGACGAGCGCGAAGGCTCGCCCACCAAGGGCGCGCTCATGGAGCTGTTCCTTGGGCCCGACAACTACTCGCTCGTGGTCATCCCACCCGACCTGTGGAACGGCTTCAAGGGAATCGGCCGCGAGCCCGCCATCATCGCTGACCTGATCGACATCCCCCATGATCAGGCGGAATCGATCCGCCTCGACCCGCACCAGAACCACATCCCGTACGACTGGTCCGTCAAGGAACGGTGACGATCCTCGTCACCGGCGCGGCCGGGTTCGTCGGCTCACAGGTGGTGCGGCAGATGGGCGAGAGCGAAGCGGTCGTCGCCTTGGTCCGGCCCGGGCGGCCCCGCCCACGGCTCGACGGACTTCGCGGACGGATCGAGATCGTCGAGGCGGACCTGGCTGACGAGGCGGCGGTCGCGGCCGTACTGGCGCGCTACAAGCCCTCGACCTGCATCCACGCCGCTTGGTACGCCGAACCCGGGAAGTACCTCACCTCGCCCGAGAACCTGGGCTCGCTCCGTTCCAGCCTCTCGCTCCTGGAGGAGTTAGCCACCGTGGGATGCCGACATCTGGTCGGTGTAGGCACCTGCTTCGAATACGAGATGCAATCGGCGCCCTTGACGGAGGAGTCCCTGACGAAACCAGTGACCCTTTATGCGGCCGCGAAGCTTGCCTTCAGCCTGGTGGCGGCCCAGAGGGCATCCCAGCTCGGCATCGGCATGGCATGGGCTCGCCTGTTCTACATCTACGGCCCGTTCGAGGACCAGCGCCGCCTGGTGCCCTCGGCCATCAAGGCACTCTCCGCCGGCCAACAGTTTCCCACGACCTCCGGAGGGCAGGTGCGCGACTATTTGCACATCGAAGATGTCGCCTCAGGACTTTGCGCATTGAGCCGTCTGCGCCTCTCCGGCACGTTCAATGTGTGCTCGGGAGAGGCTGTTACCATTGCCGGGCTCGTGCAGACATTGGGCGAGCTTCTGGGTCGGCCAGAGCTGGTTCGCCTGGGCGCCTATCCCACTCGCGAAGGGGATCCCGCGTACGTCTGCGGTGACAACCACAAGCTGCGGACCGAGGCCGGTTGGTCGCCCCGCTACTCGCTGCGAGACGGGCTCGCCCAGACAATCGAATGGTGCAAGGAGGAACGTTGACGCACAACCCCGAGCTCTTCGAAGAGAGCCCAGAGCCGAAGATCGAGGTGACCACACCCAAGGGTAAGCGCGAGGTCGACATCTACACGCCGGAAGGCTTCAAGGTCGTCTCCAACCTGTTCACCCGTTCGGGCTGGCAGCAGAAGATCAGCTACGAGCCGACGTGGTTGGGCATTCCCATCATCCAGACGCCCGAAGACATCGTGATGATGCAGGAGCTCATCTGGAAGGTGCGGCCCGACGTGATCATCGAATGCGGGGTCGCGCATGGCGGCGCCGTCGTCCTCTACGCCTCGATCCTCGAGCTGCTCGGCAAGGGCCACGTCATCGGTGTCGACGTCGAGATCCGCAAATACAACCGCCTGGCGCTGCAGAGCCATCCGCTGAGCCGCCGCTTCACCCTGATCGAGGGCAGCTCGGTCGAGCAGGCCACGGTAGATGAGGTCCGCCGCCATATCCGGCCCGACGACAAGGTGATGGTGACGCTCGACTCCAACCACACAGCGGCGCACGTGGCCAAGGAGCTGCGTCTGTATGCGCCGCTGGTCACGCCGGACAGCTACCTGGTGGTCTTCGACGGAGTGATGCAGGTGCTGACGGACGCACCGGGCGGTCAACCGACCTGGGACAAGGACAACCCCTGGCAGGCGGTGCAGAGGTTCATCGAAGAGAACGATGAGTTCCAGGTCGATCCGTACTACAACAGGCTCAAGGTCACTCACTGCCCGGGCGGTTTTTTGAAGCGGGTGAAGAAGCGCCGCAGTTAGCAGATTTTCGGACTAGGTCTTGATGGCCATCGCCTGTCCGGTCGGCAGCGCGATGATCGCCTCCTTCTCACCGTCGAAGAACTTGTCGATCAGCTGGCGCTGATCCCCGTAATCTGCCCAACCGTAGTCGTCGAAGACCACGATGCCTGCAGGGACCAGTCTCGCCCAGGTATAGCGCAACGAAACCTCCGTCGGAGCGGCCGCATTCAGGTCGATGTGCGCGAAGGCCAGCGGACCGGTCTCCGTCTCGGGAAGTGTCTTGAAGATATCGCCTGCCACGAAGCGCACACGGTCGTTCCATGGATTGAGTCGCGACCGAACCTCGTCGAGCGACGTGTCGGCGAGGCGGCCCGCAAAACCGGCTTGAACCTCATCCTCGGTGAGGTTGGAATCTGGAATGCCCTCGAAGGTGTCGAACAAGAAGCACGAACGCCCACGATGCGGGCTCGTTCCGGAAAGGACCATGTACGCGCAACCGCCTCGGTACACCCCGAACTCGGCAAACGATCCGTCGAGCGATGCGCAATGAGCCGCTGTCTGGGTGAGGATCCACAAGCGCCATCGCAGGTCTGCTGCCCACATGCCCGCGACCTTCGAATATCGAGCATTAAAGTCTCGGTCTTGTAGAAACGGAGACAGGTGCTGCGTCGCCATCCCGTCGGCTTCGTAGCGGTAGGGAGAGCCCTTCAGGATGAACCGGAGAGCGCGGGCAGGTGGTTGCAGCGGTCGCGGCAGCTCTGCGAGCTGGGGTCTCCTCAAGATCCGAGCGAGTCTAGCAGCCACTCGACTCGAACCTCAATGTACGGTTATGGTCGGCTGAGATGACCCGGCTCACCAAGAACATCATCTACAACGTCACGGGGCAGGGCCTGGTCCTCGTCCTCAGCCTGATAGCTGTTCGTTTCATCTTCCACCGCCTGGGCGACGACGTGTTCGGGTTGATCTTCTTCAACATCGTCCTGACCACGGTGCTGTCCAGCGCCCTCGAGCTCGGCGTCTCCTCGACCATCGTGCGCGAGGTCTCCAGCCAGATGGAAACCGATCCCGGCTACGTGCGAACCTTGATCCGGACAGCCTCCACGCTTTACTGGGCTGCCGGCCTCGTCCTCGTGGCGCTGATCTGGATCACGGCGCCTTTTCTGGTGAGCCATTGGGTCAATCTGCGATCGATCGATCCACAGACGGCTTCGAACCTGCTGCGGATCATGAGCGCCACGTCGCTGGTGGCGCTGCCGCGTGGCCTATACGCAAGCGTGATCCGGGGGCGCCAGTTGATGCATTTGAGCAACGCCATCGACGTCGGCGCGGCTCTCAGCCAGCAGGCCGGCATCCTGCTCATCCTGCTCTTGGGGGGTCGGGTCTATGCGGTCGCGGCCTGGATCTCGATCAACGCACTCCTGACCATCGGCGCGTATCTGGTCACCGCTGCGCAGCTGCTCGGCTGGACGTCGATGCGGCCGTCGTTCTCCGTGCCGGTGATCCGGAGAAATCTGGGCTTCACGGGTCACATGATGGTGATCTCGGTGCTGTCGCTGGTCCACACGCAGGCCGCGCAGGTGATCGTGAGCAAGGTGTTGCCGATCGCGGAGTTCGGCTTCTACAGCTTCGCGTGGTCGACTGTGAACCGGGCCACGCTGATCACGGCGGCGGCGGCGCAAGCGGCATTTCCGTCGTTTTCGGGCCTGTTTGCCGCGGGCGACCGGCCGCGCCTTTTGCAGCAGTACCACAAGCTTCAGGACCTCGTGTGCTACGGGACGCTGCCACTTTTCACCGGCATCTGCTTCGCGGCGCTACCGGTCTACCGCTATGTGTTCAACGCGGGTGTGGCGCAGAGCCTTCTGCTGCCGACGGCCTTTCTCGCGCTTGGCTCATGGATGAACGGGACGCAATCTGTTCCTTACACGCTGTCCGTCGCCATGGGCAAGCCCCACATCGCGTCACGCACCACCACCTACGCGCTGTTTGTGGTCTTGCCCGTCACCGTCGTGTTGATCTTCGTGTACGGCTTGCCGGGCGCGGGCTTCTCCTGGGTCTTCTACAACCTGTTCGCGTACAGCTACATGGTGCAGAGGATCTGCCGGGAGTGCCTGCAAGTCGGCCCGTGGGAGTGGTACCGGCACGTGGCCAAGGTGCTCGGCCTCACAGCCATCACGTACGGCGTCGCGTGGCTGGTCGTGAGCGCCCTCGGCATGTTCACGCTTCCGGTGCTGGTCGCCGCGTACCTCCTGGCGACGGCGGCGTTCGCGCTCGCCGCTAATGCCATGATCGGCGCGGATCTGAAAGAAACCCTCCGGCTGACGCTTCAGCGGCTGCGCGGCTCGCCGCAGTCGCCCGGCGAGCTGGCAGAACCCTGATGGGAGAAGAGCTGAGCGAGGCGGGTCCGTGGCCCTACCAGGAGACCAGCGCGTCTGGCCAGGTGTTCGAGTTCCGTGTGTGGGCGGAACTGACCGAGCAATCGCGAGGACAGCTTCATGTCTTCCTGCCGCTGTCGGACCGCGGAATCGATGCCCTGGTGCACCGACTGTCCGACGGCGCCTACATCCCGGTCCAGGCGAAAGGACGATCGACCATGAAGAACGACTACGTGCACCTGGTCGTGCCGGCCGGGAGCATCGCCGACGACTCGGTGCTGGTCGTCAGCGGGCTTACCGTCGACGGTGGTTTGGGCCCAGCGATGCTCGTGGTTCCCGCCGCGGACTTTCGACGGCTCGCGGAGTCTTCACTGGACCAGGGCCGGCCGATTTACGCGATGGCGTTTCCCATGAGCCTACGGTCCCAAAGCAAGTGGGCGCCCTGGCTCGTGAGCTCAAATGGCCTGGTGGAAAGATTCGGTCTTTCGCCCAGTCAGTCTGCGCCGGCGCTTGCCGGAGAGCTGGTGACGTTCGAGTCGAGCGACCTAGGCTTCTTGGGGGAATCGGAGGTCGTACGCCGCCTGGCCGAGTCTGAGGACCTGAACCTGTTCCGTCCGTTTCCGGATTCGGAGACAGCGGAGATCCTCGTGCGCCACCGGGTCAATCGGCGGGTGATCGGACTGCAGGTTAAGACCGTGACAGTGGATGCGGTGCATACGCGCCCATCTGTTGACATCCGGATATCGAGCTTTCGGCCCGCACCAACGACCTACTTCACCGTGCTCGTCTGGCTGTCTGATGAGGGCAGATTCCACGAGTTCTTCCTGATGTTTCCCTCAGAAAGACTGATCGAGTTCGCACGCGAGGACAAGGGCCACTTCAAATTCGAGCTCCGTCCTGGCTCGACCTCTCCGGGTCCGCTGAAGAGCTTTCGCCGGCCCTTGGCCGAGTTGCGAATGGCGACTGAGCTTCTGCTGGCGGAGGCCGCCGACCCGGCACCCGGCGTCAGACCATAGACTTTCCTACTGCGATGGCTCAAACCGCGCTCATCACGGGCATCACCGGGCAGGACGGCTCCTATCTCGCCGAGCTCCTGCTGCTCAAGGGCTACGAGGTGCATGGAGTCGTGCGCCGGTCCTCGAGCATGAACCGCGGGCGGATCGACCACCTCCAGCACGCCAACCCTTCCCACCCGGAAAGCGCGCGCTTCGTCCTTCACTACGGCGACATGACCGACTCGGGCGGGCTCAACCGCCTGGTCAAGACGGTGAAGCCGGACGAGATCTACAACCTCGCCGCGCAAAGCCACGTCCAGATCTCCTTCGACCAGCCGGAATACACCGGGGACGCCGACGGCCTCGGCACGACCCGTCTGCTCGAGGCGATCCGGACCGCGGGGCTGCCCACTCGCTTCTACCAGGCCTCGACCTCCGAGATGTTCGGCCTCACCCCCCCTCCCCAGAGCGAGTCCTCGCCATTCCACCCGCGGAGCCCGTACGCCGCCGCCAAGCTCTATGCCCACTGGATGACGGTCAACTATCGCGAGGCGCACCACCTGTTCGCCTGCAGCGGGATCCTGTTCAACCACGAATCGCCCCGGCGCGGCGAAAACTTCGTCACCCGCAAGATCACCCGCGGCATCGCACAGATCCTCGCCGGCAAGACCGACAAGCTGCGCCTGGGCAACCTCGACTCCAAGCGCGACTGGGGCCATGCGCGGGACTACGTCGAAGCAATGTGGCTGATGCTGCAGCAGGACGAGCCGGACGACTATGTGATCGCGACCGGCGTGATGCGATCGGTTCGCGACTTCGCCGAGGCGGCATTCGAGGTCGCGGGCCTTGAGTGGGACAAGTACGTGGTCGTCGACGAGGCCTACCTACGGCCCTCCGACGTGGACGAGCTTCGAGGCGACGCATCGAAGGCCGCTAAGAAGCTGGGC
>JBIOJB010000102.1:0-10233 GCA_044450465.1 Candidatus Dormibacterales bacterium | reverse complement strand
GGAGTACTTCCTGCGCGAGCAGCTCAAGGCCATCCAGCGCGAGCTGGGGGAGCTCGACTCCGAACACGCGGAGCTGAGCGAGCTGCGCGATCGCATCGAGAGGGCGGGCCTTCCGGCCGAGGCGAAGCGTGAGGCGGATCGCGAGATCGCGCGCCTCGAACGGATTCCCAGCGCCTCGCCCGAGTCATCGGTGATCCGCACCTACCTCGAGCTGATCGTCTCTCTGCCATGGAAGATCTCGACGGGCGGCGAGGTCGACGTCAAGAAGGCCCGCGCCATCCTGGACGCCGATCACTACGACCTCGACAAGGTGAAGCAGCGCATCGTCGAGCACCTCGCGGTGAGGCGGCTCAAGCAGCAGCGCGGCCTGATGGATCGCGGACGCGAACCGATCCTGTGCTTCGTCGGTCCGCCTGGCGTCGGAAAAACGTCCCTCGGCCAGTCGATCGCGCGCGCCATGGGCCGCAAATTCGCGCGGGCATCGCTCGGCGGTGTGCACGACGAGGCGGAGATCCGCGGTCACCGCCGCACCTACATCGGCGCCATGCCGGGCCGCATCCTCCAGGCCATCCGCAGGGCCGAGTCCAACGACCCGGTCTTCATGCTCGACGAGGTCGACAAGATCGGCGCGGACTGGCGGGGCGATCCCTCGTCCGCGCTGCTGGAGGTGCTCGACCCGGAGCAGAACAAGGACTTCCGCGACAACTACCTGGACGTGCCCTTCGATCTGTCGAAGGTCATGTTCATCACCACCGCGAACACGCTTGAGACGATCCCGCCGGCGCTCCGCGACCGCATGGAGGTGCTTCACCTCTCCGGCTACACGGAGCACGAGAAAGTCCAGATCGCGCAGCGCTTCCTGATCCCCAAGCAACTGACCGCCCACGGGCTCCGGCCCGACGAGGTGGGGGTCTCGGAGGAGGCGGTGCGGCTGATCATCCACCAGTACACCCGTGAGGCCGGCGTGCGCAACCTCGAGCGCGAGATCGCATCCGTCATCCGCCGAGACGTCGCCGAGATGGCGACCCGCAGGAGGACCCGCCGGGCGCCCGACGACACCAAGCGGGTGCGCGCAGCCCTGGGCAAGCGTCGCTATTTCGACGACGTGGCCGAGCGCATCGACCGTCCTGGCATCGCAACCGGAATGGTGTGGACTCCAACCGGCGGCGAGATCATCTTCGTAGAGGCGGCGCTCACACCTGGAAAGGGAGAGCTGAAGCTGACCGGGCAGCTGGGCGACGTCATGAAAGAGTCGGCCGCCGCAGCGCTGTCCTATCTGAAGGCTCACGCCCTGGAGCTCGGCATCGATCCCGAGCTGTTCGACAAGAACGACATCCACGTGCACGTGCCGGCCGGAGCGCAGCCCAAAGAGGGACCGTCGGCCGGGGTCACCGTGCTCACGGCGATAGCCTCGATCCTAACGGGCCGGCCGGTGCGCGAAGACGTGGCGATGACTGGAGAGATCACGCTGCGAGGACGGGTGCTGCCGATCGGCGGGGTCAAGGAGAAGGTGCTCGGCGCGCACCGTGCAGAGCTGCGCCGCATCGTGCTTCCACGCCGCAACGAGGCGGACCTCGACGACATTCCGGCCGACCTTCGTCAGCAGATGCGCTTCGTCCTGGTCGACTCGATCGACGACGTTCTCGGCGAGGCCCTGACAGCCCGGCGGCCCGCGCCGGGCGACGGCGACGCCAGGGCTGGGGGGAATAGCCGGAACGGCCGGGACGGGAAGGTCGGTCGCGCCCGCGTGGTCGCGCGAGCCGCGCCGGCCCCGGCACGGGCGGCGCGAGCCAGTGCGCCACGGCGCAAGACTCGGAGCGCGGGGCGCTGACGCAGGTGAATAAGCCGGCAACCACAAGCCGGCTCCCGAGCGAAATGCCTTGTCGACCCGTCCGTTGTACAGACTTGTGTCAGCAGTGAGCGCAGACAAGCTGCCGCTCGGCGGGCTGGTGGCCCTCAACGCCGGGAAGGCCGTCCGCTGGGTGTCTCGGACGACAGGCCGGGGCGGTACGGCGCTGCCCGGCCGCACCGCCAACGCGCTTCATCCGCGGCTTGTGGGCGAGATGGCGCGCGGGCTTCGCAACGGACTTGCCGTTGTGACTGGGACCAATGGGAAGACGACGACCACCCGCATCATCGCCGCCGCGCTGCGGCAGTCCGGCCTTGAGCCCGTCACCAACCGGGAAGGCGCCAACCTGATGCAGGGCATCGCGACCGCTCTGTTGACCCAGGCAGACTCGAAAGGCCGCTTCCAACATCCGGACGGCGTGGTCGGGCTCTTCGAGGTGGATGAGGGCGTCCTCCCGGTCGCAATCGCCGAGATGAGCCCGCGGATGATCGTCGTGACGAACCTGTTTCGCGATCAGCTCGACCGCTACTTCGAGATCGATTTCGTCGCCGCCCTGTGGACGGCGGCGCTGGCCAAGCTGCCTGCCACCTCAACGCTGGTGCTCAACGCAGACGATCCGCTCGTCGCCTACCTGGGCGCCGAGATTTCAAATCCAGTCGTCTATTACGGGATCGAGGATGGACGTTCCAGCGCCGCCGGCCTCGAGCGGAGCGCCGACTCGCGACGCTGTCCGCGCTGCAGCTCAGACCTTGAATACGACCACGCCGTCTACGCCCACCTCGGCCATTACTCCTGCCCATCTTGCGGCTGGCGGCGTCCCAAACCCTCGATCCACGGCTTGAATGTCGTGCTCGAGGGGAGCTCCGGATCGACGGCAGAGCTTGTCACACCCGCAGGCAATCTGCAGTTGCGAATCCCGCTGCCGGGAATGTTCAACGTCTACAACGCCATCGCGGCCGCTGCCGCCGCCCTCACCCTCGGGGCGCGACCCTCCGCAGTGACCGAAGCGATCGCACAGATGCACAGCGCCTTTGGCAGGATGGAGACCCTCGAAGTCGGCGGCCGCAAGGTCTCGCTCGAGATGGCAAAGAATCCAAGTGGGTTCAACCAGGTGTTCGAGGTGGCGCTGAAGGAGAAGGGAAACCTGCACCTCCTGCTGGCACTGAACAACAACCCACAGGACAGCCGAGACGTGTCTTGGATCTGGGACATCGACGCCGAGGCGCTCAAGGGACGGCTGGAATCACTCGTGGTGTCGGGAATGCGCGCGGACGAGATGGTCTTGAGGTTGAAATACGCCTCGGTCATCGGCGGCGGCAACGGATCCGGCGCGCCACCACTTTCTGTCATCGCCGACCTGACCAAGGCGCTGGATGAGGCCCTCGCGTCGACGCCCGCCGGCGAGACCCTGCACGTGATCGCCAACTACAGCGCGATGTGGGCGATCCGCAACGAGCTCGTCCGCCGCGGACATCTCGCGCCCTTTTGGGAGGTATGAAAATGGTCGGGACCGACATGAAGCTGACGATCGGCTACCTCTATCCGAGCATCCTCAGCCAGTACGGCGATTTTGGAAACGTGCTCTGCCTCGAGCAGCGCTGCCGCTGGAGGGGCATTGACGTCGACGTGCGCTCTCTGGAGCAGGGCGCGCCCGTCGCGCAGCATGAGATCGATCTTTTCTTCATGGGCGGCGGGGCGGATTCGCAGCAGCGATTGATCAGCCGCGACCTGCTCGAAGTGAAGGGACCGGCCATCCGCGAGGCGATCGAAGGCGGGGCCGTTGCCTTGCTCATCTGTGCCGGTTACCAGATGTTCGGGCGCTGGTACCGGCCGTTCCGCGGTGAAGACCTGCCCGGGATGGGCGTGTTCCCGTCGGTCACCATCCACTGGGCCTTCGAGGACAAGATCCCGATCACCGACGTGCCCAGCGCAGGCCTGAAGAGGATGGTCGGCAATCTCGTGGTGGACTGGAACGGACAGACGCTCGTCGGCTTCGAGAACCACGGAGGGCGCACCTACCTCGACGACGGGGCGAAACCCCTTGGGCGAGTGAAATCAGGCTTCGGCAACAACGGAAAAGACGGCACCGAGGGCGCCGTTGTGAACAACGCCTACGGGACTTACCTGCACGGGCCCCTGCTGCCCAAGAACCCCGCCTTTGCCGACCACCTCATCGCGATCGCGCTGGAGCGACGTTACGACAAGATTTCGCTCGCGCCCCTCGAGGACACCGCTGAGAAGGTGGCGCACGAGTACGCGCTGCAGCTGGCGCGACGGGACGTCGCTCGAAAGTAGCCCGGCCGCCTGTTCGCGGCGCTTCGGGTTCGGGCCTACCAGGCGCCGACCGCACGCGAGACGGCGGTCCAACAGGTCAAACCGGCGGTGACGCGAATCGCGTGCTCACGGCCGTCGCAACGTTTGAAGAATGCCGAGCCGCTCCCGGTCATCTCCCAAGGGCCCTCCTCGAGAGACGCGGCGAAGCTTTGAAGCCGTGGTTCGACTCGTTCGGCCGCTCGTCGGAGGTGATTGGGCCCTTCCCCACCGACCTCGTCCCAGGCGCGATATACCGCCGCCGTCGAAAGCTCAACGCCCGGCCAGGCGATTGCAAACCAGGCTGAATCGGTCGACATCGGCGTAAGGACGTCTCCGCGGCCTGAGGCCACGGCCGTCCCCCCGTTGACGAAGAAAGGCACGTCGGCGCCGAGCTCTCCAGCGAGCCGGTTGAGGTCCACGTCCAGCCCGTGGATGGTGGCGAGTCCCCTCAGGGCGGCCGCGGCATCCGAGCTCGCGCCGCCCATCCCCGATCCTGGCGGTATCCGCTTGTGCAGCTGAAAACGAGTGGGCATGACCCTCTGCGCCGCGCGCTCCAGGGCGGCGTGCGCCTTGAGCACTGTGTTCTCGGCGGAGCCGGCAACGCTGAGTCCCGAGATCGTGAGCGAGGTCCGATCCCCAGGTGTGACTTCGAGCAGATCATGCAGGTCAATCGCCTGAAGCGTCGTGCGCACCTCGTGATAGCCGTCCGCCCCACTCCCAATGACCTCGAGACCGAGGTTGAGCTTGGCTCGCGCAGGCAGCGCGATCGTCAACGAGGGTCGGTCGGCTTGAGCTGCGCTCGATACAACACAGCGCGGTCACGATAGTGCTCGGCCGCCGTGGCCACCCATTGGCCGGAGGAACCAGCCAGCTCCTTCTTCACCACAGCCGGCACTCCCGCCGCCATCTGCCCCGGGGGTATCTCGCGGCCCTCCGGTAGCACGGAACCCGCGGCGAGCATCGAGCCTGCACCGAGCCGGCTCCGCTGCAGCATCGTGGCCCCCATCCCGACGAGAGCGCCCTGCTCGACCACGCAGCCTTCAAGCTGGGCGGAATGGCCGACGCTGGCGTTGCGCTGGACGATGGTCGGCAGGTCACGAGCGCAATGCACCACTACGTTGTCCTGGATGTTCGCGCCTTCTTCGATCCGGATGAGCGCCTCGTCCGCGCGAAGCACCGCTCCAAACCACACGCTGGCGCCGGCCTCGACCACCACGTCACCGATGAGGACCGCGGTCGGTGCGATGTAGGCGTCCGGGTGCACCTTCGGGCGCCGTCCGCCAAGCTCAAACTCCACTGGTCTCTATAATCCTAACTTCGTGACCACGCACTCCCATTTGGTGATGGCTCATGGCTAAGCGCACGGCGTCCGCAAAGAAGCAGGCGCGCGCCGGCGTTCGCCGCTCCCTGCGCAACCACGCCGCGAAGTCTGAGATCAAGACGCTGGTCGTCAAGGCACGCCGCGGGTTGGCGGAGAAGTCCGTCGCCGCCCCCGAGCGCGCCGCGAGCGTCCTCGAAGCGATCCGGGCCCTCGACCGCGCCGCCGCGAAGGGCATCGTCCATCGCAACACCGCCGCGCGCCGGAAGGCACGCCTGGCGGGCCGGCTGGCCGAGCTCGCGACAGCCGCTCCCGCGCCGAGCGGCAAGGCCGGCAAGGCCGAGGCGGCCCAAGCGAAACCCGCGGGCGCAGCGAAGAAGAAGTAGCCGCCGCTCGCCGGGTCGCTACAGCCTGGTGAGTAGGACGTCCAGCCCGAGCTCTGCGTCGATCTGCCCCGACTTGACCTCCCATTCGTAGTCGCGAATCGTCTCGAGCGCGCGCTCGAGGCGCTCGGCGCTCGTGTCCTGCGCCACGTCGAATGCCTTTTGGACCACGAAGCGGTGCTCGGCCATCTCCTGCTGCATGGTGCCCAGCGACTCTCCCCGGTCGAGCCGAGCCCTGACCTCCAGCACGAGGGCAATGTGGCGAGCCATGCGGTACGCCACCGACGTGGGCTGCAGACCGCTTCGGGTGAGTCCGCGAGCGATCTCAAGGGCCTGCGCAGTCGGCTTGGGGAGCAGGTTGTCGGTCAATCGGAAGATCTCGTCCTCCCGCCCGCCGGCCAGCAGCTCGGCCGTCACCTCCGTCGTCAGTTTTGAGCCGGACGCCCTGTAGGCGGCGAGCTTGCGCAGCTCCGAATCGATCACGCCCAGGTCGGGCGGCGTGACCCTCACGACCTGCGCCGCGATGCCGGCCGGGAGACCATGCTCGTTGACCGCGCGCTTCGACACCCAGTCGCTAAGCGCCCGACCCTTCAAGCGCTGCATCTCCTCAACGGACCCGCCCGCCGCGAGGATCGCCTTTACGAGCTTGTTCGATGGGCTCAAGCGACCTGAGACCGAGATCAGAAGGCGCGTCGTGGGCGGGACTGCCACGACTGCGGGCGCCACGGCCTCGGCCCGGGGAGCGGGCAGCATGCGCACGTGCACTACGCGGTGAGGGTCGAGGAAGGGCGCCTGCAGGATCGAGTCCTGCAGCCGTGCGGCCGTGAGTCCGGTGCCTTCGAGCGTGTCCAGGCCGAAGTCCGACACGAGGCCTTGCTGCCACTCACCGACCGTGGCGCGAGCCTTCTCGTCGACCAGGAACCGCTCCTCCCCGTGGACCAGGACCGCGATCGCCTGACGCGTTTGGCGGCTGAGGGGCCGGGACACCATGCGATCGTAGTTACAAAGGCAAAGTGATCGTCCCCTCCTGATCGGTGCGGAGGACATTGGGTGGGAATCCCGCCGCGAGTCGTCCTGGTCCGCGTGAGGCGATCAACTGCGTAGCCTGCGTCACGGCTGCACGCTCCAGGTCCGGCGACAGAAGGCTCCTGCCGCCGCTGGGAAGCAGCAGATAGGTGCACGCACCGGCGACGCGCGCGGCCGCCACCGTCTGAGCGTCGACATCAAGATCGCTGAAATCGCAAAACGACCGTCCATCCGCTGCAACGACGCGCAATCCCATGTCTGCGGCCCCAGCCACGTCGCCCGGGGCACCCTGCTCGGGTGCCAGGACCTGAAGCCGCAGTCCTGCGATGCGCAGCGACTCCCCGGCTCTGACTCGCACCACGGCCGCGCCTCGTGTGGCGGCGTCGAAGGCGACCGTGCGCCATGCGCTTCCCGTGAGCTGAGCGTCCGGCAGAACGACCGTGCGCGCCTGCCGGCCGAACTGCGCCAGACCGCCGACGTGGCCGAGGCCAGGGGCCGTGATGACGAGCGCGGCCAGTCCCGACTGCCAAGGCGGCAGCTGGGCTCCGATCCCGTCCTCGAGCTTGCTCGGGCTCGGTCCGCCATCGACGAGAATCGCGCCCTGGGAGCCTCGAACCAAGACCGCCTGGCCGTCGCCAACCGCCAACACGCTCACCTCCGGTGGGCCCCCGGCCCATGCGGCTAGGGCTATGGCCGAGATCAGCGCGGGGCCCAGCACCGCCACGGCGAACGCGATGGTGCGGCGGCGGCCCGAGGCGTGCAGACCTGCTATCGCAGGCGCCACGCCGGCGTAGTACGCCACTCCCAACCAGGTCGGGAATTGCGGCACCGGCACAGCGGCGGCAGGAACACGTGACAGGACGTAGGCCACCTGCTCGACGTAGGCCAACAGACCGGTGATCGGTATTGCGACAAGGCGCGCCACATCCGGAGCGAAGGAAATCAATCCGACCGCCATGCCGGCGAGCACCAACGCCGGCAGGAATGGCAGCGTCAGGGCGTTGGCAATCGGCGCGACAGGGGAAATGACGTGGAAGTCCGTCGCCATCATTGGGAGGGTTCCAACCTGCGCGGCGCACGTGACCGCGAACGGTTCCCTGATGAACCCGGGCAGCCACTTGAGCCGGCGCTCGATCGCCGGCGTCAAAAGAATGATCGAGGCGGTTCCAGCGAACGAGAGTTGGAACCCGACGTCCCAGGCCAGCTCCGGCCGCCAGCCGAGCATGGCTGCTGCAGTCAGGGCGAGCGAGGTCCAAACATGGGTCGGCCGGCCCATGTGGCCGGCAGCGATGGCAAGCCCTCCCATGGCTGCGGCGCGGACCGCTGCGGGCGTGGCACCACCCGTCACCGCGTAGAGGGAGACGACAGCCACCGCCGGCAGGGCGGCATAACGCCCGAGCAGCGGACGCAGCAAGCCCTGAGCGAGACGCGCGAACACCGCGACCTTGAGCCCGCTGAGCACCAGCAGATGAATCAGGCCGGTCGCTATCAGAGCGTTCTGGAGCGAGGTGGGAATGCCCTGGCGGACCCCAAGCACAACCCCCTGCAGCAGTGCCGCGTGTGGAGCGGCAAAGGCGGAGTCGAGCGCCGCTATGAAGCCCGCGCGAAGATGGCCTGGCAGGCCGGCCAGGCCGCCAGGCGATCGGACCACGTTGATCGACGACGCCTGTAGCTCCAGGAAGACTTGGTGCTGCGCCAGGTAGGCACGGCGGTTGAAGCTCGGCAGATCTCGAGGCAGCGTCAGCTTCCCAATCGCCTGCACCTCGTCGCCGAAGGAGGTCGTTTCCGGGCCGCGCCACCGGACCATCACCGCGCCAATGCCGGAGACCGGAGTCGCCTGCACCGCGACAGAGTCCGGCTCAACCACCACCTCGGCGCCGCCTGCAGACGGCTGGGAGTCGTCCGCCACGCGACCGGTGATGGTCGCGACATTCCCGGCCAGTGCCGCCGCTCGCGCGGGAACGTGTGGATCAGCCGCCGGGAATTCCGCGCGGGCGACGGCCAGCAGGGCGACCGCCGCCACAAGGGCTACGAGGGCGGGGCGAACGAAGAATGCGAGGACGATGCACGGCACCGAGATCGTCAGGGCGACGGCGCCCAGCACCGCCTGTGCCGGCGCGATCACCACAGCAGTAGCGAGGACTGCGCACCAGGTCACGGCAAGAACGAGCGCCGGAAAGCGCGTCACAGCGTCAGGTATCGCCGCGCGATGACGTAATCGGCCTCGCTCATGCCGAGAATGTCGACCAGCTCTCGGGTGTTCTGAAAACCGCCGAAGTTGGTCCGGTAGTCGATGCACTCCTGCGCAAACGCCTCGGTGAAACCGGGCACGCCCTCGAGCTCGTCCAGCGTCGCCGTGTTGAGATTGGTCCGCGTTACGACCGTGCCCGCGGTTGTCTTGGCGAATGCGACCTTGACCTGCTCGCCGTCCTTCAGGCGACCAGCCAGGTTCGGCAATTTCGACCTGTCGGCGTCCGGGCTGAGGCCGCCTGCTGCTGCAATGGCGTCGTACACGCGGTCGCCGCGAGGCAGCCGGTAGAGGCCTGGGTTCTCAACGGCGCCAGAGACGTCGATGAGGAGCCCAGCCGGTGGCGGCATGTCCACAGCGGTGATCGGCGGGGGAGCCTGCGCCGACGCCGTGTTGTTGTTGGCGGACGAGCTGTAAACGTAGGCGGCGGCCACCCCGCCCAGAGCGAGAGCCAAGGGCACAGCTAAGAAGAGGAGCCGCCTTCCGCCGGGAACCAGACGCCACAAAGTTGGCATGGGGCGAGGCTACGAAGGCGGCAGGTGCAGGGGAACCCAGCCCGTTAACGCTTTTGACCTGGTTCCGCGGGAAGGATTCGAACCTTCGGTCGAGGATCCAAAGTCCCCTGCCTTACCACTTGGCTACCGCGGAGCGCGCCCACAACACTAGCGCGAGGGAGAACGGCCGCCTCCCGACGGTGACCTCCGGCGCCGGGCGGCGTTGTGTACCTGATGAAGAACGCGGTTCTTGCCCTGGTGGTGCTGCTGACAGTGGCCTGCGGCGCTTACCGGTTTCCCACCGGCAACCAGCCGGGCACCGGCTCGGTGACCGGCACGATCGTGGCGGTGCCGTGCAGCCCGGTCGAATCCGCGGGCAGCACCTGCGCGGGCCGGCCCGTGGCCAACCTGGAGATCGACTTCGTCGCCGGGGACGCCACCAACGCCACCACCACCGACTCGAACGGCCAGTTCAGGATCGACCTGCCGGCGGCCACTTACAAAGTCGCGCTCAAGCCTCCGATGCGGGTCATCAAGGGTCCCGCCTCAGTCGACGTTCAATCAGGCTCGACGCTCGTCGCGGACTACTTGGTCGACTCGGG
>JBIOJB010000101.1:0-10400 GCA_044450465.1 Candidatus Dormibacterales bacterium | reverse complement strand
CGTCTCGCGGCCTTCCGGGCCGCCTGGCCGCGGACGTTCGCCGAGACCTTCGGTGAAGCGGGGATCGTCGCGCCGCGGGTGCTCACAGCGGTCGTGCCCGGCCGCGACCTCGTGCAGGCGCGGAACACGCTCGGACTTGAGATCGGCGCGCTGAAGGGTCGCTATCCGTCAGTCGATCGGTCCGGCACCCAGGTGGATCTGGGAAGACTCGAGCCGAGTTCCGCTGGTCGCACGCGGCACGTTGACAGGATGGCAGCCGATGGTCGAAAAGAAGGGTGAGTCGTTCCTGGTCGGGGATGGACGCCGACATCGACGAGCTGCTGGCACGACCCTGAGCGACGTGCTAACGACAGTGGGGAGCGTCCAGGCCGTACAGTGAGTCGGTTCGTGCGAGAGTTGAGCAGCGAACACGCGGGGGAGTAGCTCAGCGGTTAGAGCAGGCGTCTTATACGTCTTCGGTCCGCTACGGCGTGCTCACGTGCGTGGACGGGGGACCGGATCGGGCGTAGTTAGCTGCTCATTCGATCGCCTACGCGGCTGCACACCGCGCTCCAGATGCACCCGGCGGTGTAGCCTCGTCGAACGCGGCGATCAAGCGGCCCTCATCGCTCGTGGTCGCGCACGGACAACGACAACAACTCCGTGGGGGCCGCGGCCCACGTGCGCAGGACATCGAGACGATCGTGCGGCGTAAGGTAGATGCGCGCGGCGATGGTCGTCCCCGACGGCAGAATGAAGAAGGTCGCCGGCGTCAGGCGTCTGGCCACATGAACACGGGCGCCGATGTCGAGAGACCGCAGAACCCGCGACATCACCAGGCCCTTGGACAGGTCGAACCCGGTCCACGTCCGGCCGACGATCAAACGGGCGAACGTCAGCAAGAACAGGCTCTGGCAGCAAGGGTGACGACCAGGAGGATCGGCCGCACGATCCCAATCGCGAAGCTCCACCGGACCAGGCGGCCCGTGTATGAAGGCAGGCCGAACGCGGGAGAGCCGGGCGGCCCGGGACGATTCAAACCTGCTGTCCGGTCCCCACGAGCGGTCAGCTCAGCGCCTTCACCGCCTCGCGCTCGATGGCGAGCCCATTCTTGTGGCGCGCGAAAAACTCCGCAAAACCATTCACGTCGCGCGCGTCGGGCCTGACGGGCGCACCGATGCTCCTAGCAAGCCGCTCGTCCAGGTAATCGGGCAGCGACTGCTTGACGTCGATACGGCGCATGTAGGCAGCCAGCACGGCCATTCCCCAGGCCCCGCCCTCGCCAGCGGTGGCGGGGATGCTGACGGGGACGTTGAGCGCGGCGGCCATCATGCGCTGCCCAGTGTCGCCGCCCTTGAAGAAGCCACCATGGCCGCGAATCTCCTCGATGACCACCCCCTCCTGCTCGGTGAGGATGTTCATGCCGGTCCGCAGGGAGCAGAGCGACGCGTAGTACATCGCCCGCATGAAGTTCGCCAAAGTGAACTTGCTGTCCTGGTTCCGCGCGAACAGCGGCCGGCCCTCGGTGAAGCCGGTCATGTGCTCGCCCGAGACGTAGTTGATGGAGAGGAGCCCACCCGCGTCCGGATCTCCCTGCACCGCCAGAGGCAGGAGCTTGCCGTAGAGGTCCTCGGGCTGCGCCTCGACGCCCAGCGCCTTGGTCACCTGGCCGAACAGGGCGATCCATGCGTCGAGGTCGGAGGACCCGTTGTTCGAGTGGGCCATGGCCACGGGCTTGCCGTCGGGCGTGACCACGAGGTCGATCTCCTCGTGGACGCGGGCCAGGCTCTTCTCCAGCACGATCATGGCGAAGACCGAGGTGCCCGCGGAGACGTTCCCCGAGCGCGGGCGAACGGCGTTGGTGGCGACCATGCCCGTGCCCGCGTCGCCCTCGGGAGGGCACAGGGGAATGCCGGCCGGGAGCTTGCCGGAGGGGTCGAGCAGCTTCGCGCCCTCAGCGGTGAGCTTCCCAGCCGGGCGGCCGGCGGGCAGGACGGCGGGGAGGATGTCTCGGAGCTTCCACCCCAGCCTGCGTGGCGAGATGAGGGCGTCGAACTTCGCCATCCGCGCGGCGTCCCAGTCGCCGCTGCGCGGGTCGATCGGGAACATACCCGAGGCTTCGCCCACGCCGATCGTGTGCTCGCCGGTGAGCCTCCAATGGACGTAGCCGGCCAGCGTGGTGAGGTGGGCGATCCGCGGCACGTGCGGCTGCTTCTCGAGGATCGACTGGTACAGGTGGGCGATGCTCCAGCGCTGCGGCACCGCAAATTCGAGTAGCGGGGTCAGCTCGGCGCAGGCCTCGCCGGTGATGTTGTTCCGCCAGGTGCGGAACGGCACCAGAAGGTTCCCCTCGCCGTCCAGGGCCACGTACCCGTGCATCATCCCGCTGAGGCCAATGGCCGCGACGGTCGTCAGCTCTACGGAGTAGCGGGCGCGCACGTCCTGGACGAGCGACGCGTAGCAGGCGGCCACGCCCTTCCAAACGTCCTCCATGTCGTACGTCCAGACGCCGTTCTTGAGCTGGTTCTCCCAGGCATGCGAGCCCGATGCCAGCGGCGTCGTGTCGGGCGCGATGAGGGACGCCTTGATGCGGGTCGAGCCGAGCTCGATCCCGAGAATGGCGCCACCCGACCGGATCAGCTCCGCCGCGCTACCCTGTTGCTGGTTCACCGGATCCTCCTCGGCACGCGACGGCCGTGCCCGCCGCTGGTGCTCCCGTGGCGAACTTCACTTCTGTCCCTGGTACGCGTTCTTCCGGTGCTTGCGCTCGAAGTGGCTGCGGATGAGGCGATCCCGGGAGCCGCGCCCCCACTCGAGAGCGACGACAATTGGTCTCCTCCGTTCGCAGCGCGAGGCGGCTTTCATCGCAGCCCGCGCGCCAGGTGGTAGTAAGCCTCGTTCCAGCGAAGCTCCTTCTTGAAGCTCGCGACGGTCGTGTCGCCATCGATAAGCAGGAATTCGCTGCCTGCCATCTCGGCGAAATCGGCGATCACCCCAGCACCCACGGCCCGGCTCAGCACCGTGTGGTGAGAGCCACCCGCCATGAGCCAGGTCTCCGCTGCGGTTGCCAGGTTCGGACGGGGCTGCCAGACCGCCCGCCCGACAGGCAGCTTGCCCATCGGCCTGGTGGGCGGCACGAGATCGATCTCGTTGGCAACGATTCGGAACCGGTCGCCCATGTCCATCAGAGCCGCGACGATGGCCGGGCCGGATCCCGCGTCGAACACGAGCCGAACCGGGTCGCTTCTCCCGCCGATCGACAACGGGTGAATCTCGCAGGAGACCTTCTGGTCGGAAATCGTGGGGCAGACCTCGAGCATGTGGGCGCCCAGCACCTTCGGTGCATCAGGATCGAGGTGGTAGGTGTAGTCCTCCATGAACGACGTTCCACCCGGCAGACCCTTCGCCATGACCTTGATCAAGCGGACCATGACGGCAGTCTTCCAGTCACCCTCGGCACCGAACCCGTAGCCGTCCGCCATGAGACGCTGAGCGGCGATGCCGGGCAGCTGCTTGAGCCCGTCGAGGTTCTCGAAGGTATCCGTGATGGCGCCGAAGCCGCCGGCGGTCATGAATTCTCGAAGCGCGACCTCGATCCGGGCCGCCTCGCGCAGCGCATCCCGGTTGGCTCCGCCCGCCCGCAGGGACGGAGCCAGGTCGTAGCTGGCCTCGTAGACTTCGATGAGGTCGTCGACTCTCCCATCGGGCACCGCCCGTACAGCCTCGCTAAGATCGCTGACGCTGAACCCGTTCACGGCCACGCCGAAACGAATCTGGGCATCGACCTTGTCGCCTTCCGTAACCGCGACGTGGCGCATGTTGTCGCCGAAGCGGGCGACCCTGAGATGCTTTGCCTCGTGAAGGCCGCACGCAGCTCGCGACCACGTGCCGATCTTCTCCAGCACGCGGGCGTCCTGCCAGTGGCCAGCCACGGTCTTGCGGGCCAGCCCGAGCCTGGACTCGATGTGCGCGAACTCGCGGTCGCCGTGGGCGGCCTGGTTCAGGTTCATGAAGTCCATGTCGATCTCGCCCCACGGGAGATCGCGGTTGAACTGCGTATGGAGGTGAAGCAGCGGCTTGGTGAGCGCCTGAAGACCGCCGATCCACATCCTGGCCGGAGAGAAGGTGTGCATCCAGGCGATCACGCCGACGCACCTGTCAGTGGCGCTGGCTTCGATGCAGGAGGAGAGAATTGCCTCGGGGTTCGTGAGGACCGGCTTCCATACCACGCGAACGGGGATGGCGTCGGCACTGTCGAGCCCGCCAGCGACCTTCTTCGAATTCTCGGCCACCTGCCGGAGCGTTTCCTCGCCGTACAGGTCCTGGCTCCCGGTCAGAAACCAGACCTCGAACTCGCCCAGCGCCTTCAATTCATCCACTTCCCAGGCTATCTGCCCTCGTCCGATCGGCGCAGCAAGACGCACGTCTCCCAACGGGCGTTCGGTTTGATGATCCGCTCGATCTCGAGTCCGGCGCAAGCGGCTGGGGTTCCGCGTCAGCCATGTGAACCGAGGCCTGTCGCGGTGCAATCGTGGGAGGCTCTCCGCGCCACCAGAAGTCGCCTTGCGTGCTGGGCCTGCTTGTGGCATCGTTCCCGGGAACGCTAACAGGCTAGCACGGGCCTCAGTCGTGCGTCAACAGTCCATAAGACACGACAAGGTATCTTCGAGACCGGCTCTCGACAATCGGGAGGAATCAAGACCGATGGCCCACAGAGAGCGCTTGACGATCCGGGATGTCGCCGCCGCGGCCGGGGTCTCGATCCAGACGGTCTCTCGCGTTCTCAACAATCGGCCGGACGTCGCCCCAGACACCCTGGAGCGCGTCCAGGAAGTCATCAGGACAACCGGGTATGCGCCCAACATGCTCGCCCGCAGCCTCATACAGGGTCGCAGCCACATTCTAGGCGTGGTTGCCTTCGGGCTCGAGTTCTTCGGACCATCTCGCGTGCTGACGGCGATCGAGCGGCGGGCGGCTGAGATGGGCTACGGGATAACGCTGAACCTCCTTCTGGAGCCCGAGACCGGCGAGGTCGACGACGTGCTCGTCGCCCTGGGCGCTCGCCAGGTGGACGGGATCATCTGGGCCATCCCCGAGATCGGCGACAATCGCGCCTGGTCTCGGACGAGGGGGTCGGAGCTGCCCGTCCCGGTCATGCTCGTCGGTGGGATGGCCGGCCGGCCCTACCTGCCTTCGATCGGCATCGACAACGCTGCGATCGGGTCTCTCGCCACCGAACATCTCCTGGCCGGGGGCGCCCGGAAGGTCGGGATCGTCACCGGCCCTTTGAACTGGTGGGAGGCGCAGCAGCGCCTCCGAGGCTGGCGCGAGACGCTCGAAAAGCACGGGTTGGAAGCTTCGGAAAGCCTGATCGTCGAGGGCGACTGGATGGTCACCAGCGGCGAACAGGGTCTGTACCGCCTTCTCGAGCGGTGCCCCGAGATCGACGCGGTCTTTGCCAGCAACGACCAGATGGCCCTTGGCGTCCTCCACGCGGCCCATCGCGTGGGCCGGCGCGTGCCGGACGAGATGTCTGTGGCCGGCGTCGACAACGTGGCCGAAGCATCGCACTTCTGGCCGCCCCTGACCACGGTCCACCAGCCGCTCGGTGATGCCGGCGCCATGGCCGTCGAGGAGATCGATCGGCTCATCGGCAAGGCAAGACAGCCACGGCGCTCCCAGCAGGCGGCGCCCGAAATGACCCTGCTGAAGCCCGAGCTCATCGTCCGCGAAAGCGCCCGGCCCGTGGTTCCTTTCGGTTTGGCAAGTCCCGGTCCGTCCGACGGGGCCGGGCACTGACAGGGAATCGCCCCTTCTCGCTGACTCCCGCAGGTCTGCCACGCGGGGGCAGCAGCATTACGAGGTGTGTGTTCGTACAGAATCTCACTACCACGCCGACAGCAGGAGCCGCGCATGAGCGGCAGTCTGCCGTGTGCGGGAGATCTGCGCCCATCGGGAGCCAACTCTAGCCACAGGGGGCCACGCCGCCAGGACGAACCTCTGAGCCGTCGGCCAGATCAGGCCTCCCGGCTTTCTTGGTGCCGTCTGGAGGCAGATACCGCCTCGAGGGCCGGAAAGGGCTCGGGCGTGTACCACCCGCGCTCGCAGTTGCTCCACGCGGTCCACAAGACGACACCGACGCCGACCTCGAGCCGGGGGGCGAGGCAAAGAAAGCTGGGCGGGATGGCGCTCCCGGCTGTTCCTTCTGCGATTCGAACCGGCGCTATTCGAACCGGCGCTGGAGTATGGCGTGGATGGAAACCGCGGCGAGGATGACGGCGCCGTAGACGAATTGGGTGTAGTAGTCGGTCAGTCCGACCGCCACGATCCCGGCCTGGATGCCCCCGATCATGAAGGCGCCGAGGAACGTGCCGTACATGCTGCCGCGACCTCCGAAAACGGAGGTCCCGCCGACGAATACCGCTGCCAGCGTCGGCAGCAGGTAGCCCGAACCCAAATCTGGGTAGAAGTTGTTGAGCGAGAGGGCGTTCATCAACGCCGCCAGGGCCGCAGCCATGCCGGTGAGGACGAACAGGGTGATGCGCGTCCGCCGCACCGGGATGCCCATGAGTTGGGCGGCTTGAGGATTGTCACCGATGACGAAGGCGTTCTGGCCCAGCCGGTGCCGGTTGAGGAGCACCCAGGCGACGACCGCCAGGGCCACCAACCAGAAGAACTGGATCGGGATGGTCCCGATCTTGCCGGCGAGCAGTCCGTACGAAACGGACGTGTTGGTGGCGACGAGCGGGTAGCTCCTGCCGTTCACGAGCACCAGGGTAAGGCCACCAAACAGGAACTGCGTGCCTATCGTCACGACAAGCGAGGGAATCCCGATGTACGTGACGATCAAGCCGTTGCACAGGCCACACAGGGCGCCGACGAGCAGGGCGGATAGGATTCCAAGCTCGACGCTGCCGGTCGCCTGCCAGGTGAAAACGAACCCGACCAAGCTCAGGGACATCTCCGAGATGAAGGAGAGGTCTATGTCGCCGGCGATGATGACCATCGTCAGGAAGAGGGCGACGATGGCGAAGTACGGGGTCGTCTCGGCAAAAGCCAGGTAGATCGGGGCGCTGAGGAACGTGCTAGGAGCCCCGATGATGAACGCGAGCCAGAGCGCCAGGAATGCTGCAGTGATGCCGATCTGCGAGGCCCAGGCGCTAGTGAAGCCTGTGATGCGGCTGCGCGAGCGGGATGGCGTCGCCGTGGCGACGGCAGAGTTCATTCGTGATCCTCGCTGGATCCCGTCGTTGCCTCGGGCGTCCTATGTTCCAGTTGGTAGCGCTCCTGTTCGGTGAAGGTGGCTGTAGCGGCGACTTCGCGCATGATGTCCATGAGCTCGTTCAGCGAATAGCGCGAGGTCGGGAACTGGCCTGCGATGCGTCCGCGGTCGAGGACTACGATCCGGTCGGAAACCGAGTAGACGTGGAAGATGTTGTGGTCGATGAAGATCGCCGACTTCCCGGCGGCCCGGATGCCCTCCACGAACACCATCAGTTTCTCGGTCTCTTTGAGCGACAGACCAATGGTCGGCTCGTCGAGAATGATGATCTCGGCCTGGAAGTGGAGCGCCCGGACGATCGCGAGGCCCTGACGCTCGCCGCCGGACAGCCCCTTCACGACGGTGTTCGGGGTCAGCACGGCAGAGGTGAAGCCCATCGACTCGCCCATCAGCTCGGAGGTCATGCGGCGCATCTCGCCGACCTTGAGGAAGCCGAGCGGGCCGCTGACGGGACGGCCCATGAAGATGTTGCGCCAGAGGGGTAGCTGATCGGCGAGGGCGCGCTCCTGGAAGACGGTCTCGACGCCCAGTTGTCGGGCCCTCTGTACAGTCAGGCCCTGTACTCGCTGGCCGCGGAACAGGATCTCGCCCTCGTCCGGCTGGTGAACGCCGGTGATGATCTTGATGAGCGTCGACTTGCCGGCGCCGTTGTCACCGAGCAGGCCGACGACCTCGCCCGTTCCGAGCTCGATGCTCACATCCTGGAGAACGCGCACACCTCCGAACGACTTCGAGATGTGGCGAAGCTCCAGGCGGTTGATACCCCGCGCTGGGGCCATGGCGGCGGGCGCAAGAGCGGCGAGGACTGGCTCAGCAAGCGAAGTCGACTGGCGAGCGCTCTCACGCTCGCCAGTCGACATGCCATACCCGCTCGCAGGCGGAAGGGTCATCCTCTAGCGGATCTGGGCGGTTACAAGCGGCGCGATGGCGGCGATGTTGGACTTGTCAACGAAGCCTGCACCGGTGTTGATGAAGAGTCCGCCGAAGCCGTACTCCTTCTCCAAGCAGAGCTGCTCGATGCCGAAGAAGCCCTGGAGGTACTCCTGCTGGTCGATGACCAGAGTAATGTAGCCCTGCTGGACGCCCGTGACGGTGGCCGGCGACATATCGAATCCGGCGGCAAAGACGCTACCGGGCTTCAAGTTCGCGGCCTTCATCATGGTCGGGATCGCGGCAGTGAGGTCGCCGTGGTCGATGAAGATCGCCTTGACGTTCGGGTGAGAGAGCATGAAGCCGGCGAAAATCGACACGCCCGCGGCCGGGTCCGCGTTCGTCGCGGAGTCGATCTCGAGGTAATCGACCTTGAGCCCGGCGGCCGTGAGCGTGTCGGTGATGCCGAGGGTGCGCTGACCGCGGCCCGGCTCCGCCTTGAGACCCCAGACGAAGACTTCGTCGCCCGGCTTGAGGTTACCGCGCTTGATCGCCTCCTTGGCGAGAGAGGCACCGGCATCGTGCAGGACCGCACCGGTGTAGCCGAGGCCCCAGGTGGCTTCCGCCGTCGGCACCTCGGTGTTCATGACGGTGATGAATATGCCCTGCTTCTCGGCGTTAGCGATCAGCGGGTCGAAGGAGGCGTCACCGGGATGGCCCATGATGGCGATGCCGTCAGGCTTGGTAGCGACGGCCTGCTGGAACTGCGTGATCATCGTGTTGGGGTTCCAGTTGGACCACAGGTACGAGACGTCCGGGCCGAAGGCAGCCTGGGCAGCCTTGGCGCCGTTGTAGACGACCGTCTCGAAGCTACCACCCGTCGTCCCGCCGGGGAAGAAGGTGATCTTCATGCCAGCGCAGAACTTGCCCGCGGTGGCCCCCCCCACGGCGTTTGCAGCCGTACCGGCGCTGGGCGTGGCGCTGTTGCTGGAGCAGGCGGTGGCCGCGACAACGAGCGTCGCTAGCAGCAGCGACAGTCTCATCAAGCGTCTAGACATTCCTATTGCCCTCCTCAAACTGACCAGTTGAGTTGAAGGTGCCGGGTTGAGTTGATCGTCGAGCTCCGGGCACCGCCTCATCCTGAGCCGGAACTACCTCCCCTCTCCCTGAGCATCGGCGGTTTAGGGCGTGAGCGCGGAGGCGGGTCTCGGAGATCGCGTAAGGGCCCGCCGGAGGCGCGGCCCGCCCGATGGCCGCGAGCAACCAGGTAATGGGCAGACCCGCACCGATCCTCGCACCCATCCTCGCTCTTTCCTGAGCCACACAAGCCTGGCTCCGACCGACGACCAAGGCACACACGCGGGCGCATTCGTATGGGCTGCCCGTCTTGGAGCCCCGGGCGAATTCTCCTCGTGGCGCCGGACTCGCCGCTTCGGCCGAGCTGTGCCGTTATCGTTCCCGGTAACGGTGCCAGCCTAGCATCGGCGCGAACAGAGTCAAGACCACTTCCTCGGGGACGGCGTGATCGCATGGGGCTCCACTGAGGGCCTGTAGCCGAAAGTTCCGCTTCGGATCGGCCAGATCGTGCCAGGAAAGCTGTCACGCCCGACCCGCACGCTCCGGACATGAGCTTCGCGATCGCCCTGTCCGATGAGCCGTGGGAGCTCGTGGCCGACCTGTTCGACCCGCCCGGTCGTCGCGGTGCGCCAGCCCGGATCCCCAGGCGTCGGATGGTCGACGCGATGCTGTTCATCGGTCGGACCGGCTGCCAGTGGCGCTACCTCCCAGACCGCTACGGCGCCTGGACGGCGGTCTGGGCCCAGTGGCGGCGCTGGCGGGCGAATGGCGTCTGGGAGCGGGCGATGACCCGTCTGGCGGCGATCGTGCGGGTACTCCACGATCGGGAGCCACTCCCCTCGATGGTCATGGTCGACGCCCAGACCGTGAAGGGCGGCCGCTACGGGCCGACCTTCCATGAGGCCGGCGGACCCGGGGGCCGCACGATCGGCACCAAGCGCACGGTCCTGGTCGAGATCCTGGGCCTGCCCGTCGCCGCTAGGGCCTGCTCGGCCCGGCCGCACGACGTGGTGGCCGCCCGCGAACTCCTGCGCGAGCGCCTGCCAGAACTCGCCCGCCTGCGGGCGATCGTCGGCGACCGCGCCCACCGGCGTCTGGCCACGCTCGCCGAGCGCAAGCACCTCGCGCTCGACATCAAGGCGCCGCCCAAGGGAACCTCCGGCTTCACCCCGCTCTGGCCGCTCTACAAGGT
>JBIOJB010000100.1:0-10629 GCA_044450465.1 Candidatus Dormibacterales bacterium | reverse complement strand
TGGCCGCGGTCGGCGCTGTCATGGGCTGGGTGTTCGGGGCTCTCCTCGACGTCACCGATTGGGTCCCCGTCTACCGGGGCAACCCGACGCTTGGTTGGCTACCTGGCATGGCGCCCGGGACCGCCCTACTCCACTTCGCTCGCTTCTACGTGCTCACGTCGCTGGCCTACGACTCACTCCGTGCGGCGGGTAACGTGGTGATGGTGGTCACGCTCGGGGCTCCGGTGCTGGCCGCGCTGTCGCGGCTTCGAGGGCGCCTGACGTTCGAAGTGGTGCCGGCCTGACGGTTCAGCCGATCTTGCCGGCCAAATCCCCCAACGCCGCGCCGAGAACGCGATTGAAGGCCGGGAACGGGTGAATGACGTCCGCCATCGTCCGCATCGGCACGCCGAGCTTGATCGCGAGCACGAGCTCGCCGAGGATCTCTCCCGCTCTCGGAGTCACCATCGTCGCCCCGACCAGCACCCCGCGGGTGCGGTCGCCGACCAGCTTGAGGGTCCCGCCGTGGAAATCGTGGATGTACCCGCGGGCCGTCTCGGCAGGGTCGACCACGGTCACCACGACGTCGAGGCCCTGCTGGCGGGCGGCCGCCTCTGAAAGCCCCACCGATGCCACCTCGGGGTCGGTGAAGGTCACGCGCGGCACGGCCCCGTGGTCGGCTCGCGCGTCCTCACCGCGCAGGCGGCGGGCCACGATCTGCGCGTGGTAGTAGGCCAGGTGGGTGAACCCGCCGAGCCCCGTGACGTCGCCCGCGCCGGAGAGGCCGGGCAGCGCTTCGAGCGTCGCGGGGTCCACCTTCAGCCAGCCGCGCTCCGATCGAGGCGCACCGCTTTCCGCCCAGGCTTCTGAGTTCGGCCGGCGGCCGGTCGCGACCAGCAGGCGGTCCGCCTCGACGTTCATGCCGGACTTGAGGCGCAGCACGACGCCATGCTCGGCTGGTTCGACCCCAACGCAGGAATCACCGATGACAAAAGCCATCCCGTCGGCCTCCAGGTGAGGTCGAAGCGCCGCCCCGGCCTCCGGCTCCTCGAGGCCAAGAAAACGCGGTCCTGCTTCGATCACCGTAACCCTGGATCCGAGCCGGGCGAATCCCTGCCCGAGCTCCACACCGATGGCGCCGCCCCCGAGCACGGCGAGCCGCTCCGGCAGCTCGCGTGGCACGGCGGCCTGGCGGTTGGTCCAGTAATAGACGGAGTCCAGGCCCGGAATCGGCGGCACGACGGCGGTGCTTCCATTGGCCAGGACCACCGCTTTGCGGGCGGTGAACCGATCGCCGCCGACCTCGACGGTGTGCAGGTCGACGAGCCTGCCTGAGCCGCGAACCAGCTTCGCGCCGGTGGCCTCGAGCGCGGCCGCCGCATTCGTGTCGTCGAGGTCCCTGGCCATCCAGAGCACTCGTTTCGAGACCTTGGGAAAGTCCACCTCCCAATCCACGCGAGACGCGGCGAGGGTGCGCGCACGGCCCGACTCGGTCAGTGTCTCGCCGGAGCGCAAGAGCGTCTTGGACGGGACGCATCCCCAGTAAGAGCACTCGCCGCCCACCAGCTCTCGTTCCACGACCACGACGCTCAGCCCGCTGTCCTGAAGCCCGGCAGCGATGGCCTCGCCCGCCACGCCGCCGCCGAGACACACGACGTCAAATTCCTGAGGCAACTCGATCCTCCCCTTCCGGTTCTGTGCGCCGCAGCGATTCCAGCAGCGACGTGGCGGTGAACGTTCCCACGAACTTCTCGTCTTCAAAGACCGAGGCATGTTCAGTCGGGCTGGCCAGGGCCGCGGCAAACGCCTGTGCGAGAGTGCTGTCCAGCTGCACGCGTGGCTCGCCAGGGGCGGGTCCTGAGCTCGAGTGGTCAAGCGCGCCTCGGTCGATGCGCGCCACTGACATCCTCCGGACGAGGCGCTCACGACCCAGGAACTCGGCGACGTAGTCGCTCTGCGGCCGCGTGAGTATGGCCTCGGGCGTGTCGTACTGAGCTATCTCGGCCTGCATCTTGAAGAGGCAGATGCGATCTCCGACCACGACCGCCTCGTCGATGTCGTGGGTGACGAATACGACGGTCTTGCGCATAGTGCGCTGGATGTTGATGAACTCGACCTGGAGGCGCTCGCGTGTGATGCGGTCGACGGCGCCGAAAGGCTCGTCCATCAGCAGGACCGGCGGGTCGGCGCCCAGGGCTCGGGCGAATCCGACTCGCTGACGTTGTCCGCCGGAGAGCTGGTGCGGGTACCGGCCGCGATACTCGCGCGGGTCGAGGCCGACGAGCTCCAGCAACTCGTCGACCCGCTTTTTGATGCGGTTTCCGTCCCAGTCCCAGAGCCTCGGGACCGTGCCCACGTTGTCCGCGACCGTCATGTGGGGGAAGAGGCCGGTCTGCTGGATCACGTATCCCATCTTCAGGCGAAGCGCGGCTGGGTCGACCGTTCGGGTATCGACTCCATCGAGTAGCACGCGTCCCTCGTCAGGATCGATGAGCCGGTTGATCATGCGAAGGGTGGTCGTCTTGCCGCAACCGGAGGGGCCGATGAGAACGCACGTCTTGCCGTCCGGGATTTCAAGCGTCAGGTCGCGTACCGCGTTGGAGCCGCCCGCGAACCGCTTGCCGACGTTCTCGAGCCGGATCAACCGGCGTGCACCGTGGAATCGGTTCGATCGACAAGGGCTCTGCTCGGAATCACCGTTGACCCTCCGGGAATAGCCGGGGCACTGGGCGCCGAAGCCTCGTGTGGAGACGGCCCCGCTCCCCCACGCTCTACTACCGTATCCGAATGATGGGCGGGCTATTCCTGGACTATGTCGACCCCTGGGTCAACTGGGACTGGCTGTCGAGGCACGTGCCCTTGATCACGGCTGCCCTGTGGGAGCACGTCTCCTTGACGGCCATCGCGGTGGTCGCCGCGCTCCTGATCTCCGTCCCGCTTGGAGTTGCCGCGCACAGATGGGCCTGGATGAGGCTTCCCGTGCTCGCCGCCAGCGGCGCCTTCTACACCATCCCATCGATCGCTCTTTTCGCGCTGCTGGTTCCATACACGGGTCTAAGCGGGACGACCGCCGAGATCCCGCTCATCGGCTACAACGTGATGATCCTGGTCCGCAACGTGCTGGTCGGGCTGGACGCCGTGCCGCCTGACGTGCGCGACGCGGCGGACGGCATGGGCTTCCGGCCGCTCGCGCGACTGATCCAGGTGGAGCTGCCGCTGGCCCTGCCGGCCATATTCGCGGGCCTGCGTATCGCCACGGTGTCGACCATCGGCATCGTCACCATCACCGCGTTGATCGGCCTGGGCGGGCTGGGCCAGCTGATCTTGAAGGGCCTCATCGAGAGCTTCCACACGCCGCTTGTCGTCGCCCTGGTGCTCTCGATCGGATTGGCCCTGGCCGCCGACCTCGCTCTCGCCGGGTCTCAGCGCCTGGCGATGCCCTGGACGCGGGCGGACTAGTCCCATGGCCGTGCTTGCCGACGTGCTTCGATGGCTGACGAATCCCGCGCACTGGAGCGGAACCGACGGCATCCCCGTCCGCCTCGGCGAGCACCTCCACCTGTCGATCGAGTCGGTCGCGATCGGGGCTCTGATCGCGCTTCCGGTGGGCCTTACCCTCGGCCACTTCGGCCGTTTCGGCAATCTCGCGATCAACATCTCCAACGTAGGCCGGGCGCTGCCTTCGTTTGGGATCCTGGTCCTCGCCTTTCAGGTCTTTGGGCTGGGCGACCTGCCGATCGTGATCGCGCTGACCGCCCTCGCGGTGCCCCCGATGATTACGAGCGCCTACGTCGCGATGCGCGAGGTCGACCCAGATGTGCGAGACGCGGCCCGAGGTATGGGCTACCGCGAGATTGCGCAGGTGCTCAGAGTCGAGCTGCCGTTGGCGATTCCTCTGATCATGGCGGGCGTGCGCACGTCCGCGGTCCAGGTGGTGGCGACCGCCACCCTCGCGGCCCTTATCGCCGGGGGCGGCTTTGGCCGCTACATCGTGGACGGCCTCGCACAGCAGGATTACACCAAGCTGGTGGCCGGAGCGATCCTGGTGGCCGCCCTGGCCCTGGCCACGGAGGTTTCGCTGCTTGGCCTGGAACGAGCGTTGACACCGAGGGGAATCCGCCTGCTCAGGGCCCCTGGCGGCAAACGCGTGGTCGCCTACAAATCGGCTTAAGTGGAAGAATGGTCGCTTCCGGAGGGTTCAACTCGCGAGGCCCTATCCGGGCCATTGGGAGGGATAGTTTCATGAACCGCAAATTCGGCCTGGGGTGGGTGACCGCCTCGCTCGTTGCCCTGACGATGATGCTTGCTGCCTGCGGCAGCAGCTCAACGGCTGCCACCAGCAAGGGCACGCTCACCGTCGCGGGCTTCAACTTCCCCGAGAGCAGCATTCTCGCCGAGCTCTACGGGCAATCACTCGCCCACGCCGGCTATACCATCAACTACAAGCTCCTGCTTGGACCGCGCGAGATCGTAGCGCCGGCGCTCGAGACGGGCCAGATCGACGTCTACCCCGGCTACGCAGCCACGGAACTCGAGTACTACAACAAGGGAGCCGGCGAGGCGAGTGGTGACGTCACCTCGACGACCGCCAAGCTGAACTCGCATCTGCAGTCCTTGGGGCTTCAGGCGCTCACGCCCTCGTCGGCGGTGGATCAGAACGCGTTCGCCGTCACGAAGGCCACGCAGACGAAGTACAACCTCACCAAGCTTTCCGACCTCGCGCCGATCGGCAACCAGCTCGTGCTGGGAGCGGGGCCCGAGTGCCCGACGCGACCCTTCTGCCAGCCCGGGTTGATGAACACCTACGGCATCACCTTCAAGGCTTTCAAACCTCTTGACACCGACGGTCCGCTGACGCGCGCGGCGTTCCAGAACGGAGACATTCAGGTGGGGCTGGTCTTCAGCAGCGACGCCGACCTGAACAGCCTCGGATTGGTGGTGCTGCAGGACGACAAGCACCTCGAGAATGCCGACAACGTGGTTCCCATCATCCGGACGGCTGCCGCGAGCTCAGACGTGAGCAGCATCCTGAACAAGGTCGATGCCGGGCTGACCACGGCCGACCTGGTCAACATGAACGGGCAGGTCTCGCTCCAGCACATGGACGCGGACGCGGTGGCGCAGGCCTACCTTCAGGCGCACAACTACTTCGCATAAAAGGGGCGCGGGTGAGGACAGTCGTCCTCCCCCGCGGAACCCCCTCCTCTCCAGCACGACGCCGGGAGGCGTTTGGAACAGTGGCACGTCAGCAGCGCGGCCGGAGTGAATCCGGCCGGTGCACCACGCTCTGGTTTCGGCCGGAGTAAATCCAGCCTAGGGCAGCGCCGGCATCCAATCAATCCGGCCGGTGCGCCACGTGGGGTTTCCTGCTTTAGGCGTGCCGGGGTTTCGGCCGGAGTAAATCCAGCCTAGGTGCCTAGGCCAGCCGGTTGATCCAGGCCTCCGTCGAGTACTTCGAGACGACCAGGGTCTCGGCCTTGCTCAGCTCGTCCGCAGTCAGCTCGCTTTCGCGAGTTTGGAACTGGCGCGCGAAAGAGTCATGCAGATGCGTCGCCACGTCGGCGCACGAGAGAGGGGTGAACCAAGAAAGCGGCGAAACGGCCTTCTCGGCGCTGCGCACCCCCTGCGGCGCCACCCGCTCGCGCCCGATCCTGATCAGCTGAGGCAATAGCGCGGCGTCCATGGCGTGCGCGATGGTCGTGTGGTGCAGGACAAAGCCTCGCCGTCGGGCCTGGGCCGCGCCCGCGATCTTGCCCCGCGGCGAGATGATGTCGTTGATCTCGCGGTATGACGCCGGCACGCCGGCATCGACGAGGGCGCGCACGGCCCACTCGTCGAGGATCGCGTATGACGCACGAAAGCTCACGCCTGACACGATCGCCTCTGGAAGGTAGAGCGAGTAGGTGATGGTGCGTCCCGGCTCGCAAAGCATCGTGCCGCCGCCGCTCATCCTTCTCGTCACGGTGAAGCCGAGGCTGCGTGCGGCAGGCAGGTCGATCTCGTTCGCCACCGACTGATGTGATCCGATGACCAGGGCCGGCTCGGCCCAGTCCCAGAGCCGCATCGTCGGCTGTCTTCCGCCTGCGATCACCCGGTCGAGCAGGACCTCGTCGAGAGCCATGTGCATGTGCGCGATCTGCCGGGTGGGCGGGATCAGATCCCACTGCAGCTGCCGCAGGCGAGCGCTGATCACACCCTGATTCGTCTTCAACCGTTGATGTGCATCTCGGGTTCGCGGGTCACCAGCGGACGTCGTCCAGTCGCGCCCACCCGTAGGCGACCTCCTGGAGCGTCGCCTTGCCGATGGTGATGGGCTGGGTCCGCACGTACTTCCCACCCAAACGCTCGTAAAACCTCCGAGCGTCGGGGTTGTCGCGCAGCACCCAGATGATCATGTCGCGCAACCGCATCTCGCTCAACCCGGCCACCACTGCCTTCACCAGCTCGCGTCCGAAGCCGTGGCGCTGGGCGCCGCTCACGACGTAGATCGCGTACAGCTCGCCTTCGAAACCGCTTTCGCCGGCGCGCTCGGGCCCGCCTGAGGCGAACCCAACGACCCCGGTCTGGTCCTCGGCGACGTAGACGCGCGTCGAGCTGTCGCCGATCCCTCTCTGCCACCGATCGAAATAGCTCGACTCGGTCAGCGAGTCCAGGAACTGGTCGGGAAGCAGGCCGCGATAAGCGGTCTTCCAGGTATCGACGTGCACGCGCGCGATCGCGGCCGCGTCCGCGAGCTCTGCCGGTCGCACCATCGACCACAATCTAGTGGACGCGGGCGGAGCAGACCCATCGATCGAACGCGACGGCAAGGCGCCCAACCGCGACTAAGCTGATCTCTCAGGCCATGGAACCGCAGGATCCCGTATCCGATCCAGAACCCGCCCAAAGACCGGCGCGCACCTGGCGCGGAATTGCGGTGGCGGCCGCCTCCATGATCGCGATCGCAGGCGCTTGGTTCGCCTACCTTCACCCCGCGCCGACGGTGAGCCGGGCGCCGGCCGCAGTCCACGTCGAAGCGCCCCAGAGCACCTTCCAACCCGCCGCGCTCGCGTTCGTCAGCCCGACCAGGGGCTGGGTGGTCGCGCTGTCCGCGACCGGCGCGTACACGCTGCTTCAGACGGCCGACGCTGGTCAGACCTGGTCGCGGGCTCTCACCGGCCAGACCGGCGGGCGGGGGGTCTACCTCCGCTTTTTCGATTCGACCAATGGGGTTTTCGCGCTGACTGGCGCCAAGGCGGAGACCTTCTGGACCTATGACGGCGGACGCACGTGGACTGCGCATCAGCTGCTCGATCCAGCGTCTTTCGTCGTGTCGCTGTACTTCGTCGACTCTACACACGGCTGGCTCCTCGTCCGAACCGAGACTCCCACGACCGCATCGAGTGACTTGCTGCGAACCACCGACGGCGGCGCGAACTGGACCTCGCTGGGTCAGCCAGTACCGTCCGCCGATGACGCCTATAGCGTCGAGTTCTCCGATCGCAATGACGGCTGGCTCGAAAGTCTCAACTCCGGCGCATACGCATATCGGTCTTTGGATGGAGGGGCCAGCTGGCAGCCCGTAGCCCTTCCGGCCCCGCAGGGCGGCTGGCCGCCCAATGGCCAGTTCTTCGTCGCTGCATATCCGACCAAGGGCCTTGGCGTCGTGGCCACGGTGGCGAACTTCGCGCCAATCTCCGGTCGATCAGGCATTGGCGCGTCGGTGCTTCTCTACCCACCCTTGACGGTCCGCGCCTACGACGGAGGGCTACCGGTTCGATACATCTATACCTTCGCTCCCGCGTTCTTCGGCGGCGACCCTGCCCAGGCGGGGCTCTCGAGCAGCAACACAAGCGGTGTTCCGGCGCCCAACCAGGTCTCACTCGGATCGCTCGACGGGGGTCTGACCTGGGGTGGAATCGCTCCGCCTGCAGCGCCAGGGGCCATCGGCTACTCGGACGCCCGAAACTGGTGGTGGATCGGCTCGGCCGTGTGGTCAAAGAGCTCGGATGGCGGCGGTACCTGGAGCCCTTACCGCAACGTCGGTGTGATCACGCCGCTTGCGGGGACGCTGCAACTGCTCGACGACCACCACGCCTGGTACGGCGCCATGGCCGGATCGCGCGCGGTGCTCGAAACCACGTCGGACGGTGGGGTCCACTGGCGGATGGTGCTGCTGCCCGGCTAGACCTTCACGTAGGCGATGAGAGCGCGAGCCTCCACCACCACCTGACCGTCGGCCTGCTCCACCGACGCCTCGCAGAACGCGAGCCTTCCGGTGCGGTGCTTGAGCCTTGCGCGCGCGATCAGTCGTCCCGGGATGGCCGGTCGCAAGAAATCGACCTTCAGGTCGGCGGTGGCTGTGGTCTCGCCCTCCCTGGCGGCGGTGAAGGCGACTGAGGCGAGCGCCTCGTCGGCCAGGGTGGCCAGCGCGCCGCCGTGGACAACCGGGCCGAGTGAGGTCGGAAAGCCATGAGCCTCCGCCGTCAGATTTCCCTCCAGCACGAGCCGGCCTTCGGCGACCTCGATGAGCCTGGTGCCGATGTTGGCCACCATCCCCGAGGCCGTCCATTCTCTGTACAGCTCGGTCAGCCTTCTGACTCCGTATGTGTCGCCGGGTGGTTCAGGCATGGCCGAAGTAGAAGGTTAATCTCTGGAGGTTGATTACTCGCCGAGTCCGGCCTGTCCAGGGTTTGAAGACCGCGCGCGGCCGCTCGGTGCACCGGCTCGCCCTGTCACCCGCCTGCTGGGGAATCAGCGAGGTCGAGGACTGGGGCCCGCAGCTCGGCGTCGAGCGGGTGCTGACCGAGGCCGAGGCAATGGGCGAGGGAGCGATCACCGCGGGCCCTCTAGGCTTCCTGCCGAACCAGAGCCAGGAGACGCGCATCCTGCTCAAGCGGCACAAGCTCCGGGTGGTCGCCGGCAAGGTACAGGCCATCCTTCATCACCTGCCCACGGGCGCCGCGGAGCTCGCCCACGTCGATGGCCACGCTCAATGGCTGTCGGTGATCGGAGCCGACACTCTCGTCCTTTCAGCCATCCCCCACCCCGAGGTCGCGGGAGGCCAGAAGCTCATCCTGTCGAATGCCGAGTGGGCGCAGCTGCTCCATCTCATCGGCTCTGTCGAGCACGTCTGCGCGCGCTACCGGCTCAAGCTTGCCGTCCAGCCTCGCTTTGGCAGCACGATTCAGGACGCGGCGGACATCGAGCGCCTCCTCGTCGGTACCGAGGCCGGCATCTGCTTCGACCTCGGCCAGCTCGTCCTGGCCGGCGCCGACCCCGTCGACGTGGTGAGCCTGGCCGTCGGACGGATCAACCACGTTCACATGAACGACGTCGACCTCAACCTCGCCCGCCAGGTGCGCGATCGCGTGGTGGGTTATGGCGACGCCGTCAGCCGCCACCTGTTCCGGCCGCTCGGCGAAGGCGGCGCCCAGGTCGCCCACGTCGTCGAGGCTCTGCGCAACGCCAAATACGCGGGCTGGTACACGCTGGAGCAGGAAACCAGGCTCGGGAGCTCAGACGAGCGTCCGCTCGGCCGTATCAGTCGCTCTCTGGAGTACCTGCTGCCGCTGCTGCAGTGAGGCCGGTCAGACCTTCCGCCCCGCGTCCGCCCAGTAGCCGTCTCTCAGGCGCCGCTTCAACAGCTTGCCGGCGGCGTCCCTGGGCAGCTCGTCGACAAAATCGACCGAGCGCGGTTTCTTGAAGCCGGCCAGTCGCTCGCCGCAGAAGGCGATCAGCTCGACCTCGGTGACCGTTGCGCTGGGCCGGCGCTGGACGATCGCTTTCACCGACTCGCCCCAGACCTCGTCCGGCACGCCGATGACGGCGACGTCCTGCACGGCAGGATGCGCACTGAGCGCCGCTTCGACCTCGGCCGGGTAGACGTTGACGCCGCCGGAGATGATCATGTCGATCCTCCGATCGCAGATGTAGAAGTAACCCTCTTCGTCCCGGTAGGCGATGTCGCCCACTGAGAAGAAGCCGTCGTGGAGGCTGCCGCTGGTGGCGTCGGGTCGCCGGTAATACTCGGCCAGCCACGTGTTCCGGACCATGAGCTCACCCGGCTCTCCGACCACCGCCTCGTCGCCATCTTCGCTGACCAGCCTGATCTCCTGGCCGGGCACCGCAGTTCCGCACGAACCCGGCTTGCGCAGCTGGTCGGCGGGACCGAGCACGGTGTTGATCCCGGTCTCGGTCGCCCCGTAGAACTCCCACAGCACCTGGCCGAGTACAGCTTCCGCCTTGGCCTTGAGCGATTGAGGGCACGGCGCAGCGCCAAGCAGCAGCGCCCGCAGAGACGACACGTCGCGTGGCGAACGCTCCTGCTCGTCTACCAATCGCTGCAAAAGGATCGGCGCCATGAAAGTGGTCGTCACTCGATGGCGCGCGATCAGATCGAGCGCTCCACCGGCGTCGAATTTCGACTGGAGCACCACTGTTGCGCCGAGGATCGAGTGAATCGCGGTGAAGAACGAGACCGCGCTGTGGTAGCCGGGTCCACAGGTCAGGTGGACGTCGTCCTGGTCGAATCCGAAGATCGAGATGACCTGGAGCACGTTGGCCAGGTCGACGCCGTTTGGGCGCCAGGCGCCTTTGGGGTGCCCGGTCGTCCCGGAGGTGTAGATCATCGACGGCCCGATCCCGCCGCCCTCCCAGTCGGGCTCGGCG
>JBIOJB010000099.1:0-10655 GCA_044450465.1 Candidatus Dormibacterales bacterium | reverse complement strand
CCTCATGGCGGCGATGGCGACGTACACGAGGAGGACGCCGATCACCAGCACCGCGCCTCGATGCAGCATCGTGAACGCGCTGGAGCCGGTGAAATCAAAAGTGAAGCCGGAACCGCAGAGCGGCCACGTGCGGCAGCTGTGGTCTGCGCCGCTTGCGACCACGGTGGAGCCGCTCAGCAGCATCAGGTACGTGGCGCCGGCCCCAAAGATCGCGAGCCGCCGAAACTCCGGGTCAGCTGCTCCCGGCGCAGCCGGCATGGCCATGATCGCGGCCGCCACGAGGAAGCCCAGGATCATCATCGCCAGGCCGAGGTGCACCAGCACGAGCCACGAGGCAAGGTCATGCGCCACCACGACGCCGCCCAGGGCGCCCTCGGCCACGACACCGATCAGAGAGGCGGAGGCAAGCCACGTGACAACCGGCCGGCTCTGGCGAAAGACCACCCAGGCCAGGACCACGGTGGCGATGATCAGCACGCCGGTAACGCTCCCCACCGCTCGATGGGAGTATTCGACGATCGCGTGAATGTCCGCCGGCGGATACGGGCGTCCATGGCACAGGGGCCAATCGGGGCAGCCAAGACCCGAGCCCGAGACGCGGACCACGCCCCCAAGCGCGATTTGCAGGTACGCGAAGACCGCGGTCAGAAGGGCAAGGCGCCGGAAGAGGACCACCACCTCAGCGGCCCAGTCTACTGACTGACCAGGGTCGCGAGCTCGGCCGCGAGGACGGCGTCGCTCAGCTGGCCGACGTGAACCGCCGCGATCGTGCCGCCGGCGCGCACGAACACGGTAGTCGGCAGAGCCGACACCCCATAGGCCTTTCCAACGGCAAGATCTGTGTCGAGCAGAGACGGGGTGTGGACCGCCAACGAGGCAAGAAACGAGCGCGCAGCGGGCGGGTTGTCGCCCTCGTTGATCAGCACCAGCTGGGCGCCGGATTGGGCCTCCAACTGCTTTTGGAGCAGGGGCATCTCCGCTTTACAGGGCGGGCAGTAGCTGGCCCAGAAGTTGATCACGAGCGGCCGGCCCGACAGGCTCGAGCTGCTCGCCTCTTCTCCTGTGGTTGAGCTGAGCAAGAAGCTGGGTGCCGTAGCGCCCCCCGCCGGCGACGGCTGCTGTGGACCCGCGATTGTGGCCAGAGCCTGGAGGACGTCGGCCGCGCCCCAGCCGTCCCCTCCGGACGCGAGCTCATGAAGGCCAGTCGCGCTCAAACCCGTGATGAGCGATGGCGGGATGGCGGATCCGACGTTCGGCACTCCCCGGTAAACCAGGCGCACATACCCGTGGCGATCGACCAGGGCCAGCGTGGATGTGTGAGTGTCGCCGCTCGCAAGCTCGACACCGAAGGGGCTCCAGAATGCCGCCAGATCGGCCGCCGAGCCCGTCGCGAAAGTCCAGCCTGCGCCGATGCTTCGCGAGTATCCGGCAAGCACCGCCGGCGTGTCCACACCTGGATCGGTGGTGACCTCGGCCAGCACCAGGTTGGCCGGTGCTCGCTTCTGGATCTGAAAGAACATGGCCGTGTAGAGAGGGCAGGTCTCGTGGCAGGTCGTGTGAAACGCCGCGATGATCAGGTCCTTGCCGGCGGTGGCTGACGGCGTGAACGCGCGCCCACTCTGGTCGACGAGCGCAAAGCTCGGCATCGCCACGAACTTCCCGCTCAGCTCGCCAAGCCCCAGGTTGACGTCGTCGTTCCCGGCGTACACGGCTCCGCTTATCAGCCGGCCGCCATCGAAACCAAGCAACAGCGGGGTCACGATCCCGGAGGTGATGGTCAAGGCCACCGGCTGGGTGACGGTGCCCAGTGAGACGGCGTCGTAGCTGCCGGCAGCCACCTCCGCGGACAGCAGCTGTTTCTCGAGAGGCGCGGCCGGCACCAGGCCCTGCGCGTCGCCGACGGAATCCCAGCCGGCTGCGCCGTGAATCATCAGGTGTGTCCGTGGGACCGCGTCATCGCTTCGGCCGGCGGCGAGCACGACGATAGTTCCGGCGACCGGTTGCGGTCGCTGCCCGGCCAGCCAGGTCGCAGCGACGAAGACGGCGACCGCGGCCGCCGCGGCCCACAGGATCCGCCGTCTCAGGGCTGAGCCGCCACCTCGAGAGGTCTCCCGCCGTAGCGGGCGGCCACCCTGTCTATGTATTGAGCGCACATCTCGGCCACGGAAGCGCTCTCGATCTGGATCACGTTCTCGGCGTTCTGCTCGCCGCTGTGAGAAAGGTTGAAGCTGCCGGCGTAAACGTAGTCGTCCGCGACGAGCACCTTGGCGTGCATGAAGTCGTGAACCGAGGTCTTCGAATACGGCGTCGAATGCTTGGTCCCAAACGGTATGGCAGATGCGATGCAGCGGAAAGCGGCGACCTTCCAGGCCGCGCCGGGCTGGTCGGCCCACTGGTGCTGGACTTCGTCCATCTGGGTCGCATCGTACACACCGCCGATGTCGATGCGGCTGTGCTGGCAGATGTCGGCGAGAGTGCCGAGGATCGGTCCCGATGTGATCACCGGCGAGCAGATCCGGATTCGCCTGGTCGCCGAGGCCAGCGAACGAGCCATCGCGTGAACCAGCTTCAGGCCGCGTCCGGGGCAGAAGTAAGGCCGCACGCGTGTCGAGTCCTGGAGCACCATCCACTGGGTCGAGATGCGTCCCGAGGCCGCGACGACAGGATGGTCCCACAGCTCCTGGAAATTGGCCGCGTAAGCCGCCGTCACGTCCGCGGAAGCGACTGTGAACATCACGTTCTCTTCACGCGTCCAGGAGTCGTTCGTCCAGTTGGTCGACCCAGTGAGCGTTGCGGCGGCGGGGGTGCCCGCATCGCGCACCACGTACTTGTGGTGCATGAGGTCGGGAACCCCGGGCACCGGACGAACCTGAACCCCGATCCCGCGCAAGCGGTCGATGAAGGCCCAGTCGATCTCAGGCGGCGGCGGCACCGGGATGGCTACGGCGTGATCCTGGTTGAACAAGAGACGCATCGTCACGCCCCGCTTCTGCGCGGCTGCGAACGCCGCCAGGATCGTGGTCGACGGTTCGGTGTCAAGGCGCAGGTCATAGATGGCGATGTCGAGGGTCTTCGACGCCCCGTCCAGGAACGCGGCGACACGTTGCGCGACGCTGGTGGCGGGCTGTCCGCCATCGGTGAGAAAGAAGAAGTCGAGGGGCGCCGCCACGGCTACGGCGAGCTCGGGGTGGCGCCGTCATGGGCGAGGGGCTCATCGATCATCCCGGGGATCGGCCGTGTCGCCATCGCGGCGGCCTCCTCGGGATCGTCGGTGACAGTCACCAGGTCTAGATCCTCGGGGTCGATCCCGCCGGAGCTCAGCACCTCACCACCCAGCCACTCCAGGAGACCTTTCCAGTAGCGGGTTCCAAAAAGAACGATCGGGAAGTGCTCGATCTTGCCCGTCTGAGCCAGCGTCAGCGACTCGAAAAGCTCGTCCAGGGTTCCGTAACCTCCCGGAAAGATCACGAATCCGCGGGCGTACTTCACGAACATGTTCTTGCGCACGAAGAAGTAGCGGAACTCCACGCCGAGATCGACAAATTGGTTGAGCGCCTGCTCGTTGGGCAGCTCGATGTTGCATCCGACGGACAGCCCGCCTGCCTCGTGGCAACCACGATTGACGGCCTCCATGATTCCGGGTCCGCCCCCGGTGATCACGGCGAAGCCGCGCCTGGCCAATGCGGCGCCGAGGGCCACGCCGTCCGAGTAATACGAATCGCTGGCCTGGGCACGCGCGGAGCCGAACACCGTGACGGCCGGGCCCACGTTGTTCAGAGCGTCGAAACCCTCGACGAACTCGGAAAGGATGCGCAGGACGCGCCAAGGGTCGGCGTGGTGGCTCAGCTCCTCAATGGCCGACCGCTCGAGGAGGACTCGGTCGGCAGGCGCCTGTCCCTTCGGGACGACGAGCCGGCCGGCGCGCCTCATCTGCGACACGTCAGCCCACCTTCGAGGTAGCCGCGCTGTGGAAGCTCGGACCCGGCACCGGCCGAAGGTTACTCCACTCGAATTGGCGACTTCCGCCAACCGCTCAGTTCGAGCCGGCGCGCTCCAGCAGGATGACCGGGATCTTGCGCGTGGTTCGGGCTCGGTAGTCGTGGAAGGTCGGGTTGATGTCGGCGTGCTGTTTGTAGAGCCGTTCGTACTCCGCGTCGGTAGCCACGTGGGCCCTGGCCTCGAACGTCTCGCCGTCTAGCTCAACCTTGACCTCAGGGTGCGCCACCAGGTTGTGATACCAGGAGGGATGCGTCGGGGCTCCGCCTTTGGATGCGACGATCACGATGTGGGAGCCGTCACGCGTGTATACCAATGGGTTTTCACGTGGAACTCCGGACCTCGCTCCCGTCGTGGTGAGGATCAGCACCTCCCGGCCCTTGAACGGACCTCCGGTCGGCTTGCCGCCGTTGGCGCGCAGGTCTTCAATGAGCGAGCGATTGAAGTTGCCGAAAGAGTTGCTCATGCAACCAGGTACTGTCCGGCCCAGCCGGAACATTCCAACCTGGAGCTCAGACGGCCAGGAGCTGCTCCTCCCGAACCTCGTCCGCGCTCCAGCGAGCCCAGGCCGCGGCTCGCTGCAGCTCTCCGTCGTGTAGCTCCGGGTGCCTCGCAAGAGTGACGAGAAAGCTCGCAGCAGGACCAATGACGTCGAAGCCCGCCTCGCGAAGCTCATTTTCGATGTCGCGGGCGGCCGAGCCCCACAGCCAGATGGGGCCGTTGAGCCTGGTGTCGAAGGCGATCGCGCGCATCCCCGCGGCTTGAAAGCGAAGCGTCGCGAGGAACTGGCGCATCTCCGGCGTGGCCCCGTGCCCCTGCGTGGCACCACCGACCAGCACGAGATCGACGCCACCCAGGAACTGGGGCTTGTAGCTCTCAATCGTGGTGACCCGAACCGGGCCCTCGGCAAGCAGCTGCATCCCGATCGTTTCTGCAACCCGCTTGGTGTTGCCGAACTTCGACTCGTATAGAACCAGCGTTTTCATCGTCCCTTTAATCAACTCCGAGTCGCTTAACGCAAATTGAGGCAAAAGCCCGCAGATCGAGGTGTCAAATGGCTGTAAGCGCTGTTCCGTCGATCCGATGCCCGAGACGCCAGCTCCGGGTTGATCCTGGCCTCCAATGAATTAGCGCGGGGGATGGCGACCCCCCGCGCCGGCTGCTGAGCTGTTTTCAGAGAAGCGAGATCGCGACCTCTTCCAGGTGGTTGAGCGCCTCCTGCATTCCACCCTCCATGCCCGACGCGATCACCATGTCGCGGTTCTCCTTGGTTTTGTGCTCCGCAAGGATGGTCAGGGTGGTTCGGCCGTTCCTCTCGGTGAACGTGTTGGTGTTGAGCGCAGCCGCCGCTTCGGGATCGGGAATCCCTTCGTAGACCTCGGTGGACACGAGGCGCTCGTCCGCGACAACCTCCTGATACTCGCCGTGGAACGCGACCTCGAAGCCCTCGTTGGCGGTCATCACGTAGCGCCATCTACCGCCAACCCGCAGGTCAACGGCGACGCTCACCACCTGGCCGCGGTCTCCGCTCCACCAGCGCTTGATGAGCTCCGGCTCGGTGCACGCCCTGTAGACCAGGTGTTTGGGTGCGTCGAAATCCCGAGTGATCAGGATCTGGGTGTCTGACGGGAGAGTGACGATCGCGCTACCTGTGCTAACCATTTGTCTTGTCCTCCATTGATTTGAGTTCCTCCAACACGACGTCAAGACGATCGAACCGTTCCGACCAGGACCGCTCGTAGCCCTTCACCCAGTCGTGAATCGGCTTGAGGGGGTGGCCGACCAGCCGGTAGATTCGCTGCCGCCCCACCTCGCGGCTGTCCACGAGCCCCACCTCCTTCAGCACCCGCAGGTGCTTTGAAACCTGCGGTTGTGCCAGCCCGAGACGCGAGACCAGGTCGTTGACCGGCCGCTCCCCACCGGCCAGGACGTCCAGGATCTCCCGCCGCCGCGGCTCCGCCACGGCGTTGAACGCGTCGGCCGTCGTCGCTGCCCTGGCCATGGGAGGCATCATATACCGATATCGGAATATATCAAGCCAGACGTTGATCGCCTGGTCCTGGCCGGGATGGAGCGACCTTGATGCTCACGCGCGCGGCATCCCTCGCAGCCCTGACCCTCTCGGTGTCGTCGCGTGCTCGACCGGCGCGAGCCCGCAGACTGGGTTAAACCGAGGTCACGCGGCCGACGACAAGCGCTCGGTCGAGCTGGGAGCGGGTCCGATCACGACTCGGACGTGGGACTCGATCACGTCTTCTCTCTGGTGGATGGCCGTGACGATCGCGTTGAGCTCCACGAGGCCGCTCGCTTCACAGACTGCGATCACGTCAATGTCGCCTGTGGTGGCGTCGGCCGCGATCACCCCGGGCACCGCCCGCAGCGCCGCGGCGAGGTGGGTCGGCTCGCCGGCGGCGCTGACGAACAGGTACGCCTTCACAACGCCTCCTTACAGCCCCGCCCGCGCGGGGGTGCCCTGCGCCGAGAGCTGATGCGCGACTCTCAGCGCAGTGGCAATACGCTCCATTGCAACGGCGTACGCCGCTTCTCTGTAGCTCATTCCAGTCCGGTCGGCCAGCGACGAAACGGCCTCGTACGCCTTGCGCATGGTGGTCATGAGCCGCGTGTCGACCTCGGCGCGGGTCCAGCGCTCGTCGTGCAGGTTCTGGACCCACTCGAAGTAGCTGACCACGACGCCACCAGCGTTCGCAAGGATGTCGGGCAGCACCAGGATGCCCTTCGACTTCAAGATCTCGTCGGCCTCGGGAGTCGTCGGCCCGTTGGCCAGCTCCACAACCCAGCGAGCCTGAATTCTCATCGCGTTCGCAGCCGTGATCTGGCCCTCCAGTGCAGCCGGAACCACGATGTCCGCCGGCTGGAACAGAGCCTCGATCGCCTCATCGTGCTCGACACCGTGAAACTCCGCGAGATGCCCGCCGGCCAGCTTGAACCGGACCAGCTCTGGCACTGGCAGGCCGGCCTGGGAGAGCGCCGCACCGCTCGAGTCGGATACGGCAACCACTTTGGCTCCCGCGTGGTCCATGAGCAGCGCCGCGTTGTAGCCGGCGTTGCCGAATCCCTGGATTGCCACCCGCTTGCCTGCCAGCTTCTCGCCGGCGGCGGCCAGCGCCGCCTCCAGGACGTCGATCCCGCCCTGGGCGGTGGCGGTGTCACGGCCGGCGGAGCCGCCGTTTTCGAGGCTCTTGCCGGTCACAACGGCCGGGGCCGGGCTTCCGGACAGCCGGCCGAACTCGTCGGCGATCCAGTCCATGGTCTGCGTGGTCGTGTTGACGTCGGGCGCCGGCACGTCCACCAGCGGCCCGATGTTCCTCCAGATCCTCTCGGTGTACGCGCGCGTCAGGCGCTCGAGCTCTGCCTTGGAGAGCGAGTGAGGGTCAACCGTGATTCCCCCCTTGCCGCCTCCCAGAGGAATGTCCACGACCGCCGTCTTGATGGTCATCCAGGCGGCGAGCGCCATCACCTCGTCCAGGCAAACCTGCGGGTGGTAGCGGATCCCGCCCTTGTAAGGGCCTCTGGCTGAGCTGTGCTGCACTCGAAATCCGGTGAAGAGCTCGACGCGGCCGTCGTCGCGAACCAGCGGGATCGAGACGGTGTGAATCCGCTCAGGCGTCTTGATCCGTTCGATGAGGCTGGCGTCGGTGATGCCGGCGCCGTGGGCGGCGGCATCGACGACGGTGCAGAAGCGGCCAAAAGCAGTTTCGTGGTTCATGAAAGGCCTCCTGAATCGGCGCCCGTTTTCTACACGGCCAACCTGCGCCGCCGGGTGGAATCGGGCAAGGGGCCAAGGGACCGTCCAGATCGGGACCACCGGCCCCATCCGCCCAATCCACGAGTCGCAGCCAGCGTCGCCGAATGGCTTACGCGGTCACCTGGATTCCGTACTCGCCGCCCAACAGGTCGAACGCCTGGGTTACGCCGCCGATGGCGGCGCGCCTTCCGGTCGCTTCGGCGAACCGGCATGCAGCCTGGACCTCAGCGCCGATCGATCCAGGCGCGAACCAGGTCCTGCGCAGGGCGGCCACAGAGGTTGGCCGGGAACGCGGCGCACCGCCTGAGCCCCACTCCAACCTCACCCGTGCGCTCTCGATCAGGAACATCAGCAGGTCCGCACCGATCTGCTCCGCCAGCACGGCGGCTGAGAGCTCGCCCGCGATGATGACGTCGGGCACCTGAAGTGGCGCGCCGCCCGCTGTCGCGGCTATGGCGCATACCACCAGAACGCCTGTATCGACAAGAGTTCGAATGTTTGCGAGCTGCTCGACTCCGATGGGGGCGACCGAAAGCAGCGCTTGGCGGAACCCGAACCCGTCTTGAACCACCATCCAGCCCAACTCGTCCGCCCATCGGCGTCCGTCTGGCGTGTCTGCGTAGCGGGGTCCGACCGGTACTAGGCGGACTATCTCGCCGGTGCCGACCAGAGCCAGCTTCCGTCCTGGCATCTCGTTCCGGAGCGCTGGTTCGAGAGCGGATTCCGTCTGTCCGCCTGGTTGTGCCGCGGTAGCGTGGCCACCTTGCGCGACCACGACAGAGTGCTCCTGGGCCAGCGTGGCCACGGCCCGGGCGCCCACCAACACTTCGGCAGGGTAAGGAGTCGCGTCGGCGCTCGGCAGCGGCGCGCTGCCACCTAGCGCCGTTACGACGAGCATCCGGCCACGCTGTTCGCTGCCAACCTACACCCGCTGAGCGATGGTGGCCAAGAATTGCGCCACCGCCGCCGGTAGCGTCACCGGTGACGGGTCTTAGCGCGCTGTGTTCGGGGGTGGAGTCGTCCGCCAACGCGAGAGCCGCACAACGATAACCATCGCCGTGGCGGCCACCACGGTCCACGCGGCCATGACCGGGTCGAGCAGCAGAGTGGCCACGCCGGCGATCACGACCGCGACGATGGTCCAAACCAAAGCCACGTTCCGGACCCGTGCGCTGCTGAGCATGCCGTCCGCATCGGGACCGCCCGCTACTCGGGCGCGAAGCTCGGCCCCCTGCACTCCCTCTTGATACTTGTTCAGGGTGTGCTCCGCCTGGGCGCCAACCTCTCGGAGCCGATCCGGCGGACCACCGAACATAGGCCCACTGTAGACGCCTGCAGCCAACCTGTCCGGACCTCGCAACCGGTTCGGCTTGGTGGAGGCGGCGGGAGTTGGACCCGCGTCCTCGCGTAGTCGCTGAACTCGAAACGGGCGAAGCTGACCGACAAAGTCGCCTGCTCGTGCCTCTTATCCATATCAGGAAGCGCGACTGTTGGCACTAGCGGATCGAAACGTAGATTCAGATCGTTGAACGTGATGATAGGGCCGGTGAAATTCGCAGGCGGACTGGCGGTCGCGTTGCTGCTCGCGGCTTGCGGAAGCCCTCAGGCCGCCGGGTCTACGGCGACTCCCGGCACCACGGCCGCGACTACGCCGTCGAGTGTCGCAAGCCCCACCCGCACCGCTGCGCCGCAGCCATCTCAGCCGTCGACGACTCCCAGCGTCCCGGCCTATTTCGCTTGCGAGGACGCTCGGACCTGCCCGCCCTTGGCAGATATTGCGATGGCTTTCGATCCTGTTCGCGATGAAATCGTGACATTCGGCGGGTCGTACCACTCAGGTCCGGTTACTGATGAGACATGGAGGTTCAGGGACGGCCGGTGGGCGCAGTTGCACCCAGCTCACGTCCCACCTCCTCGCATCGACACGGTGCTCGTCTTCGACGCCGCTCACGGGGTGGTGGTGATGTATGGCGGAAGTGGCGTGCCCGCCTCCGCAGCGGCCGGTACGGGCGGGGACGTAGGGGGCATAACGTTCGCCGCCGACACCTGGACATGGGATGGCTCCGACTGGACGGAGCAGCACCCTGCCCACCGACCTGTGCCCTTCATCCCTGATGGTACTTACGACTACGCCCGTAACCAGATCGTGCTGCTCGGGTTCGACCGACAGATGGAGACCTGGACTTACGACGGTACGGATTGGACCCATCGCACCAACGCGGATGGGAAACCTGATCCGCCACGGCGGCAGGTTTGGCTCTCGTTCGACAGCGCCTCACAGACCGTCGTGACCTTTGGGGGGCACAACGATGGCGGGGCAGATGTGAGCGCAGTGTGGGAATGGGACGGCCAGACGTGGGGCGAAACAGCAGCCAAGTCGCCACCGGTCCAGTACTTCGGCCCCATGGCTCCCGAACTGGATCGGGCCGGGATGCTCATCTACAACCCACTCCTGATACTTCCCACGTCGACGTGGAGATGGAACGGAACCACCTTTGAGCAGCTACAGCCGGGGCATGCTCCAGCGCTCGCCGTTGAGTGGCTCCAGCCTGACCCACCGCGGCATCGGCTGCTGCTGTTCGGCTACTCGCCCGAGCGCCAGTTTCAAGTCTGGTCTTGGTCCGGCCAGGACTGGACGCAGATCACGGTCTGAAAAGGGACCCCTGACCCAGATCGTCCTCGCCACGCCGAGAGGCTACGAGGCGCGGGGACGGGTGTCTAGCGCGTTACGTTTCGCCCGCGGTCGGTGCCAACCTTGGCTGAGGCTCGAAACGTAACGCGCTACGGCCACTGAAACGGGTCGGCGGGGCCGTTCGTAGAGGATTCAGTTGACTTCGCGGCGGAAGATGATCACTAGATGCGGCTGACCTCCAACTTCGATCGGTGTCGTTGT
>JBIOJB010000098.1:0-10830 GCA_044450465.1 Candidatus Dormibacterales bacterium | reverse complement strand
GTGCTGACCCTGGTTGCGGTCAAGGGCGGCTGGATCGAGCGGGTGGGTGACACTTACGACGCCGGCCTGGTGAAGTTCGCTCCCGACATAGCGGCTGCAGGCGCCGACACGACTCTTGCGATCACCATCCCGAGCGCGTGCACCAACGGCAAGATTTCACTGGCCAGCTATGGCGACTACCGCGTCGTCCTGACGGTGACCACGGCCATCGGCGTGTACTCGGTCGCGGCCAAGAACCGCCACCGCATAACCCTGGCTCAGCCTGCCGCCTGAGGCTCTCGCAGTATCGACATGGCCTGGTTCGCAGCCGAGAGCCAGGCTGAACTCTTGAGCCAGGTGTCGGCTCCCCAAAGCAGCACGACCTGAATGCGCTCGTGACGGTAGATCGACGCGCTCGCGAGCAGGTCTGGCGGGTTGAAGCCGGAGAGGGTCGTGCCCCAGGGCGCCGCCTGCATCTCGGCCAGCCAGACCGATTTGTCGGCGGCCGCGGCCTGCCCCGCCCAGAAGTGGATCGCCTGCGCCTTCCATTCCGCGCGCAGGGCCACGCTCGCAAAGCGCAACGGAGTCGACGGCGAGTTCAGGTATATGTCCAGCCCCAGGGCGTCAGCCGCCGCGAGGGCATCTCCCGGATGCCCGCTCGGGTATCCGCCCAGCATGGCGAGCAGCGGCGGCGCGTACTCCTGCAGCTCGTCCACTGCGGCGTTCCACGCGTCGAACGTGGTCGTCACTGCCTCGTGGGCCGGATCGAGGCGGTGAACCTCGCCGACCTCCCAGTTCATCTGCGCGGTGGTGATGCGGTCTTCCCCGGTGGTCGCGTTGGTCACGGCGTCGAACGGTTCGTTCTCGACCTGCCACGCGTAGAGGAGCGGCGAGCTTCGATACCGGGTGATGCTCTGGTCGATGTACGAGCGATAGGCGGCGCCGGCCTGCGCCTCGCCCAGCTGCGGCTGCTGCCTGGGGCCTGCCCAGGCCGGCTCGTGCAGCTCCGGGGTCAGAAAGTTTCGGGCGCCGATCGAAAGAACGACGCGGGTTGACCGGGCGGCATCCACATTGTGGGAGGCAACGACGTCAAGCATCGCGTCGATCGACGAGAAGTCGAGCTGGTCCGGTTTCGGTTCGACCATCTCCCAATAGATTGGCAAGCGCACCAGGTCTGGGTCGGTCGCGCCGACCAGGAAAGCCAGGTCGGCCAGCGGATCGCGATCGGCCAGCTCCGAGGCCTGCGGGCTGAAACTGAAGCCCACCAGCGGCGCAGGCTGCGGAGGGGCCGGCCACACTTCGCTGCCCAGAACCATCGCCGCCAAGACCAGGACAAATATGTCTCGGTGAAATCTGAGCCGCTTCACATGGGGTGCCAAGCGGCCGGAGCGAACCTTGGCCTCGACGCTCATGAAGAGCGAATTATCGGACGGAGGCGGAATCAGTGAACGGAATCAAGAAAACGGTGATCGCGGCAGGGATCGCGGGATCGATGCTCGTGGGCGGTGTCGTAGGGGCGGTGATGTACGGCGCCACGACTCTTTCGGCGGCGGCGGCCACGACTGCGGCCAGCCCGAGCCCGACGGCTCCGGGTACCGCCCCTTCAGGCAAGTTCGTGCCCAATGAGGATCCGGCGCACGAGGCGGGCGAGAGCGCGGCGCGCGAGGCACAGGAGAACGCGGGCCAGGTGCCGAGCGTTCCGTAGCCGGCGGAGACTTTGCTCGTGGGCCGGCTCTGGTGTGAAAGGACCGGAGCCGGTCTCCTTTCTGGCCGGATGAGCCTCAACCGAGAATCTGACGGGCGGCGAAGAGAAGATTGGCCGGCCGCTCGGCCAGGCGCCGCAGGTACCACGCGTACCAGGCGTCGCCATACGCGATGAGATCCTTGACGGCGAAACCCTCTGACGCGAGGCGAAGCTGCTGGTCGGGGCGAATCCCGTACAGCATGTTGACCTCCAGCTGGGCGCGCTCCATGCCGAGAGCCTGGCCGAATCGCCAGACGCGGGCGATGAGCTCGACGTCGTGGGTGCCCAGAGTGAGACGCAATGCCTTTCGCTTCACGTCGGGGAGCATCAGGACGCAAAGGGCGAGATAGTTGGCGTCGACGTCCTTTTTGCTTGTAAAAGCGATCTCGTCGCTCTCCGCGTAAGCCCCCTTGACCAGCCGGATCGCCGGCCGCAGCGGCAGAAGGCGCGTGATGTCGGAGACGGTGCGCCGGAGGTAGGCCTGGAGGCAGACACCCGTGTTCGAGTGCACCCGCCTGACGCGTCCGTAAAGGTCGAGGGTGGCGTCGGTGTACGGGCTGCCCTCCATGTCGATCCACAAAAAGCTGCCCGCGTCGCTCGCCGCAGAGGCGAGCCTGTTCAGGTTGGCGAAGGCCGCGCCAGGGTCGATGTCGAGTCCCAGCTGCGTCGGCTTGACCGAGATTTCCGCCCCGATGTCACGGCAGGCGTCGAGCACCCTGGTGTAGTGATCGACGACCGCGGTGGCGTCCTCCAGGGCGGTCAGGTTCTCCCCGAGGCGGGTGAAGAGCGCTCCGATCCCCTTCTTCTTGAACTCGACGGCCTCGGCCAGAGCGCTCTCGAAGTCTTCGCCCGGCAGAAAGCGCCTGACCGCCCGGCGCGCGAAACCCCAGGTGGGCACGTGCGTTGAAAGCCACCGGTTCTGGGCGCACCACAGCAGGATCCGCCGCATCGCGCCCAACTTTAACCAGGTTTCCGAACCTCGTATCCTGTCTCGGCCATGGGCATCCGCTCGGAGCTGGCCGGCCTCACCAGCGCTCAGGCGCGCCGCGCCCTCGAAGGCCTGCCGCGCTGCGACTACGAGGTCGTGGTGCGGCCCCTCAGGTACCGCCACGAGCCGCATCTCGCCGCCCGATGCGAGTTCGAGGAACGGCGAATCGTGCTCCAGGTTCCGATCCCATTTCGTCCGTTCAAGGAGCCGGTCATCTTTGCCGCCCGGCGCAAGAAGGGCGCCGCCATGCGCTTTGCCTGGGTGTCCGAAACCGTGCCGTTTCGGGGTCGGCGTGACGTGCTTCGATTCCTCTACTGCCACGAGTGGATGCACTGGTACCTGCACGAGGTGCTCCACAAGGGCTCGTCGGCCGAGACTGCCTGCGACCGGTTCGCGTTGAGAAACTTCAGGCGGCGCGACGTTTCGACCGCCGACGCGGACATCGCGCTCAAACGGCGCCCGTCAGGGGAGCGCGCCGTCAGCTAAAGATCTCTTTCGGCTTGCGCAGGAGCAGGATCACCGCAGCGGGCAACCCGAGATTGACCATGAGCGATACGAGTCCGTGGTTCGCGCCGATCGGCAGCGCGAGATGAATCACGGAGCCCACCAGGCAAATCCACTCGAGGACGATGACAAAGCGCCGCGACGCCCGGCGCCGCCACAACAGGCCGATGGCCGCCAGCAGGGTGGCGAGAGCGAGCAGCATCGACGCCGCGCCCAGACCGATCATGAACACCTCGCCGGCCAGTGCGAATGGCATGGCGGAGATGCCGGCAATTCCCCAGAACATCGACTGCATCAGGAGCAGCACGAACGCCGCCTCCGGCCTGCTCGAGCGGATTTCAGCCGCGATCAATTTTCTTCACCACCGATGAATCGATGTCAATCGCAAATTGTCCCTGGGGGTTGGGCACGATCCAGACGTGAAGCATCGCCGGCACTGTCAGATCTATGGCCCCGATCGGGCAGACGGCCATCGGAGTCATCAGGCTGAACTCGAGGCCGAAGGGCGTGACGCAAATGTTCAAGTGCTCGTGCCAGGCGGTCAGCGGTCCGCCAGGATCAGGACCGAACTGGCCGATGTGCTTCATCTGGAACATCGCGCCGATCAAGACCGGACCGTGATGGGTATTGGCGTAGACCAGACCTTGCGGATGGGCCGGGTCCAGGACGTACCCGGCGTCGACGTTGTGCTGGTTTGTCCAGTGGGTGGATGGCTGTCCGGCCGGCCCTCCTGGTCGGAAGCCAGCGGCCCACGCGTTGTGCCAGTCCTCGAAGGGCGTGATGGCCGATCTGGTGTCGGCGTAGAGCGTCGCCGCCGCGGCAACCTGATCCGGGGTCGCGACGCTGTTGCTCTGCTGCAGGACCGCGCCCACGTGCGCGTGGGCCGTGTCCGGGCGGGCGATGTCGACTATCCACACTGTGGCCGTCGTCACGAGCGTGAGCACGGGTAGGGCGGCGCCGAGGGAAGCCCAGCGCCACCTGAGATGCGGCCGGCCCGGTTCGCCGCGCACCGGCACGAGCACGAGGCCCAGCGCGGTGAGCTCGAGCAGCTTGGTCGCGAGCGCGACCTGGTCGGGCGTGTCGAAGCCGAAGGCAATGTAGATCAGGTAGCCGAGCAGCGTGGCGGTGATAAGTGCCGCTGAGGCGAGCCGCCACCACCGCCACGTATACGCCTGCGACAGCACGATGTATCCAGTCCCATTCATCAGGAAAAGGACCCCGGTGACAGGCTCCCGCAGGTGGGTGGCGATCAGCCCGAGGTGGACCGCTCCCGAGACCGCCAGCAGCACGGACGCCCCTAGTACGGTGCCGGGGACGGACCTGCCAGCCGGTCTGAGCCTGAGGGCCGCCAGCGCCGCCACCAGTGCTATCAAGCCGGCGTAGACGCCAATCGCGTGATCAGGTGATATGTCGAACATGCGGCCAGAATGGCCGCGCCGTCTAAGAACTCCGTAAGAGGGGCAGGTCGACCAGGATCGCGCAGCCGCCGCCGATTGATTCCCCGGCGACGATCCGGCCGCCGTGCTGCTCGACCAGCCAGCGCGCGATCGAAAGCCCGAGGCCGGCGTGGCTCCCGGTGCGGGCACTGTCGGCGCGATAGAACCGCTCGAACACGCGCTCCCGGTCCTGGGCCGGGATGCCGGGACCGTCGTCGGCCACGGTCAGGCGCGCCCAAGCCGTCTCGACGGCGAGCAGAACCCTGATCTCGTTCCGTGCGTAGCGGTAAGCGTTGTCGAGCAGGATCCAGACCAGCTGCCGCAGCGCGTCGGGGTCGCCTTTAACCAAGGCCTCGCCGGCGTTCACCGTCAGCTTCAGCTCCGGATGAACGGCAGCCGCCTGCCGGCAGACCTCACCGACCACCTCGTTGAGCGTCACGGCCGTCAGCTGGAGAGTCTGTCCCGAGTCGGCGCGCGCAAGGGTGAGCAGGCGGTCGACCAGGCGCGCCATTCGAGCGCTCTCCTCTGCGATGTCTGCCGCGGCGGCGCGGCGCACCTCCTCCGACACCTCCGGGCCGCGCGCCAGCAGGCCCGCGTTGCCCTGGATGGTGGTCAGAGGCGTACGCAGCTCGTGCGATGCGTCGGCCACGAAACGCCGCTGCGTATCGAAAGCATCCCTAAGCTGGCCGAGCATCTGGTTGAAGCTCGAGGCAAGCAGAGCCACCTCGTCGCGGCTCGCCGGCACGGGCAGCTTCCGCGCGAAGTCTCGCTTCCGGCCCACGTCCTCCGCCTCCCGCGCCATCTCCTTGAGCGGTCGCAGCGCCCTCCCGGCGACCAGCCAGGACGCCAGCAGGGCGGCGAGCAGAGCCGGAATCGCCGAGATGACCAGAAAGACCTCGATGCCTGCCAGGTTCGACTGGGGCACGCGGGTCGACTGGCCGGTCATCACGTAGCCGCCCGTGTATGGCAGCGCGTACAAGCGAAGCGAACCCTGGGTGGCAAAGGCTCCTTGCCGCCGCCGGGCCTGTGCCAGCAACCCGGCCGGGGCGAGGGGTGGCGCCCCGTTCAGGGTGGCGGTCGCGTAACCCACCGCACCGTCCTGGGCCATGACGACGACGAAAACGTCTGTGCTCGACTTGAGGTCGGCCGGCACCACCGGCGGGCGTGAGGCAACACCCGGTGACTCAGCGAGGGCCGACACCGCGTCGCGGGCCCGAGCGCGAAGAGCATCGTCCTGGTTGCTCGTGACTCCCCGGGCGAGGAGCGAGTAAAGCAGGGCCCCGAACAGCACCAGCGTGAGAGCGACGACAGCCGCGCCAAAAAGGGCAAGCCGGAGTCGGAGCGACACTTGGGCGGACTACTCTCGCAACGCGTAGCCCGCGCCGCGAACCGTGTGCAGCAGGCGCGACTCGCCGCCCTGTTCCAGCTTCTGTCGCAGGTAGCCGACGTACACCGCGACGATGTTGTCCGTCTCGGGCTCGCCCTTCCACACCGCATCGATCAGCTGCGCGCGAGTCATGACCTGGCGTGGGTGGCGCAGAAAATGCTCGAGCAGGTCGAACTCCGTCGCTGTCAGGGCGATCTCACGATCGCTGCGCCACGCGGAACGACTTGCGGGCTCCAGCCGGAGGTCGCCAAACCGGAGGTGATCGCCGGGCGCCGCTCTACGCAGCAAGGCCCTGACCCTGGCCAGCAGCTCCTCGTACGCGAAGGGCTTGACCAGGTAATCGTCCGCGCCGCTGTCCAGCCCGCGCACGCGTTCCTCGGTGCCGGCGAGCGCGGTCAGAAGCAGGATCGGCGTCGGCCCGGTTGACCGCAGCCGCTTGCACACGCCGATTCCGTCCATCCCGGGCAGCATGATGTCGAGCACCACCAGGTCGAAGCTTCGGTCGCGGGCCAGGCGCAAGGCTTCTAGGGCACCGCCCGCGATCTTCACGTCGTGCCCTTCGGCGATGAGCAGGCGCTCAAGGGTGGCGGCGAGGCGCGTGTCGTCCTCGACCACCAGGATGCTGGACGAGGTGCTCATCTCAAGCGATATATAAGAGCGCGTTGAGGATTCCATAAGAATCCGAGCCGCCTAGAATCTCCGGCCGCGCACATGGTCGATCGAGAAACTCGCCGTGTCGGCGATGAGCATGACCGCCATCACCCCCGCCTCCACCGGATCGCTGACGACGAGGTCCGCGGCATCAGGCACCGAGCCGGCCATGTTGGTGCAGACGACGAGGATCCCGGCGGCGCGGATCTCTCGCACGGCGGTGGTGATGTCGCCGCCCATCAGGGCGCCGGCCAGCACAAGCGCGCGCGCGCGGTGGAGACGCGACACGGCTCTCACCGCGTCGGCCAGCTGCTGCTCGCCCACAAGGGGAATCGTGTCGACGGAGATCCGCTCGCCGCGGATGTTGTGGCGGTCGGCCTCGGAGACGGCGCCCTGGGCGACCATTCCCACCTGGGCGCCGCCGCCGATCACGATCACGCGCTTGCCGTAGATCGTCTGGAAGGTCGGGACGAGCGTCACCTTCGTCACACCCTCCACCGCCTCGAGATCCGCTCGCAGGCGATCCGGGTCGGGCGCTCCGCTCACCTCCAGCTGGATCTCGGCCACCGCCTCCCGGTGCGCACCGCCCGCGACGTACGCCACGTTCCCGCCATGCCGGAAGATGGCCTCGGCCAGGCGGTACAGGACCCCGGGCTCGTCGCGGCACTCAGCGAGGAATCCAACGGCCGGCGAGCTGGGCATGTGGTGAAGATAAGCCATGCGCAAACGCACTCAGATGCCTTAGCCTTTGGGTTCAATGTCGAGCCGCAGCCGGATTGGAGTCGGAATCGAGATTAGCCTGGGAGGTCCCACGACCTAGCGCGCCCGCTACGTCGAGAGACCTCCCGGCCACCGAAGGTCGGGAGGTTTTTTTTATGTCCGGAAGAAAGATCGTCATGTACGACACCACCCTGCGCGACGGAGCGCAGGGGCCGGCGGTTTCCTTCTCCGTGTCCGACAAGGAGCGCATCGCCCGGCTGCTCGACGAGCTCGGATTCGATTACGTCGAGGCCGGCTTTCCGGGGTCGAATCCCAAGGACGAGGAACTTTTCGCGCGTCTGCAAGCGGCCCCCCTGTCGAGGGCGCGGCTCGCCGCGTTCGGTGCCACACGGCGCGCCGGAGGAAGATGCGAGGACGACGCCAACCTGCTCGCGCTCGTCACAAGTGGAGCCCCGGTCTGGACGCTCGTGGGCAAGAGCGACCCATGGCAGGTGCGAACCGTGCTTCAAACCACCGAAACCGAAAACCTCGCGATGGTCGAGGAATCGGTGGCCTACGGCGTCACGCTGGGCCGCGAGGTCATCTTCGACGCGGAGCACTTCTTCGACGGCTTCGCTCGCGACGCGGAGTACGCGGTGGAGGTGTGCCTCACAGCAGCCCGCGCCGGCGCGTCCTGGATCGTCATGTGCGACACCAACGGCGGAAGCCTGCCCGCCGACATCCGGCGAGGTGTCGAGGCGCTCAAGCGGGCGGTCACCGGCCTCGGAGGCTCCGCGCGAATCGGCATCCACTGTCACAACGACTGCGAGCTGGCCGTCGCAAATACGCTCGAGGGCGTGCTCGCGGGAGCGGACATGGCGCAGGGAACCATCAACGGGTACGGCGAGCGCTGCGGCAACGCCAACCTGGTGTCGGTGGGCGCCAACCTGGCTTTGAAGCTGGGGATCGAAGCGCTGCCCGAGGGCTCGCTGGCGCGGCTCACCGACCTGTCACGCACGGTGGCCGAGGTGGCGAATCTGGCGCTGCCGCTGCAGCAGCCCTTCGTCGGCAATGGAGCGTTCGCGCACAAAGGTGGCCAGCACGTCGCGGCGGTGCTTCGCCACCAAGACGCGTACCAGCACATCGATCCGGCGCTCGTGGGCAACGAGCCGAGAGTCCTCGTTTCAGAGCTGTCCGGAAGAGGCAACGTGCTCGCCAAAGCGAAGGAGTTCGGACTTGAGCTGGAGCGTGACGACCCCCAGACCAGGTGGCTGGTCCAGCACCTCAAGGAGCTCGAATACCGCGGCTACGCTTACGAGGCGGCCGAGGCCTCGTTCGAGATGCTGGTGCGCCGCCTCCAGCCCGGCTACAAGCCTGACTGGACCGTGGTTGATTTCACCACCCAGGTGCGCAAGAACGGCGAAACGGTCCACGCGGAGGCGACTGTGAAGGTGGACGTCGGGGGCACTGTCTACCACACGGCGGCGTCGGGCAATGGACCGGTCAACGCGCTCGACGCGGCTCTTCGCAAAGCACTGAGCCCGCGCTTTCCGGGACTGGACGACGTGAGCCTGCACGACTACAAGGTGAGGATCCTCGACGGAGCCAGCGGCACCGCCGCGACAACCCGCGTGCTCGTGGAGTCAGGGCGGGGCTCCGAGCGCTGGACCACGGTCGGCTGCTCCAGCAACATCATCGAGGCCTCACTCCTCGCCCTGGTCGACTCCCTGGAGTACGCGCTGACGCAGGGTCTTTAGCGAGCGCCTCCCGGCGTCGTGTCTGCTGGCGCGCCCGTCAGGCGGTTGCGGATCGTGAGGACAGCGCGGCGACTCCCGCGGACCCCGAGGCAGCGAGCGCTCGCTTCAGATGCCGATTGGCGCTGACCAGGTCGCCGCGCTGCTCGAGGATCTCGGCGTAGGCGACGTGGATATGTCTGAGCGGCTCTCGGAACGCGGTCCCGGCGAGCGTGGCGATGGCCGCGGCGAACTCGTCATCAGCCGCATCGCGGTCACCCTGAGCGGCCGCGATCTTGCCCAACCACATGTGGGATTTGGCGGCTGTCGTCGTCTCCGAGTGCTTGGTCGCAAGACCGCGCGCCTGGCGCGCCAGCTCCGCGGCCTCAACAAGCTTGCCTTCGGCAAAGTGCAGCTCGCTGAGACTGAGCACGAACTCGCTCCTGCCCAGCTCAACTTCGGCCTCCGCCAGCAGCTTCAGCCCGCGCTCGAGATGTTCCCGGCTCCTGGCGAGATCGCCCATGTGCATCAAAAGGACACCGAGGTTGTTCGCCGAACGAGCGATGTTGATCCGGTCGTTGAGGGTCTCCTGGATCGTCAGCGCCTGCTGCGAGAAGTGAGCCGCCCGGCCGTATTGCCCCAACTCCTCATAGGCGATGCTGATGTTGCCGTAGAGCATCGAAAGCTTGTGGAGGTCTCGCACCGCTTCTCCGACATCGATCGCCTGTTCATACAGCTCGATCGCGGCCTGCCAGCTCTGGTTGGCCACGTGAACGTGACCCAGAATGGCGAGCAGGCGGGCCTCGGTGGTCTTGGGCACAGGATTGAGGGCCCGAACGGTCGAAAGCGCCGCCTCTGCGATGACGAGCGCCGAAGGATCGTGCATCAGGTAGGCCGCCGAGGCTTCGCTGCCCAGGCATTCGGCCACCATCAGCATGTCACCTGCTTTTTCGAAATAGGCTCGCGCCTCCGACGCATAACGTCGCCCCGTGACAGGCTGGGCCAGGCTCAACAGGGCCGTCGCGACGAGGTGCTTCACGTTCGCTTCGGTTTCGAGGTCGAGCTTCCCAGCCAGGATCCTTTCGCCCGAGGCCACCGCGCCGGTGAAGTCGCGCGTGGCCAGCTTGCGCTCGGCGTCCGAGATGGCCGCAAAGACCGCTTCCTTCGACCTACCGGGCTCCGACAGGAAGTAATCGATGGGCTTGCCGGTCCGCTCCGCGATCAGCTTCAGCGTTTCGATCGAGGGCTTTGCCTTGCCCGTCTCGACGAAGTAGATGGCAGTCCGGCTGATGTCGCCTCGGGCCACCTGGCCCAGACTCAAACCCGCTTCCGCCCGGGCTTGCTTGACGGTTCCTGGCTTGATCTCAACGCCGAGCCGGCGACCCCGCCGACCCGACGCTCCCCTGGCTGGGGTCGCGCGACCCTCGCCTTCAGATTCGGGGCCTGTCAAGGGGCGCAAACGAACCTCTGGCATAGCGCCAGCTTAACGCAGCCCCTACCCGGATTTGACAGTTGGCTTTACGGGCCTTGAGGTTCCAGGATCGTCAGCAGCAGTACGGGACGTTCCCGGCGGACGCCGTGATCGCCATGGCCATCAGGGACGCCATCGCCAGGATGGCGCCAAACAGCACTTTTCGCATCGATACTCACCTCCCCTGCCGCACAGACCGTGCCGGCCCAAAACCGGAGGCGGCTGGATGGGCGAGATT